>NZ_KZ454885.1:0-126218 GCF_002792415.1 Marinomonas sp. BSi20584
CAGTAAACTGCTTTTCAAACCCGTCATGCTCTATGTTGATTGTCGCTATTTTATAACTGCTTGCTTCTTAATGAGTGCTTCAAGACTCAAATAAAGTTTTTTTTATTGAAAATTTGATGAATACTTAAGCTATCAGAGCAGGATTTCCTCTGCCTTTCATAAAATGGAGTCGTTATGTCTTTCTTGGTGTCTATGTCAAGACCCTTTTTTGCATCTTATATTGAAGAGCTTATCATGCAGTATGCGCGAGAGAATGTGGCATCTGGCCGCTGGCAGAAAACAGGATCATTAACTCGATCTAGGCGTGATATAGAAAGACTGTTACCGCGTGGAATAGACACAGATAATAACCATTTCTTTGAAATGAAAGTGCCTGAAGTAAACGAGACAGTCGGTATGATATGGCTGTCTTTAGAGAACAGCAGTACCACGAGTACGGTGTTTATTTACGATTTAGAAATCAAGGCAGAACATCGCCGACAGGGCTATGCGAAGCTTGCCCTAAAGGAAATCGAAGACTTCGCCGCAACGCACAACATTGTTAATATTGGCTTGCATGTATTTTCTCATAATAACGCAGCACAGAACCTATACGCTGAAATGGGTTATGAAACCGTTAGCGTGAACATGGTGAAGAAAATTGGCCAAACTGAGGGTTGATTTTCAGAGACAAACTTGTGGATGATAATAAAATAGCCTCGCTCATTATTGAGCGAGGCTATTTTATTAAATGCAGGGAAGGTTAGCCGAGCATACCTCGCAATACGTACTGTAAAATACCGCCATGTTTGTAGTAGTCCCACTCTTTGGGAGTATCAATTCGTACGTCAGCACTAAAGCTTATTGTTTGCCCTTCGCTATTCGTCGCCATTAGGGTTACTTCATCGGTTTTATCGTACAAGCCATTTATATCAAATTGCTCTTGCCCTGTTAAACCAAGTGATTCATAACTGTCACCGTCTTTAAATTGCAGAGGTAAGACGCCCATACCAATTAAATTAGAGCGGTGGATGCGCTCATAGCTTTCTGCGATTACCGCTTTTACTCCGAGTAGCAATGAGCCTTTAGCCGCCCAGTCACGAGATGAGCCTGTACCGTATTCTTTACCCGCTAAAATAATAAGTGGCGTATTGCTTTCATGATAGGTCACGGCAGCATCGTAAATACTGGCTAAGTTATCATCCGGTTGAGTGCGGGTAATGCCGCCTTCGGTGCCCGGTGCCAGTAGGTTTTTAAGTCTTACGTTAGCAAAGGTACCGCGCACCATCACTTCATGATTACCTCGACGAGAGCCATAAGAATTAAACTGTGCTTTTTCTACGCCGTGTTTTTGCAAGTATAAACCGGCTGGGGAATCAGCCTTAATTGAACCCGCTGGAGAAATATGATCTGTGGTGACAGAATCGCCCAGTTTGGCTAAACAGCGAGCACCTTTAATGCTTGGAATACCCGGAGGATCGATGCTCATGCCATCAAAAAAGGTGGCTTTTTTGATGTAGGTTGACGCGTCGTTCCAGTCATAAAGTTTGCCATCTGGAATTTGGATTTGCTGCCAGTGGCTATCGCCTTCGTATACGTTAGCGTAGCTTTTGGCGAACATTTCTTTGGTAACGGTTTCTTTGACAAGATCGTTGACTTCTTTGACACTTGGCCAAATGTCTTTTAGGTAAATATCGTTACCGTTCGCGTCTTGCGCAAGAGGCTCCTTGTACACATCTATATCGGTACGGCCTGCAATGGCATAGGCGACAACGAGTGGAGGCGAGGCTAAGAAGTTCATTTTCACGTCTTGGTGAATACGTCCTTCAAAGTTTCGGTTGCCAGATAAAATAGAGCTAACGATGAGTTTGTGTTTCTGGATAGCGTCTGATATTTCACTGGCTAATGGTCCAGAGTTACCAATACAGGTGGTGCAACCATAGCCTACGAGGTTAAAGCCTAGGCTTTCTAGGTCATCCATTAATCCTGCTTTTGCTAAGTAATCTGTTACCACTTTAGATCCTGGCGCCAGTGAAGTTTTCACCCATGGTTTTACATTGATACCTAGTTGTTTTGCTTTTTTAGCAACCAAGCCTGCTGCTAGAATGACGCTTGGGTTTGAAGTGTTGGTGCAGCTGGTAATGGCTGCGATAACACAAGCGCCGTCATTCAATTCAAATTCTTGTCCTTTAAATTTAACAATGCTCGCGCCTTTAATTGGTGCTTCATCTACGGACTCATCGGGGTGAATAACAGGGCCTTCACTTTCTATACGAGCTTGTTCTTCACTGCTTTTATTTTCACGAGCCATTCGTTCTTCTTGAAAGCCTTTTAGATGATCACGGATAGTGTCACCTGCTTTATCAAGGGGTATCCTGTCTTGTGGTCGTTTAGGGCCTGCGAGGCTAGGAACAACATCATTCAATATAAGTTCAAGTTTGTCGGTATAGTTGGCTTCATCGCCATCATTGCGCCATAGACCTTGGTGTTTTGCGTATTCTTCAATGAGGTTGAGTTGCGTTTCGTCGCGATTTGTTAAACGAAGATAGTTAATGGTTTCATCATCAATAGGGAAGATGCCGCATGTTGCTCCATATTCTGGAGCCATATTGGCAATGGTTGCTCTGTCGGCAAGTGGCAAGTCAGCAAGACCATCACCGTAAAATTCGACAAATTTACCAACGACGCCATGATTTCGTAGCATTTCAGTGATGGTAAGTACTAGATCGGTCGCCGTGGTGCCTTCCGGTAGGCGGCCACTTAGCTTAACACCAACAACCTGAGGGATAAGTAAGCTGATAGGTTGACCAAGCATAGCGGCTTCGGCTTCAATGCCGCCGACACCCCAACCAAGTACCCCTAAGCCATTAATCATTGTGGTGTGTGAGTCTGTTCCCACTAGCGTGTCCGGGTAGGCAAACTTTTTGCCATTGCGTTCTTCGTTAAATACCACGCGAGCTAAATATTCTAAGTTTACTTGGTGCACAATACCTGTCGCTGGTGGCACGACTTTTAGATTATCAAAGGCGGTTTGTCCCCAGCGCAAAAATTCGTAGCGCTCTTTATTTCTTTCATATTCAAGTTTGGTATTTAAATCAAATGCAGCTGCATTGCCATAACCATCGACTTGTACTGAGTGGTCAATAACCAGTTCGGCAGGAGATAGTGGGTTTATTTTCGCCGGATCGCCGCCTAGCTTTTCCATCGCATCGCGCATCGCAGCTAAATCAACAATGGCTGGGACGCCGGTAAAGTCTTGCATGACAACACGTGCAGGCGTAAAAGCCACTTCGGAGGAGGGTTTAGCTTGAGGGTCCCAATCTAATAACGCTTGGATGTCTTGCTTTTTAATATTAACGCTATCTTCGTTACGAAGTAGGTTTTCGAGTAATATTTTTAAAGAAAACGGCAGTCGCTTGGCTTTGTCGCCAAGTCCTTTTAAGGAGTGAATATGAAAATGCTCGCCATTAACGGTGATCTGTTGTTGGGTGTCGAAACTGTTGTTCATTTTTTTCCCCTTTGTCTATTAGGCAGATATCTTTAGACAGATATCTTGAAAAAACCTCTAAAGTGTGATGTTTTGATAAGTTTAATGTTGACTAAGAGTGTAGCAGTACTTTTTGTCTTAGACGACCGCATGGCGCCGATACTCTAGACTTCACCGCTGCAAAGCCCTATGTGAGTTGGATTTCATAGAAAAGAGTCTTACTTTTTTCGCATTTAATTATTAGGGTAATAGTAAAAACTATCATTACAATCGTACTATTCGTCCCAGTATTTCTTGGATTGGTTACTATATTTCCTTCTAAAAGAGAAAATCACAATCAAGTTATATAAAGAAGAAGTAAATAAATTGGAAGATGGAAAGTCGAGTTGAGCGGTTTGTCCAGAATGTCAGAGGTGAGGCAAAAGAATTATTTAGACTAAGTAAGAAATTACGTTTTCTCTATTTAAAAGAGCTAAGCGAATTTGACAGTTTGAAGTTAGGATGAATTTCTTGCTAATTTAAAAATATCCATCAAGATATAATGTTGAAAGAACTCATAATCAAAGTGCGAACTAGATCGGTTTGAGAGTTTACCTGTACTTTATTAAATACATTTTTTAGTTGGCTTCTGACTGTTTGAATGCTGGCGCTTTTAGAATCTGCATACTTTTGTAATGATAAACCGTTTGTTAGGGCTAATGCTAATTGAGCTTCTGAAGTTGTTAGATTATATACCTCCTTGAGCACTTCCAATGACATATGGGAGCAAAGGTCAGGATGAGAAATATACACCAGAGCAAAATTTGATATTTGGTGTTCATTTTTTAATATATCTAAATCGTGCACTCTTGAGTTTGTGATCGTTATAGATAGCGGTGTCACATTATTGTTATTTTCTAATTGTAATGAAGTAGCCGAAATCTGACCGTCTAATACATTTTGTATTTTTGATTTAAGATTTTTTTTGGATGACACCTTGTCGGTGAATAATTG
The DNA here is from genome assembly GCF_002792415.1 of Marinomonas sp. BSi20584. Lineage (NCBI taxonomy): Bacteria > Pseudomonadati > Pseudomonadota > Gammaproteobacteria > Oceanospirillales > Oceanospirillaceae > Marinomonas > Marinomonas sp. BSi20584. The sequence goes on from NZ_KZ454885.1 coordinate 4,460, forward strand.
TTTATCTTTTATATGAAGGCCAAAGACGCTATTAGCTAAAGATGTTGCTAAGTCGTTTATAAAATGAACCTTTAGGTCAGCATCGATTGCAATTAGGCCAAGCGGAACCTTAGCTAATGCACTGCTAAGGACTTCTTCTTTTTCATATAGTTTTTCAAGGATGTCAGAGAAATCAAATACTCTACGAAAATGAGGGTAAAGTCGTGACAATACTTTTAGCTCATTGTCATTAAATTGTTCCTGATCCATACCACGATGAATGCCAATACCAACGAAGTACTCAGTATTATTACAAATATTTAAAGCACTTATGTAGCCAACATTATTAGGTAAAAGTAGGTTTTGATAAAAGTCAGGATGGTCGAATTTTGATGTTTTATGGTCAATGGCTCCAAGCACGGTTCCTTCAGGTAAGGCTTTCATAATGGTGCCTGTAGCATCATAAACACCTAGTTTCTCTTGATATTCAGGAGAAAAATCGCTCGGAACACCATAACTTCCCAAGACTCGATAAACGTTTTTCTTAAATTTAATAAAAAACAGTCCAGCGCTTTTGGCTTTAATTGTTTCACAGAGTTTTTCTAAGACACTGTCCCAGTCTCTGTGCTCAAAGCCACGCTCATAGATCATATCGACTAAATCTAAAATAGAGTTTTCTTTCATATCGAAATGTTCCTAAGAAGCGGGAGGATACAAGTCTGAATATACCCCATGTAGGGTATGACCAAAATAAAGTAGATGTTTATATTTGTAAAAATATTCAATTTTATCGCAATCCTCTTAGAAGCGAGTAGTTGTCGAGCGACGTCCCTATGCACCACAATCTCTTGCTACAAATAAAGAAGCAATTCAAGTGGTTCGAAATAAGCAACTGAAGCAGGCAGGTAGTTCAGTGGTTAATGACGACTCTTGTCAATCTATGAATGCTAATATTAAATCACAACAGTAGTGATCCTAGCCTGCAAGCCTCTTACGAGCATTTATAACGTGCATACGATGAAAATTGTAGTGCCGTTGGCAACGGTTCTCGGATATCTATAAAAGAGAATCATTTCTTTTTAGACGGAATAGGGGGATTCGCTAGCTGTGGAAAAATTAACGAAGATCAGGTCGAATTATTATGTTTGAATGCAATTACCTTGAATGCAGTAAGTAGGCAAGGGGATTTGCACCAACAGCAACATCAGATGGCCTTTATAAAGCTCACAAAAGTAGTGCTAAGTTATATATTATATCCTTGGGAAGACTGAAGGTTTATTAAATTATTAATATAAAGCTTGGTCCTAATCTTATGTTGAGGCTATATTCTTTAGTAAATTAATTTGAGCAGGCTAAAAATAGGGAGATTTATTATGGCAATTATCTGCGGGCCAATGGTTAGGCATACAACTCGTGAAAAAATTAATATATGGCAAGTTTTAGACCATGAGTTTAGTGAGATAAATCTCGCTGTTTATCCATCATTACAGAGTTTGGGTAATATTGCTTCAGAGGTCTCAAGTAGTATTGTGCAACTTGGCTCGTCCTGTTTTGCTGTAATGTTATCTGCCACCATAGCGCCGTCTGATTCTAACGAGATTATTTATTATGATGTCATTGTGGATGGCGAAGGCTTGGTAGAAACAGGGCTTAATGAACTGGTTTGTTTACAGGGAGAAAAGCTACCAAGTGTGATGATACCGAAGCAACATCGTTATCTATATCAGGCATCTTGTCGTAAACCCCATGATAAACAAGGTGTTGACCATTTAGCTGAAATGGCTGATTTGATTGAGGAAGCCTTAGGGAAGAACACAAGACCTAGTCAGCTGTATCTTACTGGCGATCAAATTTATGCGGATGATGTGTCACCGATATTGCTGCAATCCTTTCAAGATGTTCGAGAGGCTTTAGGTCTGCCCCATGAAATGATGTATACCGACAAAAATGACTCTTTTGATCCAGATAAAATGCATTTAGATGGTCGATGGCGTAAGGCTAAACGAAAGTTAGGCTTTACCTCTGGAGAGAAAAGGTCCCATCTTTTTAGCTTTTCTGAATACTTTTGCATGTATTTATTCAGTTTTGGTGCCAGTTTACCCAAGCAAAAATTTGCTAAATATAAAGCGCTACAGCCAAGACTGACATCGCTGCGACGTAAAGATGATAGGGAATATCATTATAGCTCTATGCAATACGAGAATGAAAAAGTGGTTTTGGAGCGATTCGCGCAAACGGCAACGAGTCAAGTTCGTAAAGCATTGGCTAATATTAGTGTGTATATGATGTTTGATGATCATGACGTGACGGATGATTGGAACTTAACAGAGGAAAATAAGCATAATCTTTCTAGTAGTTGGCTGGGTAAACAGGTTTATGTAAATGCTTTGTCTGCCTATGCTGTTTGCCAGCATTGGGGGAATCAGCCTGACGCTTTTAGTCCAACAATACAGCAAAATATCGCGGCTTTAGCAAAGAATCCTACTCAGGAAAATCATAAACCCTTAGAAGTGTTATTTAGTAAGTATTGGGGATATTTATTAGAGCAAGCACCACCAACACTTGTATTGGATACTCGGACCCAGCGAGTATATGACGGTGATAACCTTGAGTTGATGTCTGAGCAACAGCTTGATGCTATAGGCGAAAAACTTGCTCTTTTACCAAAAACTTCTGTGCTAATACTGGTTTCTCCTACACCAATGTATGGCTTTAATGCCATTGAAGCTGCTCAACTTAGTCCGCTATTAACAAAGTTTAAGGCTTTTTCTGATAGAGAACCGTGGATTGCGAGCGAGAAAGCGCTTAAGAATTTACAGAATGCTTTGTTGAGAACGCCTGACATAAAACATGTCATTATTTTTAGTGGTGATGTGCACTACGGTTTTCTGCGCAGGCAGCATTTAGCAGCTCAAGGCGTAACATTTTGGCAGTTTTGTAGTAGTGCTGCCTGTAATTCACCTGTTGGTGGTAATGTTGGTTTGTCTTTGGCTTCTACAATGGCGAAGCATTTTTACCATGATGACACAAAATATCTAATGCCGAATGGTAAAAGACCTCATTTTTTAACTTCAGATAAAAATATTGGGGCTTTGGAATTAGATATCGTGAATATGGCACTTGTTCCTGTTAAAGCAACCCTTCATTGCTGCTCCGCTTCCGGTGAAATTTATGAGAAATGCTATGATTTAACTGATTGCCATGAATACCCTTCATAGTGTTGGTTGTTGGTCTCTTTGTTTCAGGGTATCTGGTGAGTAAGGTGGATGCGGCCATCGTACATGTTCTTAAACCTGAGGTGCTGTTTACTCCTATAATTGGCTTTAGGGTGCTACTAACAATCGGTTCTATAGCGTTGGCTCTTGTGCTGGCATCATCAATACGCTTCTACTCTCATACTTGTGTTCAGTCGGTTAATAAAGCATCGGAAGTTGTGGAAGATAAAATTAAAAGTGAATGTAAACGTGTCGTTTTGATTCTAGACAAAAGCGCTTAGTTATGAGCCTGCCATTATTTAAATAGAACTTTAATATAGTCAATTTTTCAGGACTATAATAACTATCATAGTAATTAAGTCCTTATTCTGGTTTTTCTTTTAGGCTCCTATCCACTGTATCGGTTACTATTTCTTTTATAGAAAGACGACATCATTAGCTTTTTTTAAAGCACATCAAGTGGAAAATTAATCAAGTGGTAAGTGAAGCGGGTAGTTGGACTGCTTGTCCAGAATGTCAGGGGCGCGGTAAAAGAAGCCGTAGGTTGCGCAAGAAAGTGCGTTTGCTGTATCTAAAAGAGTTGAGCGAATTTGAAAGATTGAAAGGCGAAGGGCCAGCTCCAGTTCGGCCTAAAGGACATCTTGAATCCTGTTCAAATTGTGCTGGCTCAGGCTTGGTTGCCTCTGTTAGTTACCCTGAACCAGATACTGAAAAATATCCTCATGTTGCTATTATTGGTGGCGGTATAGGCGGTGTGGCTTTGGCCGTTGCTTGTCTGCATCGCGGCATTCCTTTTACGCTGTATGAACGAGATCACGGTTTTGATGCTCGCTCGCAAGGTTATGGTTTGACTTTGCAGCAAGCGAGTAAAGCGATTGAAGGCTTTGGTATTTTCTCGTTAGAAAAAGGTGTGGTTTCAACACGCCACGTGGTTCATACGACGGAAGGCAAAGTTGTCGGTCAATGGGGCATGAGAAAGTGGATGCAGTCTGACGCAAAGATGTCGCCTAAGCGCACCAATATTCATATTGCTCGCCAGTCTTTACGCTCAGCTTTGCTTGAGCGGTTAGGTGGGCGCGATGCTGTACAATGGGGACATCGGTTAGTCGATTTAAAAGAGGGTGATGAGGTTGATCTTAGCTTTTTGGTTGATGGTGAGTTAAAACACGTCAAGGCGGATCTTGTTGTAGGTGCTGATGGTATTCGCAGTGCGGTGCGCCGTTTACTTATTGGTGAGGAAACGACGCCGTTACGCTATCTTGGTTGTATTGTTATTTTGGGGATTTGTCCTTTGTCAGACCTCAATGGTGTAGAAAGCGAACTGCTGGATTCGGCGACGGTATTTCAAACAGCTAATGGTAATGAACGTATTTATATTATGCCCTATGACGCTGATTCTGTAATGTGGCAACTGAGTTTCCCTATGTCAGAAGACGATGCGAAAGCCTTGAGCGCTCAAGGTGTTCAGGCTTTAAAAGACGAAGCCTGTCGCAGAACTCAGTGGCATGATCCTATTCCTCAGATTCTATCGGCTACTCAAACGGCACAAGTGTCAGGTTATCCGGTTTACGACCGAGAATTACTTACTGCAGAACTACTAGAGAAAGGCGATAAAGTCACGCTGATTGGCGATGCAGCTCACCCAATGAGCCCATTTAAAGGGCAGGGTGCGAATCAGGCTTTGTTGGATGCGTTGGCTTTGGCACGCGAAATATCCAAAGGCTGCTGGTCAAAGTCTCAGTGGCGCGAAGCGGGTATTCGATCAAGTGTACTAACCGAGTTTGAAGCTGAAATGTTAGAACGCAGTGCAGTTAAAGTAGAAGGCTCCGCTGAGGCGGCCGAATTCTTGCATTCTGATATAGTGCTTTATGAAGGTGATGAGCCGAGAGGCCGAGCCTTAAAAAGACTAGATAATTAGCTATGAACGATAGAGCAATTTCGGCCCTGTCGTTTTGCTTGATACAAAGCGATATCCGCTTTCTTGAGCGTTATTTTAATCGTATCGTTGCTATTGCTATCCCAATATGAAATGCCTAAGGAAACAGTGATGTTACCTGCTATAGGTATTTCATATTGTGCAATTTTCACACGCAATTTCTCCGCAAAAAGATGCGCAACAGATTGTTTAGTTGATGGTAATAGAATTAAGAATTCCTCCCCGCCATTACGAAAAATGATCGCGTTTTTATCGCCGGTCTCTTTCATTAGCCAGCTCAACTGCTTTAAAACCTCATCGCCTACATCATGACCAAACAGATCATTAACTACTTTGAAATGGTCGATATCTAATGCAATCACAGCAAAGCTTTGCTTCATTTCTCGCCATTGTTCTAGTATTTGATCTAAGCTGCGACGGTTGTATAAACCCGTCAGGGGATCTGTATTCGTGTCTATATTTAGTTGATTTATTTTTTGATTCAAGGAAGCTAAACCGCTAAGAATTGCTCGTTTAAGCTCATAAACCTCAAAATACCATGATTTAATGCTTAGAATATTATGCTCTGCCTCTTTGTCGTGCATATTACTAGCTTGGTGTGCTAACGCTTGTAAAGGTGCTGTAATAAATCGATTTGCGATCCAGATAGCTATAAACGTCAATAGTAGTACTGGTAAGCTTTTCCAAATTACTTCCGTCAACTGCACATCTAATTCAGCCATAGCGCTATCAAAAGGGCGTTGCGTAACTACCCCCCAGCCAGCTCGTTCGATGTGTGCGTAGCCTGCTAGCATAGATATCCCCAATGAATTAACAACGCGAGCACTGCCTGATTGACCGTTTATGGAAGCATCTAGAACAGGGTTGTTTTGAACATGATCTCCAATGCGGTTTTTATGTAGGTGATAAATTATTTCTTTGTGTCGGTCGACAACATATATGTATGAACCATCGCTATAAGGATGTTGGCCGAGTAGGTTAAAGAATACATTGTTTTGGTGTAGGTAAATGGTGCCGGCAATATAGCCTAAATATTCGCGATTCTTTGTATAAATAGGATGAGAAATACTGACTAGATAACTGCCAGAAGGCGATAGAAATGGATCTGCTACTATTGGTTTTCGACTATTAAAGGATTGGCGTGCTTCAGTTGGTAATAAGAGTCCTTTCACAGGAACTGTAAGTGGAAAAACAGTCGTGATAATTGCTTTTGAATTAATAATTGAAACAGAGTTAAAGAAGCTTGATTGCTGATATAGTCTTTTGGCTTCTGACTCTAGAAGTGCTTCGTTATCAAAATCTGTTGATAAAATATTTGCACTGTAAGCTAATTGCTTTTGAGCATTTTGTAAAAAATTATTGGTGGTTTCTGCTAGCTTTGCAGCGTAAACGCGATTGGCTTCAAGCGTTGAGTCGATCAGTAATTGCTTTTGGACTTGGTAAGTTACATAGTAGCTATTGGCAAAAGTAAGTAACACAGCTGCAATGGTCAGTAGTAAAAAAAGTCTTTGTAAGTCTAAACGAAACAACACTTATCCCCTTTACTAAGCCTGAAATCTTGTGTCTGTGTAGATACGAGCTTTTTATTGTTTTATAAATTTAATCTGAAACTATTATAACGAAGGTTAAGCATTATGAGCAGTAAAAAATTATTGTCTTTATGGTAAAGTAGTATCATTTTTATCAATAAATCAAACACATAATTATCCAAGACTATAAGACCACAATATGACGAGAAAAATATTAAGTTTGAAAGGTAAACGATCTTCAGACGTGAACCCAGTCGATGAGGTGGCCGAGGATTTGTATCCGAATGATCCTGAAAAACGTTTTCTAAACGGCGTGGCCATTCATCCTTCCCCTTGTATTCATCTGGCATCTGGTTCTTCACAGAGAACGGTTCGTGCAATGGATTTGATCACGCCAATTGGTATGGGGCAGCGTGGCCTGATTGTTGCGCCACCAGGATCTGGTAAAACAACCATGTTAAAACACATTTGTCAGGCCGTGGCAGAATCTTATCCTGAAATAAAGCTATATGCCTTGCTTATCGATGAACGCCCTGAAGAAGTAACGGATTTCAAGCGCAGCGTATCGGCAGAAGTGCATGCGTCGTCTTCTGATGAAAGCTATACACAACATGTTCGTGTAGCCGATGCGCTGCTAGCAACAGCGCGTAAGCAAGCCGGTGAAGGTCAAGACGTGATGATTGTGATTGATTCATTAACAAGGCTTGCACGAGTGCATAATGCCGAGCAGCGAGGCAGCGGTCGAACCATGTCTGGCGGACTTGATACAAGAGCGTTGGAAATCCCTCGTAAGCTATTTGGTGCAGCGAGAAAGGTAGAGAACGGAGGGTCATTGACAATTCTCGCGACTATTTTGGTGGATACTGGCAGCAAGATGGATCAGGTGATTTTTGAAGAGTTCAAAGGTACGGGCAATATGGAAATTGTTTTGTCACGAGAAGCGGCGAGTCATCGAATTTTTCCTGCTATCGACATTGCGAAAAGTAGTACTCGTCGAGAAGAATTGCTTATTGATGGAAAAGATCTTGAGAAAGTGCGTGCTTTGCGACGTTCACTTACAAATCTTAAGCCGGTAGATGGTGCTCAGAAGTTAGTTGAATTATTAGAAGAATTTCCGACCAATGCTGAGCTATTGAAGGCTTTTTCGCCGACCTAACTAATAGGTTTTAAAAGGTCTTCATTTTTATAATAAGTACCTGAAGAGCCTTTTTTCTAGAGCAGTTTTTGATTAGTCCTAAATTACACTTGAAATTTTTACTGAGATAGTAATGAAAAAAATCTTGATAACATTGCTTTTTCTATTTCTATATTCAGTTGGATCTATAGCGAAACCTTTGGATTTAACGAAAGAGGAAAAGGGTTTTATTAAAGATAATCCAGTGGTAAGCATCGGCATGATGCCCGATTTTACTCCTTTCTCATATTATATTGAAGGCGAGCCTGTCGGGTTTGAGCACGATTTGTTGAATTTGATATCACAGAAAACTGGTCTGAAATTCGAAAAACACATTGATAAATGGACAACTATTTATAATTCGTTTAAAAACAAAGAAATCGATATGATAAGTAGTATTTCTTATAAAAAATACAGAGAGCCCTTTACTATATTTACCAGTCCATATTACAACATACCTATTATGATCTTCATTAAAGATAATTTTGGTGAATACAATGGGTTAAAAAGTCTAACAGGAAAAAAAGTTGGTGTGTTGAAGGACGTTTTTTATATTAAGGAACTTGAAGATTTAGGCTCAATGAATCTGATTTTTTATGATAGCTATGATGAGTTAACTAAGGATTTAGTCTTCGGTAAAATTGATGCGTTAATGCAAAATCTACCTAATATAAATCACCTGATTAAAAAGAATCTATACAATAATATAAAGTTGGCAAGTGAGCTTGTTTTACCAAATACAAATAGAGAAGACTTAAGGTTTGGAATACAGCCCGGAAAAAGCCTTTTAAGTTCTATTTTACAAAAGTCTCTTACCTCTATATCAAAAAGAGAAATTGAGGAATTGAGTGATAAATGGATTGGCTCTATTAAAGAGTACCCAGGTGGGCATATTGATCTCAATGATGCTGAAAAAGCTTACATTAATACCCATACTATCAAATATTGTATCAACCCAAGTGGTTTGCCCTTTGAAGGTCTGAATGAAGACGGTGAACATGTTGGAATGAGTTCGGATTATTATCGTCTTTTTGAACAAATGCTTTCAGCAAAATTTGAATTAGTTAAAACAAAAAATTGGAATCAATCTGTAGAATTTATACAGCAGAAAAAATGTGACATGCTCGCTTTAGGAATGGAAACGCCAGAAAGGAAAAAATACTTAAACTTCACTAGTCATTATTTAGATGTTCCATTAGTTGTCGCTACGAGAGTTGATGTTCCATTCATTAATCAGATACTGGACTTAGAAGGCGAAAAAATTGGAATAATAAAAGGTGATGCTTTTGTAAAAATACTGCGTGGGAAATATCCGTCATTAAAAATAGTCGAAGTTGATGATATTTATGATGGCTTAGATCAGGTCAAGAATGGCCAACTCTTCGCTTATATTGATACTTTAGCCAGTATTGGGTATGAGTTTCAAAGCAAATATTTTGGTGAATTAAAAATAGCTGGAAAAATATCTGAAAATTTAAGACTTTCTATCGCTGTCAGAAAAGATGATGTTGCCCTGTTAGGGATTTTACAAAAAGTTGTTAATAATATTACAAATGAGCGCCATAGAAAGATATTTACAAAATGGATTCCTATAAAATACGAACAAGACGTAAATTATAAAATAGTATGGCAAATTGTATTGGCTATTGTGATTTTTCTTGCCCTTATGATCTATTGGAATAGAAAAATAATCAAAGCAAATACATTGTTAAAGCAAGCTCAAAAAGATATCGAAGAAAAAAATAAAGAGTTAAACAGATTGGCTCTTACGGATAACCTAACAACATTATTTAACAGAAGAAAGCTGGAAGAGCTTATACAAGCTGAGATTGATAAAGGCTACCATGTTGATAATAGCTTTTGTCTTTCTATACTTGATATCGATCACTTTAAAGAGGTTAACGACAAGTATGGTCATCAGCGAGGCGACAGTGTCCTTGTTGAAATAGCAAGTGTTTTGAAAGACAGTTTAAGAATAACAGACTACGTAGGACGTTACGGTGGGGAAGAGTTTATTATCATTTTCCCTGAATCAAGTATTGAAGATGTTAAGTTAATAATAGAAAGAGTTAGGCTTAAAATTGCACAATATGATTTTGAGGGTATAGAACACAAAACTGCTAGTTTTGGATTAACCGCCTTCAAGGCAGGCGATACGATAGAGGCCGTGGTTAAAAGAGCCGACAATGCACTTTATGAAGCGAAAGAAAGTGGCCGTAATAGGGTTGTCGTTAATTAAATCATCAGGTGACTAATTTGTTCTATGGTTGGGTATTATTAGAAATACCCAACCAATATCGAGCTGCTTAAGGCTTTTTCCCCTAGTTAACTCTTCGCTAAAAAATGTTGCTTTAGACTAAGCGTTTTTATCATTACTAATCAAAACCACGTTGTCTTCTTGAAGATCTAGTTCATCTAGCTTGTCAAGACTACTAAGCCCTTCATGATGTTCTTGTTTTTCTATAGTGTTATCTGATGGGTTGGTGATGCCCATAAATTTGCCGCCAGGCTCAATACTTAAATTGTCACTGTAAACGGTGCCACTAACGCGGCCGCAACTTAAAATTTCAATATAATTTGCGTGGCAGATACCTTCAAAATTGCCGTTAATGATCAAGCGTTCCGTGGTGATTTCGCCTTGAACATTGCCTGATGTGCTAATTTTAATTTGATTTTTTGCTTCAATCTGGCCTTCGACATTACCATCTACTTGTAGTTGGTTAGCGACTTTTATGTGCCCGTTAATTGTGCAGCCTTCTGCGATGAGAGTTGTAGTTGCTGACTGACTCTTAATTCTATTTTGCCCACCAAAGATTCCCATCGTATACCTCTTACACTTTCAAAAATTGTATCAAAATTATCTACATCCCAAACTATGAAGGGCTTGGGATCTAGTGCTCGTCCAATGAACCGTATTTCATAATGTAGGTGAGGTCCTGAGGTTAATCCGCTGTTACCTGAATAACCGATTAAATCGCCTTTTTTAATGAAATCGCCTTTGTTAACCGCAAACTTACTCATATGAGAGTAAGAGCTAGAAAATCCATATCCATGTAATAAGCGCAAGAAATTGCCTGACCCTTCATTACTGGGTCTGGTTACTTCGACTGTTCCATCTGCTGGCGCATAAATTGGCGTTCCTGTATTTACCGCAAAGTCTTGGCCTCGATGAAATTTCATTATGCCAATAACAGGATGCTGTCGCTCTCCATAGCCAGAAGAGGTTCTTGCATCTTTTACTGGTGGCCCACTTGGGATCTGAGTCAGCATTGCAATTCGCAATGACGAGTTCATCGCCGCCGTGTCTAAACGTGATTCAAGCTCGACATTATCTTGATTATCCATGCCTAGAACTTTTTCTAAATCATTTAGTCGATCAGAGACCACTTGCATTCGTTCTTCTCGCTCAGATAAATCCTGTTCCAAGCTTAGTTTTAGTGCTGTAAGCGAGGTGATTTCTTTGGTTAAAGAAGAGGACTTATTTTCTAGTTCGAGCAATTTTAGCTTTGAATATTCGGCATCGCTAATTAAGTAGTAAATGATTCCTGCGGTAAGTAGGATCGCAAGAAAAATAATGTAGCTAATAAACTTGAATGTATGACGTGTTCTTTTGCCGAAACTAAAATGCTTTGTTCCATCAACTGAAGAAATGGATACCGTTATATTGTCTTTCATTGTTTTGCTTTTTTACCGACATCATAATTCAATGCTTAGATATACAGCATAGTATCCATATTTGTAAACTTTTGTATATCAAAGCGGCCTTTTTATACTCAAATAATGCTGATTTGGTTAAATAGATGAACTTTTGAAGATTAGATTTATGGCTGTCACTTTATAGAAAAGAATGCCCCGTAACGGCTATTATTTTAGGCCTTGAGGCTTTGCCCTAGGTAGAAGGTTTTTCTACCTAGGGCAAATCGTATTTTAACGGTTTGCTTTGCGAACGTAATTTAAGATTGAAACGGGTACGACTTTTCTTACTGGAAAGCCTGCAATCTCTTTGCGGTCGATAATGTGCTTTAGTCGGCTTTCAATAGCGCAAAGGTTTTTAAAGTCACCCATGGCAACAAAGGATATAGCTTCACCAGAAGCACCAGCACGACCTGTTCGGCCAATGCGGTGAATGTATTCTTCTGGTTTGAACGGTAAGTCATAATTGACCACGCGACTTAATGAACCGATATCCAAACCACGCGCAGCAACGCCCGTTGCAACTAAATATTTTAGCTCACCAGATTTGAATTGAGCCAAAATCTTTTCGCGCATGGCTTGGCTTCTATCACCATGAATACAATCGGCGACTATTCCTCGTTTGGCTAGCTGATCGACAAGCTTAGCTGCACCGTGTTTTTTCTCGATAAAGATAAGTGCTTGATCCCACTTTTGCTCGTTAATCAAATGGCTCAATAAGGCAGATTTAGTGTCTTTATCAACGGTAATTAACCATTGTTTGATACTTGCGGCCGCGCGGACATTAGGTGAAATAGATATTTCAGCCGCTAGATCGGTCATCTTGCTGTCTGAAAAATCAAACGCTAGAGCGCGAACATCGTCGGTCATGGTTGCTGAAAATAAAAGGTTTTGACGATTTTCAGGTAGGCGTTCCATGATTTTGTTGATATCGCCAACAAAGCCCATGTCTACCATTCTGTCTGCTTCGTCCAATACCATGACTTTAAGTTCATCAAAATGCAGCGCACGTTGATGAGCTAAATCGAGCAATCTGCCTGGAGTGGCGACCAGAATATCTACGCCTTCGATTAAACGTTCTTTTTGTGCTTCAGTATCCACACCACCATACACGGCCATAGAGGTTAGCTTAGTGTGTTTAGCGTATTGAGCAACACTGGCTTCAACCTGAACGGCTAACTCACGAGTCGGCACGAGAATCAGCACTCGAATGCGTTTGCCGCGTAATGTTCCGGCTTTAGTGAATCGTTCTAGCAAGGGCAGAACAAAAGCAGCAGTTTTGCCTGTTCCTGTTTGTGCTGTGGCGATTAAGTCTTTACCCGAAAGGATGATGGGAATCGCTTGTTTCTGGACTGGTGTAGGGGTTTTGTAACCTAATTCGGTAATAGCTTTAACAAGAGGACTGGATAATCCTAGTTTTGCAAATGGCATAAGGTGCTCTGACAGATTGTCGTAAGGTGTGTCGAAATGAAAAGATGATGCAGTATAACGTAAAAGCACTTCTATATTGGGGAAAATCCGTCTGGCGTTGATAATTACTGCTCAGAAAGGATAATGTCTGGTTCTTCCACCTGATAATGTTGCCTGTTATGCGTCTTGATAAGTTTGTTTGTAAAAGTACTGAGTTGACCAGAAAGGAAGCGATTCAATACATTCATTCGGGTGAGGTTTGCGTCAATGGTGAAGTAGTGACAAGCGAAGCGACTCAAGTGCATGAAAACAATACGGTACTCTTGAAGGGTGATAGGCTAAAAGCGCGCGATTTTCGCTACATTATTATGAATAAGCCAGCAGCTACGGTGTGTTCGAATATCGATGAAGTGTATCCGTCTGTGTTCAATTATTTAGACGTTGATAAAGCTTCTGAGCTACATATTGCGGGGCGTTTGGATGCGGATACAACTGGTCTGGTGCTAATTACCGATGATGGGCGTTGGTCTTTTAATATCACACTGCCAACGAACGATTGCCGCAAAGTCTATCGAGTTCAGTTGTCTCAAGCCATTCCTGCAGAACGGAGTAGCGACCTTGTCACTCAGTTCAAACAAGGGCTGCAACTCCAAGGTGAGCAAGGTTTAACTCGTCCCGCCAAATTAGACATTATTACTCCAAAAGAAGTACTTTTAACCATCACCGAAGGCAAGTTTCATCAGGTTAAGCGCATGTTTTCAGCCGTTGGCAATAGAGTGGTTGGTTTGCATCGAGAGAAAATAGGCGAGGTTTGCCTTGATCTTGATGTCGGACAATGGCGTTATTTATCTAAGAATGAAGTAGAGTCTTTTAATAATAATTAAAATTCATCGAGGTTAGGTTATGACAGCAAAACGAATATTATTTACAGGTGGATCGGGAAAAGCAGGCAAGCATGCCGTTGCGTATCTTATTGATCAGGGATATCGAGTACTTAATGTAGACTTGACGCCACTGGATCATCCTAAGGTCGATAACCTGATTGCGGACATTACCGATTCTGGTCAGATGTTCAATGCAATGAGCTCGTATGCTGGTTTTGATGAATTAGAGCCTGGTACAGGCGTGCCAACATTTGACGCTGTGGTGCATTTCGCCGCGGTACCTAGAATCCTGATCAATCCAGATAATGAAACCTTTCGAGTGAATACCATTGGTACTTACAACGTTATTGAAGCTGCGGTAAAGCTTGGTATTAAGAAAGTAATTATTGCGTCGTCAGAGACCACTTATGGTATTTGTTTTTCTGATGGGCAAACCAATCCGCATTCTTTGCCATTAGAAGAAGATTACGATGTTGATCCTATGGACAGCTACGGTTTGTCTAAAGTAGTTAACGAGAAAACAGCACGTAGTTTTCAGCGTCGTTCAGGAATTGATATTTACGCGCTGCGCATTGGTAATGTGATTGAGCCTCATGAATACGCTGAATTGTTTCCACATTATTTTAAACACCCTGAAGTGCGTCGCCGAAATGCTTTTTGCTATATCGATGCTCGTGATCTTGGGCAAATTGTTGATTTATGTTTGCAAAAAGATGGCTTAGGTTTCCAAGTGTTCAATGCTGGCAACGACGATAATGGCGCGATTATTCCGACTAAAAAATTAGCAGAACGCTTTTTTCCAGATGTGCCATTTACTCGAGAAATGGGTGAGCACGAGGCTTTGTTCTCAAACCGTAAGATCCGTGATGTTCTGGGTTTTAAAGAGCAACATAATTGGCGTAAGTATGTGAGCGTTTCTGGTGAGTAAAATTTAGAGAAAAAATCTTAAAACATTGATCCTATCTCATTAGGCTAAGAAAACGTGCGCTGGCTTACAAAAAAACGGCTTCTGTTGCAGAAGCCGTTTTTTTGTAGCAGAGGGTTTACTGTTTAAAATGGGTAAAGGGGTTGTGATATCTCTAGTTCTTTTTTGGTGCGATATGTTGTTTATAAATGGTGCGCTTTGATCTTTTGATTTATATACATGATTTATAAGTATTTAATTGGTTTATTTACATCTCTTATAATTAACAAAGTCAAGAGTGAAAAATTGCATTGTTCCATAATAAAGCATGAAAAATCTGTTGCTTTGACAAGATAATTCTTCTGTTTTCTGCAAGTTTTCTGGTTTATTCCATGTATAACGCTTTAAAAAATTAGTAGCATTGACCGTTTTTCAAACAAATAAACAGGTCAATATTACGATTTTAAGTATTTTCCATATAATCTATGGCACCAATTTAGAGCGATAGATTATTTGTCTTGGTTGTTGAATTTGTTAACTATTGATGATGAATATGCTCAGTTAAGCATCGAGAGCATGAGCTGTACCCGCCTTTCTTCTCATACAACGGTAAGTATCGTCACAAAATTACTTAGTGAAATAGTGTGATTGAAACGTTTAGAAAGTACCCATGCCTTTATTATTCGATGATTAACAAAATGGAAGTAATATTTTGACTATTAAACAGGAACCGAAATTTTATGACTTATGTCCATCAAACCATTTCTGATTTGAAGCGTACTAGTCCTGCTCAATCTGAGTTTTATCAAGCCGTGGAAGAGGTGCTGGATTCACTTGAGCCCGTATTGGAAGGTAATGATCGTTATCAAAAGCAAGCAATAATACAACGTATTGTTGAGCCTGAGCGTCAAATTATGTTTCGTGTTCCTTGGGTAGATGACAAGGGTAACATTCAAGTCAATAAAGGGTATCGTGTTGAGTTTAACTCTGCACTTGGCCCCTATAAAGGCGGTTTACGGTTTCATCCTAGTGTAAATGCCAGCATCATTAAATTTTTAGGCTTTGAGCAAATTTTTAAAAATGCACTAACGGGGTTGCCTATTGGTGGCGGTAAAGGTGGCGCTAACTTTGATCCTAAAGGCCGTTCTGATGGCGAGATTATGCGTTTTTGCCAGTCATTTATGACCGAGTTATATAGACATATTGGCCCAACAACGGATGTTCCTGCAGGTGATATCGGTGTTGGTGCACGAGAAATTGGTTATATGTTTGGACAATATAAACGTTTGACTGGCCGCTACGAAGGGGTACTGACGGGGAAAAGTTTGCTTTGGGGCGGCTCATTAGTTCGTAAGGAAGCAACTGGCTACGGTGCAGTGTATTTTGCTCAGTACATGCTAGAGGCCCGTGGAGACCTTTTAAAAGGTAAAAAATGCCTTATTTCAGGTGCTGGTAATGTAGCTATTTACACGATTGAAAAGCTATATCAGCTTGGTGCGATACCTGTTAGTTGTTCAGATTCACGTGGCACTATTTATCATGACAAAGGTATCGATCTTGATTTATTAAAAGAATTGAAAGAAGTACGTAGCGCAAGCTTGGTAGAGTATTTACAAAAACATAGTGATGCTCAATATATTCCAGCGTCTGATTATCCTGCGAATGGTCATGCCGTATGGCGTTTTAAGGCGGATGCTGCTTTTCCTTGTGCTACACAGAATGAACTTACTTTAGAAGACGCTCAGGCATTATTGTCCAATGGGTGCGTTGTTGTGAGTGAGGGGGCGAATATGCCGTCTACTCAAGCGGCAGCTGATGCCTTTATTGATGCGAAAATTGCTTATGGTCCAGGTAAAGCTGCGAATGCTGGTGGTGTAGCGACTAGTCAGTTAGAAATGGCGCAAAATGCAAGCATGCAAAATTGGACGTTCGAGCAGGTAGATGAAAAGTTGAAAGTAATTATGAAAAATATTTTCAATGCAGCCAATGATACTGCTACAGAGTTTGGTCAACCTGGTAATCTTGTTTTAGGTGCTAATATTGCTAGTTTTAGGCGTGTTGCTGAGGCCATGATTGAGCAGGGAATCGTATAACTTTTTTATAATCACAATATAAAAAAACGGCTTCTGTTATAGAAGCCGTTGATGTGTTTCAGGACGAGACAATTAGGTCTGTCGTTAGCTTAAGTGATGGACTGGCTCCATACCATATACGGATGTATCTATTCCTTCCATGCGTGCTTTTATTTGCAATGATAGATACTGAGAGTAGTGTCTTGATTGATGCAAATTGCCACCATGGAACCATAGCGCTTCTTGATGAGTTGGTTTCCACATGTTGCGAAGCTCTCCTTCCCATGGACCAGGATCTTTTGCTGTGTTCGATCCCATGCCCCAGCATTTACCCACTTTGTCAGCGACATCTTGGGAGATGATTTTTGCCGCCCAGCCGTTCATCGATCCGAAACCTGTTGCGTATACGATTAAATCAGCTTCCAGTTCAGTACCATCCGTAAGCACCACAGATTTTGGTTTAATGCTCTTAATAGAAACACCGGATTTAAGCTTAATGTCTCCATTGGCGACAAGCTCTGAAGCACCAACATCAATGTAATAGCCTGAGCCACGACGAAGGTATTTCATAAATAGACCAGAGCCATCTTCGCCAAAATCTAGTAGAAATCCAGCATCGGTTAAACGTTGGTAGAAGTCTTTATCTTTTTCAGCAACCGCTTGGTAAGCAGGAATATGAAATTGTGGCATCACTTGAAAGGGGATAGATGCAAAGGTTAAATCTGCTTTATAGGTTGTCATACCATTTTCAACGGCTTCTTCTGAATATAAGCCTCCTAGGACGAGCTCCATCAATGAATCAGATTTGATGATGTGAGTGGATGAGCGTTGGATCATAGTGACATCAGCATCATTTTCCCACAGGGCACAGCAGATATCATGGGCTGAGTTGTTGCCACCAAGGACGATGCATTTTTTACCTTTATAGGCTTCTCCGCCAGGATGTTGACTAGAGTGGTGTTGCTCTCCTTCAAAAGTATCCATTCCAGGTATGTTGGGCATGTTAGGTATGCCAGACATGCCTGTTGCTAGTATAAGTTGCTTAGGACGAAGGGTGAGTTTCTCTCCATTTTTATCAATAGTTACCCGCCATTCTTGTTTCTCTTCGTCAAATTCCGCATGTATACAGCGTGTAGATCCCCAATAATTGATCTCCATGACTTTGGTGTACATTTCTAACCAATCACCAATTTTGTCTTTTGGGGTGAAGACTGGCCAGTTTTCTGGGAAGGGGAGGTAAGGCATGTGGTCATACCAAATAGGATCGTGTAATGAGAGTGATTTATAACGATTGCGCCATGTGTCGCCCGGTTTTGGTAGGGCATCAATTACTATAGTGGGAACATCAAGTTGACGTAGGCGAGCCGCTAGACCTATGCCGCCTTGTCCTCCGCCGATAATCAGGCAATAAGGTTGTTCTGTATAACCTAGGGTGGCTTCTTCGTGGTGGCGTTTTTCAAGCCACGTTTGGCGGTTTTTATTGGCTCCATGTTCAGCGCCTTTTGGACGAAGTTTGTTTCGTTTTTCAGGGTAGTCTTTAAGCTCCGTCATTGTTGTTAGGAAGGTCCAAGCAAGACCGTTACGCAATCGTAAATATGCACGTCCTCTAGCAACGGCAGTTTCAAAGGTAATCCAAGCGTCAATCACACCGTCTGTTTCAGTGGCATCTTCTTCTAATTGCCAGTTAGTCGGACAAACACGTTTTATGGTGTCAGCGATCATGTCGCTAATGGCAGTGCGACCTTCAAGGGTTTTAATGTTCCAGGTGAAGGATATTAAGTCACGCCAATACCCATTTTCTTCAAACAGTACCGCAGCATCAGTTGGGGTATTTGAGCTAAGCGTGTTCGAAAGTTTTTCTAGCCAATCCATAATGGCTATGTTGGGTTGATGCATTGTATTTAGTGAAGATGTTTTTTTTGAAGGATCCGTCATAAGTAACTCCAATGTAGATTATTATTTTTATTACTACCCTAATACCAAGTTCATATGCTTGGTTTCATTTGAACTATATTGGTACTGAAGATGGAGCAGTATGCGTGCCAACAGATCGCCACGGATATTTTTTTGTTATAACTTTTTGATTTATATCGTATATTTTTTTAAAAGTAAGATTGATTAAATGATAATGTATTTCGTATTCGTTACACCTGTAATGCTTTTTTTCACAAGTGTAACGTCCAGTGTTCGCCTTTTAACTAAGTAGAGACGGGGAAGTTTGAGATGTTGATCTTGAGCTGGGCGATGAATCAGAATTGGGTAAAGAAGTATAGAAAGCCTGATTCTTCACGAGTAGACTGCTAGTAATCTAAAAATAAAAATAATAGCCAGGAGCAAAGAGTCTGTATGAATCATACAAGTCAGCAACGTCGGCATATTGATGCAATACTTAGCTACAGTGGCCGTCAAGCCTTAGGTAAGCATTATTCTCCCCATGAGTTAATTGGGCGTTCTTGGCAGCGATGCCTTAGTGAATATGGTTTAGACCCCAGTCAACCAAGACCAGCTCGCATTGTGACGCATCAGATTCTTCGTGAGCATCAAGATTCGGTGGATGAGTTTTTGAATGTTGCGCGCGCAGGTGTTGAGCAGCTTTATACCCAAATAGCAGGCTTGGGTTATGTTTTATTGCTGAGTGATTATCGAGGCATTACCGTCCAATTTTTAGGAAGTAAAAATGACGATGAGCGCTTGCATAGAGCGGGTCTGTATTTAGGTGCGGACTGGAGTGAGCAATATGCCGGTACTTGTGCGGTAGGTACTTGTATTCAAGAGCAGCAGGCCCTAACTTGTCATCGAGTCGATCATTTTGATAGCTCCCATATTGGTTTAACTTGTACAGCCGCTCCGATTAAAGACCCATCTGGCCAGTTATTGGCAGTGTTAGATATTTCCGCACTTGATTCATCACGAACACCGGATAGCCAAAATTTTGCTTTGCACTTAACTCAGCTTTACGCTCGATTAATAGAGGATGCGTATTTCTTGAGGCGCTATCGGCATAGCCTGATTTTTAAGTGCGACCAGTCTCGTGAATTGGTTCAAGTAAATGGCCAGTGTTTATTTGCATTAAATGAAGATGGTGAGGTACTGGCTGCAAACACTGCTGGCCGTAGTTTATTATCACAATGTCATATAATTGATCTGCCAACGGTATATTTACCTACATTGTTAGAATGTCAATGGCGGGATATCGTCTCTATTAATTACGAAAGTAAAGATGGTATCCGAGCTTTTCGTTTATCGGGAACACAGCAAACCTTGTTTGGAATGTTGATAGAGCCCGCCACAAATGTGCCTTATCAGCCTCAACTTTCACAAATACTGGCTACTCAAGAAGAGTCTGTTTTTCAACTTGATGGATTGAGTGCGGATGATCCAGCCATGCGTAAAACGATTAGTCTGGCAAAACGGCTACGTCATCGAGATATGAATCTACTGATTTTAGGTGACACAGGCACTGGGAAAGAGGTGTTAGCACAAGCGATTCATGACTCAAGCCATCGTGCACAGAAACCTTATATAGCTGTTAATTGTGCTGCGATTCCTGAATCTTTAATTGAAAGCGAGCTTTTTGGCTATGCGCCTGGAACCTTTACTGGTGGGCGTGCAAAAGGGGCAAAGGGATTAATTCAGCAGGCGAGTGGTGGCACTCTTTTTCTAGATGAGATTGGAGATATGCCCCTGCATTTGCAAACCCGTTTACTCCGTGTATTGGCTGAAGGGCAAGTTATGCCGTTAGGTTCACTACAAGCGATTGATGTGGATGTACGTGTATTAGCGGCCACACATTGTAATCTTGCTCAACTCATTAAAGAGGGGCGTTTCAGAGAAGATTTATTTTATCGTATTAATGGCGCGACATTACATCTACCCACTCTCAAAGCACGTGCTGATAAACCATATCTCATTCAAATGATCTTAAAGAAAATTAATCCAGCAGTGAGATTAAGAGCCGATGCCATGAGCGCACTTTTAGCGTATGAATGGCCTGGTAATATCCGTCAACTTGTTAATACATTAACCTTTGCTGACGCCATTTGTGAAACCGATGAAATATCTATACAGCATCTTCCCGAAGAGTTTTTTGTCCATCAAAACGGATTGGTTGAACCATTGATTCCGCTTCATCCAATAACACCGACTTATGAGGGTTGTCAGAAGTTGTCAAATGATGATTCAGAGCAACAATTTTTATTGAATTTGCTACGGCAGCAGCGTTGGAATGTATCCGCTGTTGCGAAACAATTGGGTGTGTCACGACCCACGATATATCGTCGTATGACAAAGCATCAAATAGTTCAGCCAAAGAATAGTAATTACTAATATAAAAAATTACTGTGAAGCACTGTTTTAAAAATGACACTGAGAATTAAGACATTCATTCTACATTCCTGATTAATGATGACTTTTCTTTTGAGTGATTGATTGAAGAAAAGGAAGATTTAGCCGTTACTATCTTATAGTAGAAGGAGTTTTTCTGGGTAAAGATAATAAGTAGTCTTTTTTTATCTCGGTTTTGCATAGCGATATCGCAGGGTGTTTTTATGATTAGTATTGAACAAATGGCTATTGTTTTAGATACCTTACCAGACCCTGCATTTATCCTGTCGCGCAGCGGTAAGTATATAGCTGTATTTGGTGGGCGTGATGCTCGTTATTACTATAGCAGTGATGGGTTGGTTGGTTTGCGTATTACCGAGATCGTTGAAAATGAGAAGGCGGATTGGTTTCTTCAGCAAATTGAATTGGCACTAGACTCAGGTCAGCTGTTAATCAAAGAATATGAAATGAAAGGGCTAGATATTAATCGAGAGTCTACAGATGACCCGAAGCATTCTTTTTGGTTCGAAGGTCGTATTCAGAAGCTCGGCTTTTTGGTTGATGGCGAGGATGTCGTATTGTGGGTCGCCAGTAACATATCGGAGCGGCACGAACTTGAAATTAAGCTGAGAACGCTTAGTGATACAGATCAGCTCACAGGGCTTTTTAATCGAAGGAAACTTGAGCGGGATCTAGCACTTCATTACGAGGCGTTCGAGCGGTATGCTGTCCCTGTGTCTATTCTGATGTTTGATCTTGATAACCTTAAAAAAATCAATGATACCTTGGGGCATTTTTCTGGCGATGAAATTATTATGATGATAGGTGATATTTGTCGATCAGAACTCAGAAAAACCGACATTGCTTGTCGCTTTGGTGGTGATGAATTTGTTATTTGTTTGCCAAATATGAATTTGGAAAATGCGGTGACGTTTGCAAATCGACTACGAAAGCATTTTAAGTTGGAGTTGAACCGATTTTCTACTGAGGATATACCTATTAGTATTAGCATAGGTGTCGTGACTATGGAACCTGCGGATCGATCTTATGAGGAGACATTGAGACGTGCTGACGATGCTTTGTATGAGGCAAAGAGAAGTGGCAAAGATCAGGTAAGATTGGGTTAATATCCTTTTAGGCATCGAAGACTAAGTAGTATTCGTGCTCTGTGCAGTTGATGATTAAATATTTTATGAAAAACGGCTTCTGTTGCTGAAGCCGTTTTTCGTTTAAGCATTAGAAATATTAGTTTTGCTTATTTTTAGTGTTAAGCAAAGCGTTTTTCTAGGTAGCTGATGATCTGTGAAGATTCGTACATCCATTCCACTTTTCCATCTTTCTCAATACGCAGGCAAGGCACTTTTACTTTACCGCCGCCTTCAAGTAACTCAGTACGGTGAGCTGAACCTTCTGGTGCGTTACGCTTTTCAATAGGTAGGTTTAGCTTGTACATGGCTCTGCGTGTTTTAGTGCAAAATGGGCAGGCGGCGAATTGATAAAGCGAAAAATCTTTAAGTTCTTGATTAATCTCTTGTTGCTTTTCTGGTGTGCGCTTTTTCTTAGATCCGCGGGTAATAAGATCAACAGCTATGATGATGTAGCCTAGAAGGTTACGGATGAGGTTTATCAATAATTTCATGCGGGACGCTCGCTTGTTCTCAGAACTAAATGAATAAGAGTAATGTCAGTGCGCGCCATTCTAGCGGTAAAGTGTTAATGATTTAAGGGCTAGAGATAAATGTTTTTAATTTGTGCTTTGGTATGTGTCATTATCAAACGCTATTCGCTGAATTTATAATCCTTTGGAGTAATTATGAACAATAAAATTATAGGTATTATTTTAGTTATCGCTGGTGCTGCTTTGGCTGTATGGGGTTACAACATTTACGATGCGGCTAGCTCTCAAGTAACTCGTGCCTTAAGCGGTGAAACGCCAGTAGAAGCTTGGGTCGGCATGGTCGGTGGTATTGTTTGTGTATTAGTTGGTCTAACAAGACTGAAATAAGTGCTGATTTTGTAGAATAGTGTGAGATGAAAATAGAGGTTGAAGATTTCATGGAAAAAAGAAACAAAGTGTATTTGGATAGCTTTCTCCATTCTTTACCTCTAGAAGTTGCCGAAAAATACACTTCGTTTAGTGCAGGTTACTACTGTGCCGATGAGTACAATGCCAACATTTGTGCCGATTTGATTATGCGTGGTGAAAAACAGGCATCTTGCAGTATGAAACATTGGTACAGCTATGAAGGTGAAGCCATGCCAGAGGTTGGTCATTTACAAGTTGTGACCAATTGGGACGGCAAGCCCTTGTGCATCATAGAGATTACCTCTGTGACAGAATGCCAGTATTGTGATGTTAGTGCTGAATTTGCCGCAGCAGAAGGTGAGGGTGATAAAACCTTGGCTTGGTGGCGTGAAGCGCACTGGGCGTTTTTCTCCGCGGAGTGCGAGGAATTAGATATTGAGCCAACGGAAGATATGTTACTGGTGTTAGAGCGCTTTAAGGTTGTTTATCAATAGGGAAATATTAATAAGTTGGCCTTTTCGCGCTTAGCTTTGAGTTAATCCCAGTTTATCTCAGCAAGTGATTCAAAGCTTGGGCGAGCAAAATAGTAACCTTGGAACAGATGGATGCCCATGTCTTGTAAAACTTGGTATTCGGCTTTTGTTTCGACTCCTTCAGCGACGATTATCATATTCAGTTCGTTGAACAGGTTTACCAAATTTCGTACGATGATTTGGCGCTTTTTGTCTTGGTCTATATTCTTGATTAACGCTATATCAATTTTTGTGATGTCTGTTTTAAGGTCGGCAAGTTGGTTTAAACCGTTGAACCCTGAGCCAAAGTCATCTGTAGCGGTTAAAAAACCTTGTTGCTGATAATGCAGAATAATGGATTCTAAATGTTTGCTGTCCGTAATTTGTTCGTTTTCCGTGAATTCGAAAATGATCTTTTCTTTTGGAAATTGATATTCTTCTGCTGCGTTTAGCGTGGTTCGAATACATAGTTCTGGCTTGTAAACCGCATTGGGTAAGAAGTTAATACTAAGAAAGCAGTGTTTATGAACTTCTAGCTCTGCAGCAAGTTTTATAGCTTTCACTCGACAACTTTGATCAAAGCGATAGCGGTTGGTTTCATTGACGTTTTGAAAAACCTGAAATGCACTTTCTTGATTTAAGCCACGAACAAGAGCTTCTTGTGCGAAAACGGTTTTGGTTTGGCTATTAATAATCGGCTGAAACGCCATAGTGAAGTCGAAGCCTAAGTCACATCCAGTTGAACATTCTGCGCAGCCTAGTTTTCGGAAGTCCTTCTGTTTCATGTTGCGACTCTCTTGTTTAATACTTGGGTATGTAGGGAATAGATAGATGCTTCTTATACATATAATCCCCTATCACAATGATTTCTATGGAGTATTAAACAATAGAGCTTTCGTTGGTAATTTACCAGTGATGCGTCATTTCTTTCAAATATTTGCTATCGTGTGGGTTTTATTCCATCTTTCTTCGGTGGATGTTATTGAAGCATTTGATGGCGATGATTTTAATAGGTGATTGTTTATGAAGATTTTAATGTTCCTTGGTACCGTTAGAGACAGTACACCGCCGCGGCCAGCTCGCTTAGGTGAAAGGGTAGCGAAAGCATGCTTAGCGTCTTTTTCATCTCAGCATGGCGATCATGAAATAGAGTTGATAGACGCTTTAAATTATCCGTTAGAACCAATTTTTAAGCCTCATTTTTCCTATTCGAAAAGTCAGGTTCCATCTGAATTGGATGAGCTAGCTAAGAAAATAGCCTCCGCTGATGGTTATATAATGGTAAGTCCAGAATACAACCATTCAATGAGTCCTGCTTTGGCGAACTTACTGAATCATTTTGGTAGTTCTTTGTTTTCATACAAGCCAAGTGCCATAGTAACTTATTCAGCAGGCCAATGGGGTGGCATGCGAGCGGCAATCGGCATGCGAACCTTTTTGTCAGAGCTGGGCTGTTTGCCAGTGTCATCTATGATTCATGTTCCAAAAGCGCAAAATATCTTTTCTGAAGACGGAGGTTTGCTAGAGGGCGAAGATCAATCTGAATGGTTTGGTTACTTTGGGCGTACGTTTAACCAATTGATTTGGTGGGCTCAGGCAGCGGTGAATCACAAAACGCACATTGATCCTCAAGATATGATTCGAGCCTTCACAAGAGATCCTTCCCAAAGAAATGCGCCTTAGTTTGGCTTAAACAAAAACGTTAAGTCGTTTGGATGCAAGCAATTTGCTATTAATCCAGTCCTTAATAATTCCTTAATTAATAAGCGCTATTGTTTGGGTAATAAACATTGAGAGATCTCACCATGGATTTTGCCCAAAAAGCGTTAAAGCGAGTTGCCGTTTCAGGTTTGATCATCAGTATTGTTGCTGGTGCTGCAGGATGGAAAATCGCCAAAGAAAGCGCAGAGCAAGAAACGGTTAATTTGGCTTTAGAGGTCTCTCAAAGTATCGTTTCGCATTTTGATATAGTGAATGCTTCCATTGAGAATCTCGCGATAAGGGCGCAGCAAGCGACTGATAATCTAGTGTTAGATTGGTTTGATATCGCGGAGCTTTATGACAAAGATGGGATCAAGATTTCAGAGTCCATTACTGCAGCGGGTGAATTAATAGAAACAGCTTTACCTCATCATGAAAAGCCAAGTTATCAGCAAGCGTCTTATCAAAGTTTGACTTTAAATGACGGTAATTGGGCGTTAAGAACTTTCGTACCTATAAAAAATAATGGGCATATTTGGGGGTATTTGGAAGGTGTTCGAATGGTGCCGGAATGGCAACGTGCAGATATTCGCAACTTTTCATTGTTGCTTGCATTAATTTCCGCGGGAGCTGCATGGTTATGTGCTCTGGTAATTTATCCGCTAATTTTGATCTTGAACAAAGAAAATCAGCATTATATTGAAAAAATTAAACAATCCAATATAGACATGATGTATGCCATGGGGAAAGCCATTGCTTTACGAGATTCTGATACGGGTGCGCATAATTACCGTGTAGCGTGGATAGCATCAGAATTGGCTGAAGCTTATGGCCTAGATAATGAAGCTATGAAAGCGCTGATATTAGGAAGCTATCTCCATGATATAGGTAAAATTGCTATATCAGACAAGATTTTACTTAAACCTGGAAAACTGTCAGAAGATGAGATGGCAGTAATGAAAACCCATGTTCAAGAGGGGGTGGTAATGGTCGATGGTATTGCTTGGTTAAGTGATGCAAAAACTGTAATAGAGGCGCATCATGAAAAGTGGGACGGTAGTGGTTATCCTCATCGTTTAGTTGGTAAAGCCATTCCGATCAGCGCTCGTATATTTGCTATAGCGGATGTTTTTGACGCTTTGTGCTCTAAACGCCCATATAAAGAACCATTCAGTTACGATAAAGCCTTGTCGATTATTCAGGAGAGCCAAGGATCTCATTTTGATCCGTCTCTTGTTGCGCTGTTTGAAGGATTAGCAAAAGGATTTTATAGCACTATCTCTATTGCCGATGAAGCATCGTGTCGTACTTTAATGTCTAACAAAATCGATAAATTTTTCTACAACACCAAATAAACCAAATATTATTCCAATGCTTAGTAAGGCTAAGACTTTGACATCTATTTGTAATCTCACTGAGATATATATGTCTTTTTCAGTGATTCTCGCTTGAATATTATTTTTAAGGATTTTTTCCAATTGGAGTATTCGATTAGTTGGTAATCGAATCAAAGTCGAATCCTTTCATTTTTTCAGAATGTCTTAATTCTTGAAAGCTAAACTGAAACATAGAAATTCTTCGGCTATTCCTAAAGTGATTCGTCAGACAAATTATTCATGTTGTTAAAATTCAACTGTTTATGTGGATTATTTCGTCAGTTTTATAATATCTTTAGATTATAGCTATCATTATTTTAGTACAAAAGAGCGTAATCTATACTTGAAAGAGTATGCTCTAGCTGATGTTTATTACGCGTATTTAGGAGAGGTGGCTAGCTTGATTAACATTATATTAAGTAATGAAAACAATGATGCCGAATTTACAAGTTTGTCTTAAGTGTGATTCATATCAATAACAGACTCTTCATAAAGTTTTAAAATAAAAAAGCAAGTTGAATTTTTACTATAATTTTATAGGCAAGCAAGATAAGCATAACCATTAAGCAAGGAAAAGCATGAATACTATTTTGTCAGCGTTACCAATTGTATTATTGATTTGGGTGATGACAAAGCGTAATCCCGTGCCTTCGCATATTGCTTTGCCTACTGTTGCGGTTCTAGTTGCCTTTATTCAGCTGGTGTTTTTTCAGGCGGATACAGGTCTGTTAAGTGCTAATGTAATCGCAGGGGCTTTGTCTGTATTGACACCTATTTCTATTGTCGCTGGTGCTATTTTATTAAATCGTGTGATGTTCTTTTCAGGCGCTGAGGCGGTGCTAAGTCAGTGGTTAAAAAGCATCAGCTCTAACAAAGTGGCTCAATTGATGATTATTGGTTGGGCTTTCGCTTTTATGATCGAAGGGGCATCTGGATTTGGTACTCCAGCAGCGATTGCTGCGCCTATATTGGTTGGTTTGGGTTTTCCTGCTATCCCCGTGGCTATTTTTGCCTTAGCGATGAATACTGTACCTGTGTCCTTTGGCGCGGTGGGAACACCAATCTGGTTTGGTTTGTCAGGGCTGTCGCTATCCGAAATGCAGCTTATGGAAATAGCTAAACAAACAGCGTTACTTAATAGTCTTGTCGCTTTAGTTGTCCCTTTTATCGCTCTGTCTTTTGTAGTGAAATGGCGCGATATTCGTCAAAATGTCTTATTTATTTTACTAAGTATCCTTTCCTGTATAGTTCCTTATGTTGTGTTTGCTCAATGGAATTATGAGTTTCCTTCATTAATAGGCGGTGCTGTTGGCTTGGGATTAAGTGTATTGTTGGCAAAACAGAGTGTTGGGTTAAATAAATCTGCAACTACAGAATTGTCCGATAAGGTCATAGAAGTAAAAACTATCATGAAGGTTTTTCTACCTTTTGCCTTGCTTATTGCCATTTTAGTTGTAACGCGCATTCCTCAATTGGGCGTGAAGGCATTACTTAATGATATGACGCCATGGTTCACTTGGCATGTCGGTGACGCTGGTTTTGAGGTGAGTCAGGCCTTGGTGTTTAGCATTAACAATATTTTGGGCATGGACGTAAATTGGCAATATAAAAGTCTCTATGTTCCAGCTGTGATTCCTTTTCTTATAGTCTCATTGATTTGTATCCCTTTGTTTGGTATGTCACGCGTGCTTGTTGTGACATCTTTACGAGATACTGGTCGGCGTTTATTTTTGCCTATGTTGTCCCTAATTGGCGCATTGGTGATGGTTAATTTGATGATGCAAGGCGGAAGCCAAGCTCCAATGTTGTTATTAGCTCAAGCATTTTTAGGATTACTGGGCGATAGTTGGGGTTATGCGGCGGCGCTACTTGGGGCGCTCGGATCTTTTTTTTCAGGGTCGGCAACCGTGTCAAACTTAACTTTTGGTGGTATTCAATTAGGTATTGCAGAGAAGGTCGGTTTGCCTGTTAGCCTTGTACTTGCTTTGCAATCTGCTGGTGCAGCCATGGGTAATATGGTGTGCATTAATAACATTATTGCAGTATCAACAATCTTAGGTGTGAGTAATAAAGAAGGGTTTATCATTAAGCGAACTATTATTCCGCTGTTTGCCTACGCGCTGGTGGCGGCATTGTTTTCTATCGTCAGTTTGGCTTTATAAAAAATAGCCAGATGAGATTGATGTCATCTGGCTATTTTTTATGTTGTTACAAAGAAATTATTAAGGTTCAGCTTTGATAAGTATCGGTTACTAAATATCGACTACGCTTTTGCTGAGTCTGATGTTGGTTGGGCTGAATAAATATCTTGGTCCAGTTCATTTTCGCTTTTCGCAACGAGAGTTGAGACCATCAAGTCGCCACAAACGTTTACTGTTGTGCGAGCCATGTCTAGGATTCTGTCTATACCTGCAATGATGGCTAGGCCTTCGATTGGTAAACCAACAGTTGTTAGAACCAAAGACAGCATGATCATACCAGCACCTGGAACACCCGCTGTACCAATGGATGCTAGTGTAGACGTAGCGATAATGACAATGTAGTCAGAAAATTCTAGGTCAACACCAAATGCCTGTGCGATAAACAAAGCGCAAACGCCCTGATAAAGCGCTGTACCATCCATGTTTATTGTTGCGCCCAAAGGTAAAACAAAACTAGAGATACCTTTTGATACACCTAGTTCTTCTCGAGCCGCTTTAATGCTTGCTGGTAATGTACCTGAACTACTTGTGGTGGTGAACGCAACCGCGGCTGGTGTAGCAATACCTTTTAGATAAGGGATTGGGCTAAGGCGTCCTAATAGACTTATCAAGCCACTGTAAAAAATCACGACGTGTATAATGCTACCAAGATAAACCACCGCAACAACTTTAATCAGCGGTAGTAGAATCTCTAGGCCATATTTTCCCGCCACCCAAGCCATTAAACCGAATACGCCGTAAGGTGCCAGTTTCATTACTAGACCTGTTAGCGTGTACATGGCTTCCGCAAGGCTTTCAAATACTGCGATGGCAGGTTTGCCTTTCTCACCAGACAGAGTTAACGCAATTCCTAAGCCAAGTGCAAAGACTATGATTTGTAGAATGTTGCCAGCAGCAAGCGCATCAACAGGGTTGGTTGGGATCATGTTTAGCAGCGTTTGCACTAATGTTGGAGCTTCTTTGGTCGCTTGAGAGACCGTGGAAGCGTCCATATTCAAACCGGCGCCAGGGCTAAAGATAGTTCCTAAACCTAGGCCGATAGTAATAGCAACAGCGGTTGTTCCTAGATACAACACTATTGATTTCAATCCCACTCGACCCATTTTTCGAGTGTCTTGCATAGAAGTAACGCCAACTACCAAGGAGCAAAACACCAAGGGAACAATGAGCATTTTAATGGCTTTAATAAATAAGGTGCCAAGCGGTTTCAGTATTTCTGCGTCTGGCCCCATGATAGAACCGGTTATTATACCAAGAACCATACCAATTAAGATTTTTTGCCAAAGTGGCATTTTGCCCCAAAAGGTTGTTTTTTTTGTTGTTTGAGTATCTGTCATCTTAATGCCTTTTTATTTGTTATTTGTCAGGGGGATTAACGCTTAATACGTCGAGCTTGAGGACGAATCATATTGGCCGGTTTAAGCACCTCGTTGATATCGTCTTCGCTCATTAGTTGCTCGTCACGAATTAAGTCTAAAACTCCACGTCCTGTGGCAAGTGCTGTCTTAGCGATACGGCTAGCATTGTCGTAGCCGATATAAGGAACAACGGCAGTAATAACACCGATGCTTTGGTCAACCAGCTGTTGGCAGTGCTCTTTGTTTGCTGTGATACCGATGACACAGCGCGTTGTTAACATGTCCATGGCTTGTTTCAACATGCGCATAGATTCCAGTACGTTATAGGCAATAAGTGGCTCCATTGCATTGAGCTGAAGTTGACCTGCTTCTGCGGCCATAGTGATGGCCATATCATTACCGATAACTTGATAAGCTACTTGGCTAACAGCTTCTGGAATAACAGGATTGATTTTGCCCGGCATGATAGAACTGCCAGGTTGTTGTGGTGGAAGGTTTATTTCGTTAAGCCCACAGCGAGGCCCCATGCTTAAAAGGCGTAAATCGTTTGATATTTTCGATAGCTTGATTGCAAGGCGCTTAAGCATGGAAGAGAACAAAACGAACGCGCCCATGTCAGAGCTGGCTTCAACTAAATCGAATGCAGGAATTAGTTGGAAACCGCTGATATTAGATAAGTTTTTTACTGCTATAGCAGCATATTCTGGATCTGTATTGATCCCTGTGCCTATCGCAGTGCCACCAAGGTTCACCTCTTTGAGTAGCTCTGACAGGCCGGCAATACGATCGATGTCTTCTGTCAGCGTCGAAGCAAAAGACTGAAACTCTTGACCTAAAGTCATAGGAACTGCGTCTTGTAATTGGGTTCGTCCCATCTTGATAATGTCGGCAAACTCCACAGACTTAGCTTTAAATGCATCGCGTAATGAGGCGAGGGCCGTTACTAAATCACCGTGTTTGAGCAAAATAGCCAAGCGAACGGCAGTCGGGTAAGCGTCATTGGTAGATTGTGACATGTTGACATGATTGTTCGGGTGAAGGTGTTGGTATTCGCCTTTTTCATAACCGAGTTTTTCAAGTGCAATATTAGCAATGACTTCGTTAGCATTCATGTTGGTTGATGTGCCAGCGCCGCCTTGGATCATATCGACAATAAATTGGTCGTGAAAATGTCCTTGTCTGATTTCTGCAACGGCGTCAATAATAGCGTGATAGCGATCGTCGTCTAAAAGACCTAAGCTTCGGTTTGCGCCAGCACAAGCCGATTTCACCATGCTGATGGCAACAACAAGCTCAGGGAAATGGTGAAGCGGTATGCCGCTGAGATCAAAGTTCAAACAGGCGCGTTGTGTTTGAATGCCATAGTATGCGTTAGCTGGAACATTACTTTCGCCAAGTAGATCGTGTTCGGAGCGAACGGCTTCGGTGGAGATTTGTATCATGATGCTCTCGTTTATTGTTGTTTTACATGGGGTTTTGTAATAGATAAGAGCAACCATTGTGCCAATTGGATGTGTTTCATTTAACTCATTGATTTAATTTATAAATTTATTAAACTCGTTGGGTTTCTTTAAATCTGAAGGGGTATGCCAAGGGAATAGTTAAATTGTCAAAATATGGATTAAAAATGTTTTATATCAATATCTTAAGCGAATAATAACTGTGGTTATAACTATAACCACAGTTATATGGGTTGCTTTTGGGAGGCTTAGCTGATTTTTTTATTTAAGCGTTTACTTAGCGCAGGTTGAGACACGCCTATGAGGCGAGATGCGAGGGATTGATTGCCCTGTGCTCGTTTCATCGCTTCTTCTACTAGTAGATCAGTAATTTCTTGCATGGATGGTAATGGTTGTTCGGCTGGAAAGAACACTCGTGCGTTACTGTTTTCTAGATTTGCTTGTAATAGTGAAGGGTTTTCTTTCGTCAACACGTGACGAAATGTCTCCATCGAGAGAACTTTAGATTGATGACGGCTTACGGCATCATAAACGAGTGCTTTTAACTCTCTTATATTGCCCGGCCACTGGTAATTGGCTAATAAAACGGGGAGCTCTTTGGGAATAGTTGGTTTGTTTTTGCCCATTTCTTCTGCTGCTTGTGTTAGGAAAAAGTCTAGCAATAAGGGTAAATCATTGACCCGACGACGTAAGGGTGGGATCTCAACATGGTGAATTTTCAAGCGATAGTATAGGTCTTTTCGAAAAGCGCCAGATGCTTGTTTATCCGTGAGGTTTTGATGGGTTGCAGCGACTACTCTGGCGCGCAGAAGTTTAGGTCGGTCACTGCCTAATGGGTAATATTCACCCTCTTGTAATAGGCGCAATAATTTGACCTGTGATGTAGGGCTTAAATCGCCAATTTCATCCAAAAACAAAGTGCCTCCCGTGGCTTGTTCAATCATGCCAGGGCGAGCGCTATCCGCTCCGGTGAAAGCGCCACGGCGGTGACCAAATAATGTGTCCGAAAAAACGTTGTCGTCTAATCCAGCGACATTGACACTCACCAAAGGCCCGGTGTTGTTACTTAAGTCATGAATGGCTTGAGCGATTTGCTCTTTGCCTACACCACTTTCGCCGGTAATCAGAACTGGCTGTTGGCTAGACGCAATTGATTCAAGGTACTGAAAGACAGCATGCATGCCTTTGTCTTGAGTAATGATACTGGCGAATACATTAGGTTGTTCTAGAGTATTGGTTAGTACATGGCGACGTAGGGCTTGATTTTCGACATGCATTTCTTGCATACGTACAGCACGTTTTATGCCTTCGATTAAGCGGCGTTCTTCGGTTGTTTTGACATAATAATCAAAGGCGCCAAGTCGAATACAGTCTAAAGCGATCTCTAGCTGGTTTAAGCCGCTAATGACAATAACATTAATGTCTGGATACTCTGTTACTATTTTCTGTAGTAGCTTATCACCTGAAATATGAGGCATGGTCATGTCTAGTAGGACGATGCCAATTGGGTGCTCCGCAATCATAGACATGGCGTTACGACTGTCTTGGCAATGGTATAAGTGGCTGAATCCCGCTTTACGTTCTAATGCAATGCTCATGCTGCGTAAGAAGGCTTCTTCGTCATCCACCAGTAAAATACCGAATTGTGGGTAAAGGTTTTTTTGCATACAAGAACTCCTAACAGAGACTTTTACAGGATGTCACGAATGAAGCTAAGCAACTGAAAAGGTCAAAATAGCTTTAGTGCCATGCTTGGGGATAGACTCATAAACCAGACTGCCACCGTGTTCTTGGACGATTTTACTGGATATAGAGAGACCAAGGCCAGTACCACCATCTTCTCGTCGAGTGGTAAAAAAAGGATCGCATAATCGATTTATATTATGCGGCTCTATACCTTTACCTTGATCCCAAACTTCTAAACACAGGTGGTTTTCGTCTTTGAGAAAAGTTCGAATATTAATGGCTTGATTAGATGATTCCAAAGCCTGACACGCATTTACTATAAGGTTAATAATAACTTGCTCAATTTTCTGAGCACTGCCATAAAAACTCGGCAGCGGACGGGTATATTCTACATTGAATTGATCACAGCTTTGACGAATGGTTTTGTCTACTAGACGAATTGCTACTTCTAGGGTTTCATTAATATCTATCTGTTCTTTCCAATTATCTGGTGTTTCACGGGCAAAGTCTTTGAGATCGTTAACGATACGACGAATTTTTTGTGTACCTATTAACATATCTTGCAGCATAGAAGGGATCTCATCGCGCATCCTGCTGTATTCGAGCCCAGCAATATAAAAATCGCCATGTTCTTGATAATGGGCTTCGAGGATATCTTCGGCATCATCATAAAATTCTTGTATTACTGGCAGATTTAATAAGAGTAGGCTGCTGGGATTGTTTATTTCATGGGCAACCCCTGATACTAAAATGCCTAATGACGCCATTTTATCCGCTTGCATTAGCTGTTTTTGCTGTTGCTTTAACTCGTTGGTACGACGACTTACTTCACGGGTTAGCATGCGGTTCCAGATGACAATACCGCCTAAAATCACCAACAATATTCCAGAAATACTGCCGGTAATTAGTCCGATCTTTTTCCATGGGAAGCCGTCTTGCTCTAATGGGCCTAGCCATTTATCGTAAATTTCCTGCTGGCGGCCAGTATTTTTAAGAATGGCAAGACCTTCGCTAAATTGAGCGAGAAGGTCGGTATTGCCTTTCATTACGGCATAACCATATTGCTTGGCACCAAAAGGGCGGCCAACAGGAATGATGTTAGATAGCGCCAGTTCCTTACCAAGATATAGCCCGGGTAAGTTAGCGACCAGTGCATAATCGTATTTGCCTGACGAAAGTAAACGTAGTGCTGCAGAGTGGGTGTCGACCAGAATCAACTTGGCTTTGATATCGCTATGAAGAAAAAAGTCATGCATGACACCGCCGCGTTGGACAATCAGTTCTTTGCCTGTAAGTTCGTTCAGATCATTTACTTTAGCGGTCCCCTTACGAGCAAAAATAGATTGGTGGACTAACGCATGTGGCGGCGAAAAATTGTAATTGTCGGTTCGCCCTGTTGAATAGGCCATGCCTTGTAAAACATCTAGTTTGCCTTGTTCTAAACGGCTACGAATATCATCCCAGCTGCCCAGTTGTATATCGACCTCAATCCCCATGACTTCGGCAATGGCGCGAGTTAATTCAGTGTTGTACCCATCCGGTTTACCATTTTCATTAATAAACTCATAAGGTGGGTAATTTAGATCGCCACCCACGTGAATCGGAGCGTCTGCTAGACTGATACTCGCAGTGCATAAGCCGAAAAAAAGTAGGAAAGATTGGTAAATAGATGGCATTGCGTTGATTTTAATAGACATGTCGGTAAATTGTATTTTTTAGAATATGTAAATCATAACATGCTTCGATGATAAGATAGCTGGAGTTTATTTTATTGCTATTTTGTGCGCCGGATTTGTCTTACGCTAGTCATTAATCAAAAGCATGCTAACCGTTTAATGAGGATGTTATGCAATCAGTCAAAGTGGTTTTTCATATTGATGAAGTTGAAAAGTGGTCGTTGCTGCTCGCGAATGTACGAAATCTTGTAAAGGTCGTGGATGTTGCCGCTTCCAAAATTGTTGTGTTGGTTAACTCAAAAGCTGTGACCATATTTGATGGGAAGATTGTTGATGAGCTTTCTTTTGATAGAAAAGCACAACCAAATCATACTGATGCTATCCAAGAGTTAGCCGAGCTGGGTATTGAATTTACAGTGTGCCAAAACTCGATTAATGGATTGAGTCTTTCTGTTGAATCTTTGCCAGAGTCTGTAAAAGTTGTTCCGGTTGGCGTGTTGGAACTGATCGAAAAGCAAGCTGATAGTTTTGCTTATATAAAACCTTAGTTACTGTAATATATAAAACCTCAGCGACTATCGTATATAAGATGGTAAGTGGTACAGAACGAAAAAGGGTCACTTTGAAGTGACCCTTTTTTATATCAATTTTTTACTTAAAAGCTTAATGACTATTTTTTGTCGGCAGCTTTTTCAGCTTGTTGCTTGTCGTAACGTTTTTCCCAGAACTCCGCGCCTTTGATACCAAGTGCTTTAGGGTTAAAGGTGTATTCAGTTACGCCAGATGCTTTTTGGTCTTCGTAATCACGCAATGCTTTCATGGTTGGTTTTGCCATGAAGAAGATAGTGATGATACCAACGATGTTTAACCAAGCCATTAAGCCTACACCAACGTCACCTAGGTTCCAGATGTAACCTGCAGTATTAACTGTACCGTAAGCTACCATGAACATGATAAGCAGTTTTACGAAGGTTAGTGACACGTTGATGTTCAACGCACGACGTAGGTAAGCTACGTTAGTTTCAGCGATGTAGTAATACGCCAAAATAGTCGTGAATGCGAAGAAGAACAATGCGATGCCCACAAAGACTGGACCTGAACTACCAAATACGCTTGCCAGTGCCATTTGAGTGAAGGCAGGAGACGCAATGATAGTAGAAGGATCAACGTTTTGTACGATGAATTGACCGTCAGGCAAAGAGCCTTGGACGTTGTATTGTTGTGTGATCAAAATCATCAGAGCCGTAGCTGTACAGATGAATAGTGTATCAACGTAAACAGAGAAAGCTTGAACAAGACCTTGTTGTGCAGGGTGTTGAACTTCTGCCGCAGCGGCAGCATGAGGTCCAGTACCTTGACCGGCTTCGTTAGAGTAAACTCCACGTTTTACACCCCAACCAATTGCCGCACCAAAACCTGCTTGTGCAGTAAATGCATCAGAGAAGATTAAGCCGAAAATACCTGGTACTTTATCTAGGTTTAGGAAAACAACGATCAACGCCATCACAATGTAACCAAGCGCCATGAATGGCACGATTATCTGAGTGAAGTTCGCGATACGTTTGATGCCACCAAAGATGATGAATGCCAAGACAACCAAGATAACAGCTAAGGCAACTAATTTAGTTGAACCTACGTCACCGAATGAGCTTGATACAACAACACCTTCGCCGAAGATTTGTACGACAGCGTTGCCAACAGAGTTTGCTTGAATGCCAGGCAAGAAAACACCACAAGCAAGAATAGATGACAAGGCAAATAATATGCCTAACCAACGCCAGCCAAGGCAGCGCTCGAAGTAATAAGCTGGACCACCACGGTATTGACCACCTTCGCTGACTTTATAAAGCTGACCTAAAGTGGATTCCGCATAAGCCGTGCTTGCGCCTAAGAAAGCAACGACCCACATCCAGAAAATCGCACCTGGACCACCAAAACCAATGGCCGCAGCAACACCTGCAATGTTACCTGTACCAACACGACCAGATAGCGATACCGCGAGTGCTTGGAAAGAAGAAATGCCTTTGTCTGAATCGTTAGAATTGAACAAAAGCGAGCACATTTCTTTGAAATGACGAACTTGAGCAAAACGTGTAAGTATTGAATAAAACAAGCCCGCGCCTAAACATAGATAAATTAGGGCAGGGCTCCAAATGACTCCGTTTAAGAAATCAATGAATGCTTGCATAGATAGTCCTCGATAAGATTAGCTCTGAGAGCTTTTTTAGTTGTTGTATGGATACTAGAGTGCGGCGGTTGTGGGAATTGCCGCTGCCATTATGCGGAATGTTACCGTTGGAAATGTAAATTGCGCATGAAAAGTGCACTTAAGTGGGGCGAATTTAACATGAAAAAGAAATGAGATCTATTTGTAAAAGATAGAAGGGGGATATTTCACAAAAAAAATCCCGATGCAAAGATAGTTGCATCGGGATAGGTTCTAGGCGCTGGAGTACCTAGATAAAGGTTTTGATTGCGCTTAATAGATAGGGGTCAAAGAGACCTTCAGGGAAGTCTACATTCATCACTCTACCAATAGTGACTAAAAATATGACCAAGCAAATAGCAATAGTCGTTGATTTTAGATAAGACGCTTTTGCTAAGAACTTCAAGAACAAGAGTGAAAATACAAAGGTTGTTGTAATGAAGCCAAACAAGTAATACCCATAAGCAATGAAAAAGAAGCCTGCTATATATATCAAATTCATGGTGAGATCAGACGGAATTCTTGTGTGTTTTACTCTAATGTATTTGCTCACAATCATTACTACTGAAAACAAGATAATTGCTATGGCAATGATGGGAAATGCTTTTGTTAGCATTGATGAGTCCCAAACATTCACGAGAGCATAAATAGCACATACGCTCATAATTGCGATTATCCCCCAATCTGCCAAAGAAAAAGTTTTTACAATATTGTCTTTTTTAGTTTCTTGTGGCGTTGGTTCTGCTTTCACATCATTCTTCTGCTGCCTTTTTTTCAAAATAGGAGGTAGTACGAAACCAACAATAATGAGTGCGGCAATAGCAATTACTCCAGGACGTAAAAACCAAGAGTAACCGTAAAATTGGATGCTTTGGAAGAAGTAGTTCTCTGCTCCTGAAGATAATACAAAGCCAATTAAAAATGCCGGTCTAGGCCAATTCGCACCTTTCATCATGACGCCGAGAGCTGCCACGACACCTAATAAAATAAAGTCACCTAAGCTTCGAGTTGCTTGATAGGCAGCAAACAAGATAAGGGTCAAAATAATAGGCGTAAGTACCGAAAATTTAATGTAAGTGAGTAGCGATATTGGACGTGTAAAACAAATACAGAATAGTGCGCCCAGAATATTGGCAAGAGCAAGAGACCAAATAATCGTGTATGTCAGGTCAAGGTGAGTCGTTATCATTGATACGCCCGGTTGGATACCAAGCAATAACATACCGCCTAGAAAAACCGCCGCCGCGCCAGAACCAGGTACACCGAATAAAATGGTCGGAATCATGCTTCCTGATGCGCAGGCGTTATTGGCAGATTCAGGAGCGATGACACCACGAATATCACCTTTTCCAAATTGAGACGAGTCTTTACTAGAGTTGATGGCAAAGCTGTATGTCATCCAATCTACAACTGATCCACCTAGGCCTGGAATCGCGCCAATTAAACTCCCAAATATAGAGGATTTACCAACCAGTGGAAGGTTAGCAAAAACATCTTTGAAGCCCTGTTTTAAGCCGTGACCAAGTTTATTTGGTGAAGAGGCAATTGCGCTATTTTTCACTAATAAGCTGATGATCTCAGGTAAAGCAAAAATCCCCAAACCAACCACAACTAATGGAATCCCGTCATACAGATAGTCGATATCTAGAGTGAAGCGGAACTCTCCTGTTGCTGGAGCTCCGCCAATAGCGCCTACCAAAAGACCAAATCCACAAGCTGCCAAGCCTTTGTAGACATTACCGCCCGAAAGAGCGGCGACAACGCTTAGCCCTAACAGCGTAAGCATAAATAGCTCAGCCGAGGAGAAAGCCAAAACTACAGGTCGTGCGACGAGTATAAATACGCTTAATACAATTGCACCAACAACACCACCTATCATGGATGATAAGAAAGCGGCGGACAATGCGCGAGCCGCTTGCCCTTTTTTCGCTAAAGGAAAGCCATCCATAACCGTAGCTTGTGATGAACTTGAGCCGGGAATGCCCATCAAAACTGAGGTAAATGTATCCCCCGTTGGTATTACCGCAACGAGTCCCATCAGCATACCAAGACCAACGGAAGGTTCCATCCCATATAAAAAAGGTAAAAGTAAAGACATACCGGCGATGCCACCAAGTCCGGGAATAATGCCGACTACTAATCCAACTAAAACACCAGCAATTAGGTAGGTTAGATGGGTAACTGACATTATTTGATCCAGGGCGCTGAGGAACTCAATCATTAATAATCACTCCTAATTTAAAACTACAGCTTGTAATCAAATTTCGTTTTTAGCCAATCGGAAATCCAAGTGTACAACTCAGGAGAAACGGTAATGGCATCGCTAAGATATTGAGCGGCATCAATACCTACAATGTTTTCATAAGGCCCTACTTGTATCTCTGAATCCTTGATAAAGGCAGGATCTTGTAGCATCTGTTTAACAGCTTTTTGATATGTCTGAATAATGCCATTTGGTGTATCCGCAGGTATGAAGATCACCTTTTGAAAGGCAAATCCAGCAGCTAAGAATTTTTTATAAGCCGTATATTCCATACCAGATGGTTGTTTACCAAATTTTTTGAAATAGACTTCTTCAAATGTCGGAAGGTCTGCAAAAGCAGGATCTCTAACGATTTCGCCCTTATTATTTAGAATACCTAATGAAAATAGTGGAACTGCTTTTTTATTATCAACAAGATCAACGACAGAGCTTAAGTAGGCAGAAGACGTTTGAAAATCTATTTTTGCTTCACCTCGCTCAAATGCAAGACGGCCAGCACCTCGGCTTTTCATACCAAAAACAGGCTTTATATCAAGCCCTAGCATTTCGAAAGCCAAAAAGACCGGTAACTCCAACCCTGTTGGGCTTTGAGAGCCAAAAGGTAACGTAACACCATTTAATTTAGTAATATCATTCGCTGAGGCTACTCCAAGATCTGGTTGTACGTAGACAACTCCGCCTGTAGGGCTTGCCATCAACGGAATCCATTTATCAAAGTTATAGCGAACACGTTTATCCCCTAACATGAATGGATACAGTGTTGATGCTGAGGTTCCTAAGATATCCTCACCATTACTCTTTGCTCGTTGAAAAAATAGATTGGTGCCTGTGATTGAGCCTCCACCAGGTTGGTTTTTTATAACCACTGTTGGGTTTCCTGGTAGGCTTTTAGTTAAATGGGGTGCAACAAAGCGAGCCCAAACATCGGTGCCGCCACCGACCCCAAATGGAATCGTCCAGTTAATGGTTGACGGAAGTTCAGTATCTTGTGCTTTTGTGGGTAACGCCAATAGGCAACCAAAAGTTAAGACAGAAACCCCTAAGAGCTTAGAAAGTTTTTTCATTGAATTCACCTTTCTTGTTTTTATGAATGTTTAATACGTTTATTATTTTTTGTATTGATAGTTAATTAAGATAAACCGTACCTGAAAGTATTTTTCTTGCAGTACGGATTACCGATACGCTATTTAACGCTGATAAATTGTCTTCCTTGCGTTGAGCGCTAAGCTCGATCTTTCCTGAAGGGTGTTCAAGGGTGAAATGGGACTCGGAGTCTTTATCACCAATGAGTTTTGAGGCTACGGTTCCTGGAAGGCAACACGCAGTCACAATAGCGATACTTCCCGTAACGGCTAATGATTTATGGCATTTATGTGGGACAAAGTAGCGAGCATTGATGGTTCCATCAAAACGAGCTGGAGAAAGTAAAATAGGCTTAGGTATAACCGAGTTTGAAACATCACCCATTCCCATTAGTTCACCGGCCTGAAGGCGAATAACTTCTAAACGAGTCATAAACTCAATATCGTTATCTAGCTCTGCTGGCGTTTCATAGCCGGTTTTTCCAAGATCACTTGCTTGGATTAAAACAACCGGTGTCGCAGCATCAATACAAGTAACTTCTACCGAATCGATAAGGTTCAGAGTACTACCAGTGGGTAATAACTTACCTGTTTTTGCGCCCTCTACATTCAAAAATGTTAACTGAATTGGGGCGCCAGGCGAGTTCGTACCGCTAATAATAGTATTTCCGGTATATTCTACTTTGCCTTGAGGAGTTTGTACTGTTGAATGAATAATCTTTCCGGTGTTTAGATTGTGAATGCGCACCGTCGTCGTTCCTTCGCTAGCCGGGAATAAGCCAGTTTCTATGGCGTAAGGCGCAACACCAGCAAGCATATTTCCGCAGTTTGGCGCAAAGTCTACAGTTTTCTCTACTATGCCTACTTGTGCAAATAAATAATCAACATCCGCATCTGGGTGAGTTGAAGCGCCAACCATCGCCACTTTGCTTGTTAAGCTATTTCCTCCACCAATGCCATCAAGTTGAAGTTCATGGCCGGATCCCATAATTTTTAACAAAACATCTGCACAGGCATTTCGGTCTTGAGGAAGATCGGAGATCTGTAAATAGGGCCCTCTAGAGGTGCCGCCGCGCATGATGATGCAAGATATGGTTTGTGACATTGTGATAAACCTTTGTTGTTGTAATAGCTTGTAGCTAAAGTCTCACAATCTATATTCGTGCATCAAATGCAAAGATACGTCATAATTGATGTGTAAAACGAATCAATTGGAGTGGCAATGCATCAAATAGAATTTAAAGATTTGGTTATCTTCATACGTATTGCGGAGACAGGAAATTTTCATGATGCCGCTGAATTAACCTTTTTATCTCAACCTGCTTTGAGCCGGAGAATGCAGAAATTAGAGGCTATTTTAGGTACTCAATTATTTGAACGAACGACTCGAAAAACTTGGCTAACCTCTGTGGGGCGTGAGTTTTTGCCAAAAGCTCGTCGTATGGTAGAGGAATTTGAGCTGTCTGTTTTAGGCATAAAAGACATGGCTTCTCAGCAGAAAGGCAAAGTCACTATTGCCTGTATCCCTACTGCTGCATTTTATTTTTTGCCCAGTGTTATTAATGTTTTTAATGAACGTTATCCAGGGATTCGCATTCAAATTTTAGACGAAAGTGCCAATCATGGTTTGGAGTCGGTTATTCGCGGAGATGCGGATTTTGGTATAAATATGGCTATAGCTCAGCATCCAGAAGTGTCTTTTACGCCGCTTCTCGATGATCCATTTGTGGTTTGTTTACGCAAAGATCACCCATTATGTGAGTTAGATGAGGTCTCATGGACGGATATGGAGCCGTATAAATTAATTAGTGTTGGACGTGCCAGTGGTAACCGAATTTTGTTGGATAAATCCTTAGCAAGAGATCAAGTGCAGCTGAACAGTTTTTACGAAGTCCAACATCTTTCTACGTCGCTCGGTTTGGTGGAAATGGGGCTAGGTATATCTATTGTTCCCAAATTGGCTATGCCATTAAGTAGCGCATCAGTACTGACTTCTAGGCCGCTCAAAGGCAAAAAAATTGATCGTTCAATTGGACTTGTAAAGCGAAGCTCTACATCGGTTTCTCCCGCGGCGGATCTATTTATTAATATCCTGTTGGAGCGCTGGTCGGTTAATTAACTTACGATCAAAGCATGAGGCACTTTAAAAAAGCTAGAGAACTAAACTTAGGGTATTTTAAATAATACAGCTAGTATGGTGTTTCAGTTTAATAGCGTTTGCTATTTCCGTGCATCACCTAGGACTTATATGTCTCATTTTCGCGTCCGTTATCAAACTCTTGAGTTTGATAAGACCGATATCCATGTGCGAACACTGCGTGATAATCAAGAGTTTTCAGATGATGATAATATTGCGTTAAATCTTGGTATCTCATCTGCGGTATGGCCTTTGTTTGGTGTGATTTGGCCATCTGGTGAAGTGCTTGCACACCTGATGTTTGAGTATAAAATCGATGGTTTAAAAATATTAGAAGTTGGCTGTGGTATTGGGCTTGCAAGCCTTGTATTGAATCATAGATTGGCCAATATTACGGCAACGGATTATCACCCTGAAGCAGGCAATTTCCTTAAGCAAAATACGCTTTTGAATGGCGATCAGCCTATACCTTTTATAAGGGCGAGCTGGCAAGACGCAAGCACAGACTTAGGCAAATACGACTGTATTATCGGTAGTGATATTTTGTATGAACGTTTTCATGTTGATCTATTATCCGCTTTTATTGAAAAACACGCTGCGGCAAATTGTTTGGTTTTGCTGGTGGATCCGGGTCGGGGTCACCATGCTCCTTTCAGTAAAAAAATGGTTCTTTTGGGATATTCTCATCATCAACGAAAACCAGATGCTACAAATTACCTATCTTCGCCTTTTAAAGGGCAAATTTTGACGTATCAGAAGGGTATTGTAGGGATTTAAAGTCGCTTGCTTTGAGGCATTCTCTAAATATAAAAAAGCCGAGTTTTCGCTCGGCATTTTTATGACCATGACTTATTTGCTTCTGCGCATGTCATATCTTTTTTCGTTGTAAAGCCAAGTACCTAGCAGTGGATGTGCAATAGCTTGGTTTATTAAATCCTCACTAACATCATCACTTGGTGTTAATGTTAAGTCTTTATAGGAAAAGGTTTTTGGCGATTTCTTCGGCTGTAGAATAACGACTTTGTTATCTTTCAAGAAGGCTTGGTTTTCATTGAATTGCATAATCGCCCGCCCCACATAATTATCACCGACTTTTGTTAAGTCTTGTCCAATCATTGGGTGTTCTGAATCTACGCCAATTAATGACAAAAGTGTTGGTGCCAAGTCTATTTGGCTGACCAATCGGCTATCACTTTTAGGTTTTATTCCATCGCCTATGATTAAAGCTGGTATGTGAAAGCTTGGAATTGGCACTAAATCTGACCGGGTTGTACGTGCGTCATGATCGGCAACCACTAAGAATACTGTATCTTTCCAATAGTCTTCTTGTTTCGCCAGTTTAAAAAAGTGACCTATTGAGTGGTCTGAGTATTTGACCGCATTCTCACGAGTCGCTTTGGGCGTATTGTAAAGCTCAATTTTGTTGTCAGGAAATTCAAATGGGTCGTGGTTTGATGAGCTAAAGACCAAGCTGAAAAAAGGCTTCCCTGTCTTTGATTTTGCTACAAAGTCTTGATTGGCTTTAGTGAAAAGGTCTTCATCACTTACACCCCAAGAGCCAACAAACTCAGGATTCACAAAATCTTTTTCTTCGATGATGGAGTTGAAGCCGTTACCTAAGAAGAAGGTTTTCATGTTGTCAAAATGAGCGCCACCACCATAGATGAAGTT
Organism: Marinomonas sp. BSi20584; assembly: GCF_002792415.1. Classification (NCBI taxonomy): domain Bacteria; kingdom Pseudomonadati; phylum Pseudomonadota; class Gammaproteobacteria; order Oceanospirillales; family Oceanospirillaceae; genus Marinomonas; species Marinomonas sp. BSi20584. The sequence goes on from NZ_KZ454885.1 coordinate 48,934, forward strand.
GGTGTCATAACCTTGTTTACCGAGCAGTTTGGCAATAGTGAAAAAATTGGTTTGTGAATTAGGGAGTTTTACCGTGCTACGCGCTGGAGTAGGAACAAAGCCTGTTATAACTGCTTCAATACCTCGTACCGAACGAGTTCCAGTCGCGTATAAATTGTTGAATGACCATGCTTCAGGCACCAATTTATCGTATTCAGGCGTTAAAGGAAGCCCGCCTAAACTGCCAACAAACTGCGCTCCCAAGCTTTCCTCAAGAATGATAACAAGATTTTTCGGGCGATCAAAACGCTGAGTAGCTTGTTGCATGTGTAGGGTAGGAAGGTCTTCAGATGTGAACTGATCTTTATCTAGCCCCATTGCTTTATGGATCTCTGCAATGACCCTGTCCTGGCTCATTTCTGGGTACAGTTCAAATGAGCTAACTTCATCGGCCATTTGGCTTACGGCGTACATAAGAGAATAAGTCGAGTTAAGGGTTAGGCTATTTACTAGTGGATCGTTAGTAAATGCCGTATAGCTTGGGTTGATTGGTCTGTGCTGCAAGCTTGAACGAGCGCCAAGAAATGCAAGACAGAAAATGATAACGACTAATACTGGACGTTCGAACCATTTAGGCTGTGGAACTTTGACTATGCTTTGTTTACGAAAAAATTGATACGCCAAAATGACAGTGATAGTGGATATTAATGACGTCAAAAGCAAAGTGAGCTTATGGCCTTCGATAAGCATAGAAAATACTTCTTTCGGATAGAGTAAGTATTCTACAAAAAGTCGATTTGGTCTTAAGCTGTATTCTTCAATAAAAGGAGGTGTAGAGGCTTCCATAAAAATCAGCAAAACAAAGGTGCATGTTAGCCAGATTCGAGTGAGGAGATCCCAAATACGATTGATATAGGGAATGCCTGAAATAAGTAAACTGATGACTGCAGGTATGCCGATTATGTATGAGATGGAAGCGATATCAATGCGTAAGCCGAAACCAAGCAATGTGATCCAATCGGCAGCACTGTCGATTCGATCATATTTCCAGATCATTAATAACAAACGACTAAGTGATAAGCAGAGTAGGGTGAGAGCTAAAAAACATAAATACGGTTTGAGAGGAGATAGAACACGTAACCATGAGTTTTTATTTTTTGGCATATCTTATCTCTATAAATTATTATATGTGCACTAGAATATAGTAGATAAAGTAAATAAAAAGTAAAAAATAATGTGTTTCTTAATCCTTTTCATTGTTTTTTCGGCATTTTTTGTAAAGATCGAGTTCTTGATCATAAATCGATGTTTTTACATCCATGATGCCAAGTAGAGAGTGAAAGATATAATCTTGCGATATGTTGCTGTTTTGAGCTTCATTTTTTAGACAGGTTTGATCTATGTTTTTGGTTTTTTTAAAGTCGTCCGACATCCATAACATGAGAGGGACTCTTGTTTGATAAATAGGAGCAAATGCGTATGGTAGTCCGTGTAAAAATACGCCATTTTCTCCTAATGATTCGCCGTGATCAGAAAGATATAAGAGGCTCGTATTATATTGGTCGCTGACGCCTTTGAGTTTGTCAATAAGTTTACTGATAACAAAATCAGTGTAATGAATAGTGTTATCGTAAGAGTTTATAATACTTTCGGAAGAGCAATTTTCTACATCATTTCTCTGACAATCAGGAGTGAATTTTTTCTGATCATCTGGATAGCGTTTAAAATAATTTGGCCCATGGCTGCCCATTAAGTGAATGAAAATAACCCTATCACCTTCCATGTTTTTTATATCTGAATCTAAATTATCTAAAAGAGCCATATCGTAACAACTATTACCATTACAGAACTCATTTACTACTTCACGATTTAATGTTGTTTTGGTGATGTTGTTGGCAACATCTTTGTCACCACCATCATTTTCTTTCCAAAGTAATGAAATGCCAGCTCTTTTGAGAATGTCGATAGCATTATCTTGATGTTTGGCGACAGATTCTTTGTATTCATCTCTTGATAGAGCAGAAAACATACAAGGTACCGATACCGCTGTTGCCGTTCCGCATGACGCGACATCTCTAAATGAAATTACATCTTGTTTGCTAGTATATTCATTGGTTGGTCTTGGATAGCCATTTAGCTGATAGTTTTGTGAGCGCGCTGTTTCGCCAAGTACAAAGAAAAATAGAGTCGGTTTTTGTGATGGATCCTTTATAGCTTGTTTTGCATCCTCACCAATTTTTTTATAGGTGACAGGGCTGGAAAAATAAGTGTTCTTTATGTACTTATAACTGCTTGAAAGGTAGTAAGTAGGGACAATCATTTCTTTTAAGTAGCTGTTTTTTCTACCTATATAGCTCAGATCTTTGAAGTAAAAAAAGACAATGGATAAAATGACAAGGACAGAAACGAAGATGGAAAGCGATTTTTTAATCACGCTAATTTCAGGTCTGATTTTTACTAGCGCTACCATTAAAGAAGGGATGATGCCTGTGATAGCCACCCAAAATACGGAATAAAAACTTAGATAAGAGGCCGCTTCACCTGTATCGGTTTCAAATGCGTTTTGAATAATTCCGTAATCGACGGAGATTCCATAATTATATATTACGTAACTTACGATACTAGATGTTAATAGTAAAAAAATAAATAATGGCTTGGTTATGTAAGGCCAACTAATTAGACAAAATAATACATTTGTGATTAAAAAAATAAAAATTGGCATGCATAAAAAAAGACCAATATTCATAGAATTTGAACGTTCTAAAGCGTCATATAGTTGTACATAGAAAGGAATGTTTATAACTAACGCGTAGTACAAGGCAATCAATATCGTTAATTTAAAATATGTGATTTTTATTCTGATTTTCTTTGATAATGATTCTGATTTCAAATCCATTTTAATTCTTTCGCTTTTTATTAATTTAACAATTAGCCTAAGCTTAGTTTCTAATTTATTTATAGCAACTTTTATTTTGTGAATTAAAAAGTGTTTTAAGTGTACTTTTGTTTTTTATGTCAAATTTTTTATATTTTTTTCATATATTTAGTGCGTTTTTATGAGGGAATGGCAATTTACTTAGTTCTAGATGGAGAGAAGAGTAGCTTCTCTACTATCTTATTTCGAAGTGTCTAAAATAGGATAGTAGGAAGGCAGGGCAGAAGAGTGTTTTTTATACAGTTAAGAATGAAAGCTCGCGCTTAGTCTTTTTTCTCTATGGTGATTTCTAGTGTCTTGCTGTTGCCCGCAAACCACTTTTGAACGTAAAGTGATCCCATAATTGGAGCCTTGCCTTCTTCTGGCACTTCTTGGTAGCGTACGCTGTTTTTGGTTTCTTTCTCGTATTCGAATGTAACGGTTGTATTAGACATTGTGACTTCCTTAATTAGTTAATTTCTTCATCAGGTGTTTTCTGAAATATAAGCGCTTTTAAACCGCTTTCTATGTCGATATCCAAAAACTCTGGCGGATTATCAAGTCGGTATTGAAACGCTAAAGTTGGAGCTTCTTCACGCATGCCATCAATTAAAAATTGCGCAGGAATGCTTGGATCATTGACACAAGCAAGCACTTGACCATTTTCAGCTAATAACTCAGGTAAGCGTCGTAATATTTTTTGATAATCTTTAGTTAGCGCAAAGCTGCCGCGCTGAAATGTCGGCGGATCGATGATGATAAGATCATATTCGCCATATTTTTTGATTTTTCCCCAAGATTTGAAAATATCATGGGCGAAGAATTTCACACAGTTTAAATCATGTTGGTTGAGTCTGTGATTTTCTCTGCCTCGGGTAAGCACGGCTTTTGCCATATCTAGATTAACCACAAAATCTGCACCACCCGTTATGGCAGCGACAGAGAAGCCACAGGTATAAGCAAATAGATTGAGTACGCGTTTGTGTTGGCTGTTTTCTTTTACCCAGCGTCGTCCGTATCGCATATCTAGAAAAAGACCAGAGTTCTGATTCTTGCCTAGATCGAGCCGAAAAAGTAGGCCTTCTTCGTTAACGATCTGTTGTTCTTGATAATTTCCCCATAGGCATTCAGTCGGGCTTCGTTCACGGCTTCGGTGCTGAAGTAATAGCGATTGTGCTTTGCTATCACTCCATTCTGTTTTACTTGTCCAACTGATGATTTCTTCAGTCAGCTTGTCTAGTTCATCAGCAGTTGGCTCTTTGAAAAGAGATACGAGGACTTGTCCTCCTAGCCAATCGACAGTGATTTGTTCTGTTCCAGGAAAGCAGCGTCCTCGCCCATGAAATAGCCGCTGAGCCCCCTGTGGAAGTAGGACTAGCTTGATTAAAACGTGTTCTGTAAGTGTTGCGAGTGACTGCGTGTCCATAAAATACGTATTCTGATGGTGATGAAATAAGAGCACGTATTTTACTGATAACAAGCCAAGAGGCCAGAAAAAGCCAAAATAAGGCGTATTCGGAAGGGGATATTAGGCGTCGAGGTAAAAAATATTCATCGAGCCAGTGGTTGGCTCGATGAATATTTAGTTGTTAGAAATAGAATTATTGACGCTTCCAGCGATAAACATCAATTAACAAAAAGGCGAGTAAGCTAACGCCCATAACTGGCATGCTTATACCCAATGCAATGGCGATTAGTACTGTGATTAATTTTTGTGGACCAGACAGTCTTGCCCATGCTTGTAATAATGGTTTAGAAGTTGATCCGGCCTGTGGGCGACGAATCCACCACATTTTGTAGCCCCAAATAATCATGAAGCACAAAGACAAGCCGAAGATGGTTAGGATTATTTGGTTAACGACGCCAAATAAAATACCCATGTGAGCATCAATGCCCCAGCGAATCAGCTTGGCAACAATAGGGAAAGTGGCAAAATCGGCACGACTGGTGACAGTCATAGTACTAGCATCAACGGCAACACTGTCTACTTGAGTCGGCCAAGATCGATCGATCTCACTTACTCGCCATGCTTTGTCTTTTGTTGATGAAGGTCTTATTTCTAGCTTATTGGCATCAATTCCTGCGTCTCTTGCTGCTTTTAATACACCATCAAACAATAGATCAATATTTTCAAATTTTTCTACAGGTTGCTGTTTCATTGCGGCCATATTGTGATGACTAGAATGATTTAGATGATCTGCGTGCTCATCTGACATCATCATATTGTGATCTGTTGTCTTTAGGTCTTGTGAGACTGAAGGCGTTATCCAGCCAATGCTATTGCGCAAAGTACTGATGTTGTCGCCAGCCCATTTCGACCAAGTTAATCCCGTAATAGAAACAAAGATCAGACCAACAAAAAGACAAAGACCAACTTGATAATGGCGGCGGCGCTTACGCAGATGTTCTGTTTTGTTCGCGAATTCTGCTTTGTTTTTCTTTCCACCCTTGTACCAAAGGAAAAGTCCACCAATCGCTGCAATCCACAACCATGAAGCTGCAAGTTCGCTGTAATAGCGACCCACTTCACTCATGAGTAGCTGGCGGTGCAAAAAACTAATGGTGGTTCTGAAAGGTAAAGAACCACTTGTGCCGTAAACGGGCAAATTGCCTTTCATTTCAAGTGTTATCGGATCAATAAAAATCGCTCTGGCACCAGATAGGTTTGCACTTGGGTCGAGAAACATAACGCGCGTTGTATCGCCTTGCTCTGGTGCTGGGCGTACGGCAAATAAGGTTAAATCACTCGTTAGGTGTGATTTTGCCGCAGTTATTTGTTGTGACAGCGGTTTGGCCTCGCCGACACTTTGCGTTGTTAAAACATCTTTGTAGATGGCATTTTCAATCTGCGGCGTAATCACATAGAGGGTTCCAGTAAGAGCCGCTACAAAGATAAAGGGCCCAACAAAAAGACCAATATAAAAATGCAGTCGTGTAATTAAAAGTAGCATAGCATTTGAAGCAGATTCAGATGCCTTGTTATTCGTTTTTGTCGACATAGTAATTTCTCGTCTCATAGAAAAGGGCAAAATAACGCCTCTGAGTGAAAATCTCACTTTTCTATCATCATGAAAGACGCGCACAAAAATATCTGTTCTGTGATAAATCAGAATAGGCTGCGTCGTTTTTTTTGATATTAATTATGGTATTAATTAGACCGAAATTACTGGTGGTGCTCTGGGTAAAATAGAGGTGAAGGGCACATGATATTTGTGCGAAATAGTAGCTGTTACCATGTTTGGGTAGCGGCTTTGTGTCAGTGGAATAAGCTCTAAGGTTTTAGCGTCAATCCAGTTTAAATGGAAGAGCAGGGAACAATAACCGCAGGCTTCTAATAAATTAGCGCTTTCACCATGTGCGTGATGCCCGTGGTGACTAATATGTGCAGAGCTTACCTGTTTTTGCTTACTGTTCGCTTGCTCGGCAAGCATTTTTGCATGGTCGTGCCCTGACATATCCATGGCTTCCATCTCCATGCTTTCCATAGACATTGGCGCCATGGTTGGCTGGGGCGAAAGTGCATTGCTTATTTGTGAGAATAGCGGACCAAAATAAATAAGAAAAACTGCAAACAAGCCAACGCACACAGCGAACTGTGTGAGTTTATTTCTATGACTCTTTAATTTAGAGCTCATTAATTCAAAGTACATGGCGCTTGTATCAGTAATTACTACTAACTTTTGAGGTCGATTGCATGTTCTTCTGCTGAGGAAACAATGCACTCACCAGCAAGATTAGGTGCTACACCAACCGAGAAACCATCGCCTTGCATACCTGGTAGCCACTTTTCGGCCCAATCTGCTGCGTTAATTTCCAGGCTATTGAAGCCTTGATAATCCTTCTCGCCCCAAGCTGTCGCTAGGGTTTCAGCTGGCCAAATTGGTAATACTTTGTCACTACCAAGATCTATAATCAAACAGCCTTCAGTGTCAGCAAGCGTCCATACAGAAGCGCCTTTTTTTACAAGGTTCAAAACGTGGTCATAGCGATCACTGCTAGGTAAGCGGTAAAAAGTATCATCAAGAAGGATTGTGTTTGACATGCGGTTAGCTCAATTCGGTAATATAAAAAAACAGCATCTTACCACATTGACCAAAAGAGTGATTAATTCAATCTCCCTTTAATCAATGCGGCAGATAAAAATAGGTTATTCGAACAGGGCGTTCAAGTGTTTTAAATGCCGTTCTTTGTGATGGTCTTCCATCCAACTACCAGTGATGCCATTTTTAGCTAATTGAAATAATTCTTCTTTGCTGATACTGGTACCGTTAATTAATGAGGCATAGTTGTCGTTCATATAACCACCAAAATAGGCAGGATCATCCGAATTAACCGTCGCATTTAGGCCGAGCGTCAACATATTTTTAATTGGGTGATTTTTCATGTCATTAACGACACAAAGTTTCAAGTTAGAAAGTGGGCAAACCGTCAGAGTTAAGTTTCGTTGCTTGATTGCTTCAATAAGCTTGTCGTCTTCCAGTGCTCTGTTGCCATGATCTATTCTATCAACGCCGATTTGCTCAATGGCTTGCCAAACGTAGTCTGGAGGTCCTTCTTCGCCAGCATGTGCAGTGACTTTTAATCCGAGGTTTTTGCATTCTTCAAAAACGCGTAAGAACTTTTCTGGAGGGTGTCCTACTTCCGAACTGTCTAACCCAATGCCGTAAATCCATTTTAGGTGAGGCTTTGCTAACTCAAGGGTTTCAAATGCGCTTTCTTCACTTAAATGCCTTAAGAAAGACATGATTAGCTTGGATGTCATCCCCCACTTTTTCTCTGCATCTTGAAGGGCCTTATAGATACCTTGGATTTGAACATCAAAGCTAACGCCACGAGATAAATGACCTTGAGGGTCAAAAAATATCTCTACATGGACGACATTTTCACTGTGGACTTTTTCTAAATACGCCATCGTAAGGTCATAAAAATCGGCTTCGTGAAGAAGCACCGACATGCCTTGGTAATAAAGGTCTAGGAAGTCTTGTAAATTGGTGAATTGATAGGCTGCTTTTAAGGCGTCTACTGTATTGTATTTCAATTCAACCTGATTGCGTTGTGCTATGGCAAACATCTGCTCTGGCTCAAAGGTACCTTCAATGTGTAAATGAAGTTCGGTCTTGGGCATTTTTTTTGATAGTTCGATTAGTGTTTCCATAGGTTTACCTTTCGTTGCTTTGCTGTGCCTTGGATTCTTAAATATAACGATAAAAACGCAGATGAAAAAGAATGGCTGGCAGTGTTTAAGAGTGGTCGTTTAAAAAGCAGGAGAATATACAGCCAGCAGGGCTGGCCGTATATAAAAATTAATGTACAAAAATTAATGCGGGATTTCGTCAGTAATGCCTTCAACATACCAGTTAACTTGAGCAAGCTCTTGATCTGTTAACGAATGATTAGCAGGAACTGCAACATTGCCTTTGTTATCCTTGATTGGACCTGTGAATGGTTTGAATTCACCAGACTTAATTGCTGCATAAGTAGCATCAATTTTAGCGCGAACATCTTTAGGAAGGTTCGGGTTAATTGATGCTAGTGTTAGCATGTCATCATGGAATCCACCCCAGAAATCTTGAGATTTCCAAGTGCCATCCATAACAGCTTGAACTTCTTTGATGTAGTAAGGTGTCCAGTTGTCACGAACAGAAAAAATGTGCGCATTAGGCGCAAACTTGCTTTGATCGGAGGCTTGGCCGATTGCGCGTAAACCACGTTTTTCAGCCGCAATAAGCGGAGCAGGACTGTCTGTGTGCTGTAGCATGACATCTACGCCTTGGTCCATTAGCGCATTTGCAGCATCAGTTTCTTTACCTGGATCGTACCAAGTATTTGCCCATACAATTTTCATTTTTACATCAGGGTTAACGCTTTTTGCGCCCATGTAAGCTGCGTTGATGTCACGAATAACTTCTGGGATTGGGAAGGAGCCGATATAACCAATGGTGTTGGTTTTTGTCATCATACCTGCAGTGACGCCGGAGATGTATCGACCTTCATAAGTACGAAGAACATAAGTACCTAAGTTTTTATCAAGCTTGTAACCTGTAGCATGTTCAAATTTTACTTTAGGAAAGCGTTTTGCAACTTTCACCGTTGGGTTCATAAAACCAAAAGATGTGGTGAAGATTAGGTCATTACCTGCTTTTGCTAGTTGAGTAATAACTCGCTCAGCATCCGCACCTTCTGGAACGTTCTCAACGTAAGTGGTTTTTACTTTGTCGCCAAAATATTCTTCTAAGCCTTTTCTACCCATATCATGTTCGTAACTCCAGCCTAAATCACCCACGGGTCCAACGTAGACAAAACCCACTTTCAATGGCTCTTCTGCTTGGGCAATACTTGCTCCGGCTAAAAGCCCTAGACTAACCAGTAAACTTTTAAGTTTCATTGCTTGCTCCTTTGTGCCCGAGGGCGTTTCATTTAATGTTTAAATTTTTATTTAAAATCAGGCCATTTGTCTTGGATCAAAAGGTTTTCCTAGCGCTCTAGGAGCCAGTAATTTCTCTTTAAACTTGTCAGCGCTGATAATAACCATAACAACCACCGTTGCAACATACGGCAACATAGCGAGTAAGTTTGGTGAAATAGACCAGCCCAAACCTTGAAGAACTAAATGCATAATACTGGCCAAACCGAAGAGGTAAGCACCTAACATAATTCGACCAACACGCCATGAAGCGAAAACGACCAGAGCAAGTGCGATCCAGCCTCGTCCCGCCGTCATGTTTTCTACCCACATTGGTGTATACACCAAGGACATATAAGCACCAGAAATACCTGCCATTACACCACCAAACATAACGGCTAAGTAGCGAACCCTTAGCACTTTTATGCCAATGGCGTTGGCTGCATGAGGGTTTTCACCAACTGCTTTAAGTGTTAGTCCAATTCGGGTTTTGTTGACCACAAACATAAGTGCAAAGGTCATTGCAAAAGAGGAATACACCAATATGTCATGACTAAACAAAATCTTGCCAATAAACGGGATGTCAGACAGCAATGGAATGGCGATAGGTTGGAAGCCTTGAATGGTTTGACCAACCACACCTGAGCCAATAAAAGCGCTTAACCCTGTGCCAAATATCGTTAAAGCAAGCCCTGTGGCCACCTGATTTGCACCTAGATGCAGAACGAGCACGGCAAAAATCAAGCTCATTACGCAACCCATTATCATGGCGGCTAGAACGCCTAAACCCGCGCTCCCTGTGCCGTAAGCGGCTAAAAATCCAACCACCGCACCCATTAGCATCATGCCTTCTTGGCCTAGGTTTAACACGCCTGATTTTTCACAAATCACCTCGCCTAAGGCGATGAAAAGCAGTGGAGTACCGGTTTTTACAGCGGCAAACAATATTTGTACAATTAGATCTGAGTCCAAAATAATCTCCTAGTTTGTCGCTTGGTTAGAAAAGGCAAGGCGATTGTTAATGAAAAAATCACAAGCCAATAGAAAGAATAATAAAACGCCTTGAAACATACTGACCACTGCAACGGGAATGCCCATTTCAATTTGAGCTAAGTCTCCGCCCATATAAAGTACCGCCATAAAAACTGCCGCTAGGATAGCGCCAAGAGGATGTAGCCTTCCCAAGTAGGCTACAATAATCGCTGAGTAACCGTACCCTGGTGACACATTGGGTACTAATTGTCCTATTGGCCCTGTTGTTTCACTGACACCGGCTAGCCCTGCTAATGCACCTGCAAATAACATAACAAACCAACTCAATTTTTTACTACTAAACCCTGCGTATCTCGCTGCTGGCTCATCGGAACCAAAGACTCTAATTTGAAAACCAAGATGGGATTTGCTCAAAATGAACCAAGCAATAAAAGCAGACACAATAGCGAAAGCAACACCAAGATGAATTCGACTGCTCTCAAATAGGGTTGGTAATAATGTTGAGTCTGCAAACATCGCAGACTCAGGGAAACCAAAGCCTTGAGGGTCTCTTAAAGGTCCGTGTACAGCCCAAATAAGCAGATACAATGCAATGTAGTTAAACATGATGGTGGTTAAAATTAAGTTTGAGTTAAAACGTAACTTTAAAAAAGTGGGAATGGCTGCCCAAATCATGCCAGAAGCTACGCCGGCTAATAGTGTGATGGGTAGGGCGAAAGCGGATTCTGAATCGATAAAGTAAAGCGCCATTGTAGAGCCACCCAATGCGCCAGCAAGTAATTGCCCTTCCGCACCGATATTCCACATGTTGGCCCGATAACATAGAGATAAACCAACGGCACAAAGTAGTAATGGCCCCATTTTGACGAACATTTCACCAATGTTATAACTGTCCGCTAATGGCGCAATCAGCAACACATGTAAGGCTTGTGAAGGTGATTTACCAATGGCCGAAAAAAGAATGCAGCCGAAAATTAACGTTAATGCGATAGCAAGAAGTGGCGAGGCTACTTTCATTAATGAGCTTGGCTCGGTACGAGCTTGAATGCGGATCATGCCTTGGCCTCTTGAGTGTGAAGCGATGAGTTATTAATAAAAGTTCCCGCCATCCATTGTCCGATTTGGTCTATGTTGGTTGCTTCCGTTCTTACCACTGGAGATAAGTGGCCATCGCAAACTGCAGCCATACGATCTGCTAGTAAAAACAATTCGTCTATATCTTCAGAAATGAGCAAAATGGCAGCACCTTGATCACGAAGCTCCAGTAAGGCTTGGTGAATGGCGAGTGCCGCACCAACGTCTACACCCCAGGTCGGATGTGCACAGATAAGCACTTTAGGGTTTTGTCCTATTTCTCGTCCCATAATGAATTTTTGTAAGTTGCCACCACTTAAGCTTTTGGCTTCTGAGAACTCGCCATGGCATTTGACTTTGTATTTAGCGATGAGTGCTGAGGTGTATTCTTTGATGCTTTGCCATTCCACTAGGCCGTTTTTTACAAAGCCATCGCTGTGAGTTAATAAGGTGTTTTCTGTCAGACTCATATCTGGAACAGCTCCTCGACCTAATCGTTCCTCAGGGACGTAGGCCATGCCAAGCTTACGACGTTCTCCGGCATGTAAATGACCAATGTCTAAGCTGTCGAGTGATAAGCTGTTTTTTACATTACGTTCATCTTCACCGCTGATAATCGCCATTAACTCGTCTTGACCATTACCAGCAACACCAGCAATGCCGAGAATTTCGCCAGACTTTAATTCAAAATTGATGTTCTTTAGAGATGTACCAAAAGGTTGCTTGGCTGGGAGAGATAAATTTTCAACATTAAAAGCGCGTTCAGTGCCTTCTTTTTTTGCGTAACCTGCATCTTGCTCAGCAAGATCGCCAACCATCATTTTGGCGATAGAGGCTGGCGTTTCCTCGTTTGGCACGCAAGTGTCGACCACTTTCCCACCACGCAATATGGTTGCTTTGTGGCAAATTTCCGTCACTTCATGAAGTTTGTGGCTAATAAATAGAATGCTGCAACCTTCTTCTGACAGAGTGCGCAAGACGCCAAACAATCCAGAGACTTCTTGTGGTGTGAGAACGGAGGTAGGTTCATCCAATATAAGCAGTTTTACCGATTGAACTAGGCAGCGCATGATTTCAACACGCTGTCTTTCGCCAATGGACAGTGAATGCACGTATCGGCTTGGATTAACGTTTAAACCATATTCTTCAGAAAGTTGAGTAATTCTTGCTGCTAAATCCCCAATTTTATTTAACTGAGTTTTACTTAAACACAATTCTATATTCTGACTAACTGTCAACGTTTCAAATAAAGAAAAGTGCTGAAACACCATGCCAATACCTAAATCACGGGCAATGGATGGAGATTTAATATTCACTTCTTTACCATCCCAAATGATATCGCCCTTATCTGGGGCGACAACACCATAAATGGTTTTTACCAAGGTGCTTTTTCCAGCGCCATTTTCTCCTAACAGGGCATGAATTTCACCTGGCATCAGCGTTATGCTGATGTTGTCGTTGGCAAGGCAGCCAGGATACTGTTTGGTAATGTTTACAAGCTCAAGGCGTGATACCAAATTGTGTTTTGTCAATGTTCCGGCACCTTATTTCTAGAGGTTGAGTGAGTGGAATTGCTCATTTTCTAATTTTTTTTATCTTTGGTTTTTATGTTAGTTCAAAAAAATAAAACAAAACGCTCTTTTTTGGTGCGGTATTTGCACTTTTTTTGGGCGATAATCATGTCTGTTTTTATAAATTTGACCGACTAGTTAATAAAATCGATTGTCTTGTTGATATATTGGTTTATCTAATCAATATTCATGCCAACGAAGTGTACAGTTGTAATGGCTTACAATACGTAAAATTAAAGTGCGTGTCTTTATTTAGAAGGATTTTCTAGGTGGGGTTTGATGTGTTTAATATTTATACTTAAAGGGGCTTTTCCTTGTTTGAATTGTAGGAAAAGTGATTGATATTCTGTAGAATATTGCGTTTAACTTCAGCTTTATAGAAGCCATGTTTTATGGAAAATATAGCGATTCAAGCTTAATTGCTTTTAATGTGACAATAAGTGTAGGGTACTGTGTTTTCATCGATAAAAAAAATCATAGGTAAACTATTAAATATCGGCTTTGAGGATGAGTTTGGAAATGACCTCAATCAGAAACATGTAGTGAATTTTTCCTACATGATGTTCTGTATAAGCTGTTTGTTCATGCTTATTGTGTTCTCGCTGCGTCAAATGTCCTCGGTTGCTATTTTTTCTTTGGTTGGTTTATTAATCGGTTTGGTTGGTTTACGTTACAGCTATATTGGGCATTTTTCTCGTGCTCAATTATTAATCCCCATTCTTAAAATTTCTCAAATATCCATTCTTAGCTTGTTTTACTTCGGCACTAACAGTGGTTTTCATTGGTTTTTTGTCAGTGTCATTGCTTATTCCTTTGTTGTCTTCAGGGCAGATCAGAACTTAGCTAAGTACTGGATAGTTAGCATTTCTATTGTTTTATTTCTGATGTGTGAGCTTTTGAATACGCGAGGGATTTACCTCACTTCGTTTGATCAAAGTGTGGTTGTTATTTTTGTATTTCTTGCACTCTCGTTCAATTTCGCCATGGTCATTAATCTTGTAATAAACCGACTGAAATCGGTTAATAGTCACTTGCGAACCTTAGCAGAAATGGATGAGCTTACTGGTCTTTCAAATCGAAGAAAGGTCTTGGCGGATGCTGTTAATATTTTTGCAGATTCTGTTATCAATAGAGAGTCATGTGTCTTTGCTATTGTTGATTTAGACCACTTTAAAAAGATCAATGATACTTTTGGGCACGAAGCAGGCGATTTGGTTCTGGCAAAAGTATCAGCCATGATGGCGTCTGTTATAAGACCTCAAGATGAAATAGGTCGTTATGGTGGTGAAGAATTTATTGTCATCATGTCAGACACTTCTTTAAAAGACGCAGAGGTTGTTATGGAGCGGATGAGGCAATCGGTCGAAAATATGCTGATAGAAACCGAGCATGGTATTGTTATTCCAGTTACTGTCAGTATTGGTGTTGCTGCTATTGCACCAAGTGTTTCGCGCTATGAAGAAATATTGGCGCAAGCGGATAAAGGTTTGTATGCGGCTAAGCGTAACGGCCGAAATCGAGTTTCTGTACAATCAGACTATCAAAGTTAGAATATATTTACTTATCTGTATTGACATATGAGTTGTCCACTTTCTCTGTGGATAAACTTGTTGGCTAATCTATTTTTCCTTTATTTTTCGTGATGAGGCTCATTTGCTCCAGATACTATTTCGCTCTGTTGATTATTGGATTGTTGAAAAACCTGCAGGTATGAGTTTTCATGCTGAGTCGGAAGAGCTGGGGGTAATGCAAACCCTGGCGATTTCTTATCCAGATCAAAGTTTTTACCCTGTTCATCGTTTGGATAAAATGACATCGGGTCTTCTGATAGTGGCTTGCCATGCAGTAGCTGCTGCAGAATTTGGAAAGATGTTTGAAAACCATGAGATGGAAAAACGCTATTTGGCCTTGTCTGTAAAAAAGCCAAAAAAGAAACAAGGAACGATCTCGGGTGGTATGGCGCCGAGCCGAAGAGGTCAGTGGAAGCTTACACAAGATAATGAAAATTTAGCAGTTACACAGTTTTTTTCTTCAGCATTTCAAGGGCTTAGGGTTTTTATTGTTAGGCCTTTAACAGGTAAAACGCACCAAATTCGTGTGGCATTAAAGAGTTTAGGGTCGCCTATTTTAGGAGATCTTAGGTACAGCGGAGAAGGAGCTGACAGAGGGTATTTACATGCCTACTCTTTGCAGTTTAATTGGCGGGGTGAGATGAAAAGTTATCTCAGCCTTCCTATATCAGGGGAGCATTTTTCGTCTGAGTTGTCTGATTTTGTCACGACTCAATTTGATGAATCTTTATTAAAATGGCCCGGTAAAAAGTAATTAATATAACTCAGCAGAGTTTTGCTTTGGCTGAGAAGGAATTTGAATGAAAAATGTTTTGGTTTACTGTCGTCAAGGCTTCGAAAAAGATTGTGCGGCGGAATTGTCAGAAGTGGCTAGTAGCAAAGGTTTTTATGGCTACGCTAAGGTTGTTCCTGATGCGGGTTACATTGTGTATAACTTTGATCAGGCGGACGCTGGTGAAACATTGATCCAGCAATTAAATTTTAATCGTCTGATTTTTGCTCGCCAGATTATTGCTGTTAATGATGTGATTGAATTAGAGCAAGGTGGTCGAGTTGAATCCTTGCTTGAAGCGGCTCGTGAGTTGCCATTAGCGGAAGAAATTTGGATTGAAACAGCCGATACAAATGACGCTAAAGCCCTGTCTGGTTTAATAAAGAAACTGGAAAAACCTTTGCGTGAAGGTTGGAAAAGGTCAGGCGTTTTGCGTAACAAGGCGGTAGGTGTTCGCCACCATGTATTTATGCTGGATGGTGAGGCTGCTTATTTGGGTGTGTCTTATGCTGCCTGTCGTAGTGAATTTCCTATGGGTATTCGTCGTTTACGTTTTCCAGCAGCAGGTCCGAGTCGTTCAACGCTTAAGCTGGAAGAGGCTTTTCTTCAATTTGTGCCAGAGCAAACGCTAGAAGCGGATTTGACTGAAGGCATGACGGCAGTTGATCTTGGCGCGGCGCCTGGTGGTTGGACTTATCAATTTGTTAAAAAGGGCATTCATGTTATCGCAATCGATAATGGTCCTATGCAAAAAGAATTGATGTCTACTGGGCTGGTTGAGCATGAAAAGGCCGATGGCTTTAAATACGAGCCGCCTTACACAGTGGACTGGTTAGTTTGTGATATGGTCGAGCGCCCAATAAAGGTCGCAGAATTGATGGCTAAATGGCTGGCGAGCGGTTGGACTAGAAGGGCTATTTTTAACCTGAAGCTACCAATGAAAAAGCGTTATCAAGAAGTAACTTTATGCTTGCAGACCATGGAGGGCTTGCTGAGAAAAGCTGGGGTAAGCTATCAGTATCAAGTTAAGCATCTTTATCATGATAGAGAAGAAGTGACTGTTTGCATTATGGTTAAATAATTTTAAGTTAAATCTGATTTTGAATCACTAAAAAGCCCCATATACAAATTTTGTATATGGGGCTTTTTAGTGATTTGGAGAAACTTAAAACAACAATTAAAGAAGTGATGCTTTCTATTAAATGGAGTCTCTGGAGCCGAAAGCAGAATATCCCATTGCTTCTTCCATAAGAGCATCTCTTTCGTAAATGTCGTTACGGAATTCCAGCATGCCATTAGCATTCGGAACAACGGTGAAATAGACCAAATAAACAGGAATGTAGGTTGGTAAGGTGATAACGGTATTACTTCCTGTTTTTAAGGAGTTATTCATATCATTGAACTGTTTGCTGCCTTTGGTTATTTCTTTGGCAAACTCTGTTGGGTTTTCTAGGCGAACGCAACCAGAACTAAAGGCTCTATCTTCTTCACGAAATAGATGTTTTGCAGGTGTGTCATGCAAATAAATCTCGTTTTTATTAGGGAACATAAACTTGAATTGGCCAAGTGCGTTGCCTTCATCTGGTTCTTGTTCGAAACGAAAAGCCAGCTTGTCTTCACTAATCGCTTTCCAATTGATTTTGGTTGAATCCAGTTCTTTTGCGCCAATGCTCCAACTTGAATACACCTTGTAGCCGTGCTTAACCAGATAATTTGGATCAGCTTGTAGCTTAGGCAATAGGTTCTCTCTGGCTATGCGATGTGGCACGCGCCATGTAGGGTTGGTTACCATGTAAGTCATCAAGCCTTTGAATACAGGTGTTTTTCTATCGGGCTTGCCGATGACGGCTTTCATTGAGGTAAGCTCACCGTTTAGGTACATGTCTACCGTGTAATTTGTTAGGTCAACCCAGACGCGGTTAGCTTCTAGTTCGCTTGGCAACCAGCGCCATCTTTCTAGGTTGTAAACTATTTGTTTTGCGCGTGTTTTTAGTGGCACATTGAGCATTTCAATGGTTTTAGAGCCTGCAGCGCCATCGGCTGTAATGTGATGGCGTTGTTGGAAGCGAATGAGGGCTTCTTTTAGGGGGGCATCGAATTGCTCTTCATTCACCTTACGAGTTGAAAAACGAATATCCCCAAGCTGAACTAGTCTTGCTCTAAGTTGTGCAACTCGTGGACCTTCATCGCCTGCTGATAAGGGGACGCCAGCGTTAACAAAAATATCTTTTTCTTTCGCTGCGAGGTCTTGGTAATACACTAACCATTTTTGCAGGACTTGATATTGTGGGCTGCGAGGAGCTAGTAATGGTAGGGAGTTTACCATGTCTGTTGCTGAATCAAGATACAGTAAGTCTTTCCAATTATTATTGGGTGCATCCAGCTGCCAATTTGGGTCAATTAGCTGCGGCTCGTAGCGACCGTTGCTTAGGTCATGGGCGTAACTGGTTAAAGCGATTGTGCTAATAACGTCCATTTCAGCCAGTTGTTGTGGTGTTGGTTGTTTAAGGGCTAAATATTCTTTAATAGTGCCAGTATGGTAGTGAATTGGATTCAGACCATGAGTATAAGACTGCTCAAGTATGTCGACCAACTTGTATATAGACATGTTTATTTTTTTGTCTTTTATCCAAATTGGGTCGTAACCGCGGTTTTCGTAAGCCTCAAGTACAGTGTGATTAGGCAGGGCCTGGCCAGCTACCGGAGTGAATGCGTTTAGTGTTAATGACACCTGATCTTTCACGCTATTTTTTATTTGAGATTCACTGGGCGGAACGACAACAAACTGTTTGTTTGAGCCAGATGATGAGCAAGCGCTAAGCAACAAGCTGACGCAGAGTAGAGAGAGTAGTTGTTTCGCGGATGTCATTGATATTTCCTTTTTAATGAACTGGTATTTTGGGGGCTAGTTGCATCTTCTAATTGGGATAATATGTTGATGGCTTCTTCTCTACTGTTGCCACAGGCATATTCTTCAGCAGAGAAATCTGCGCATACTTTTGGTCTTGAGGGATCTCCAAATATAGCGCAGCGATAGTCATCTAGCAGTTGTATGCAAGGTTCTCCTGCCGCTTTTCCATTGGGCATTCCTGGGATTGGAGACGTGATGGAGGGTGCTGTGCAACATGCACCACAACCTGACCGACATTGCATAATAAACAACCTTGCTTGAAATAGGTGAGCGTAATCTTTATGTTATTAACTTTGCTGTTTATTTACAAAACAGCAATTTGAGAGTCATTTTAGAGTATCGTAATCGTGGGTCATAGGGGATAATTGAAAAATATAGTCAAAAAAAGCACTGATATCGCTTTTTAGGATAGGATTTTACAAATTATGGTAGAGAAAAAAATATTGGTGGTTGAAGACAGTCCTGTTGTGTTGAAGGTTCTTCATCATCTATTGTCTCAAAACCCTATTTTTACGCCGGTATTGTGTGCCAGTTATAAAGAGGCGGAAGATAAACTAAAAACTTCAAGAGATGCTTTTTTTGCTGCCATTGTCGATCTGAATTTACCAGATGCTGAAAATGGTGAAATTGTTGATCTTGTGTTATCGACAAAAATTCCATGTGTTGTTTTGACGGCAAACTTTGATGATAAGTTGCGACTTAGTCTTTTAAATAAAGGCGTTTTGGATTACATCACCAAAGATAGTCGATATTCGTTTAACCATGTTATTAAAGTGATTGAACGTTTAAATAGGAACCAAGGTATCAAGGTTTTGGTGGCGGAAGATTCCTCAACGAGTCGCTTGTTTATTCGGATTTTACTTGAACAATATCGCTTTAACGTTATAGAAGCTGAAAATGGTCAAGAAGCTTTAGCTAAGTTGGAGGAAGACTCGGAAATTAGGATGCTGATTACTGATCATAATATGCCTTTGGTAAGTGGTTATGATTTAGTGCGCATGCTTAGGTTTAATTCCCGTTTTCAGGATTTGGTAATTATAGGTTTGTCGGCAGAAGGGGATAATGCTTTGTCGGCGAAATTTATTAAGGCTGGCGCTAACGATTTTCTGAAAAAGCCGTTTTACCATGAAGAGTTTCATTGTCGCGTAGTTCATAGCTTGGAAGCGCAAGAAATGCTTGAGACTATTCGCGATCTAGCAAATGTTGACCCGCTAACTAAGCTTAAAAATAGGCGTTACTTATTTGATAAAGGTGAGCAGCTGCTTCGCCATAATCCATCTGGTGTTGTGTTGGCTATATTGAATCTCGATCATTTTAAGAGTGTAAATGATATATATGGTCATATTGTTGGTGATAGCTTGTTGGAAGTCATAGGGCGAGAAATTCAGAACGCCTTTCAAAATATGCTGGTGTGTCGTTTTGGTGGTGATGAGTTTTGTATTATTGCTAAATTGGATGGGCAAAATCTAATTAATAGGCTAAATGCTTTTTTAAAGTTTCTTCACCAGAAAGAATTTACAGAAGCTAAAATATCGTTAACGTGTAGTGCAGGAATATGCTGCCAACCTATGAATTCGCTTGAAGAGTTGATTCGAAAGGCTGATAGTAATTTGCAAGAGGCAAAGCTATTGGGTCGAGATAGGATGGTTACTGATCTATAATGTTCTTATTCTTAATAAAAAAATCCCGCAGCAAAGTGCGGGATTTTTTGGTTTCTGGTTAAAGTGCTATATCTAATCGATTAGCCTTTCAGCATTTTTACCAGGATTGGATTGACTAAGCCTGGGTTGGCTTTACCTTGTGATGCTTTCATTACTTGCCCAACAAAGAAGCCTATCATT
The DNA here is from genome assembly GCF_002792415.1 of Marinomonas sp. BSi20584. Taxonomy (NCBI): domain Bacteria; kingdom Pseudomonadati; phylum Pseudomonadota; class Gammaproteobacteria; order Oceanospirillales; family Oceanospirillaceae; genus Marinomonas; species Marinomonas sp. BSi20584. The sequence continues at coordinate 68,963 of NZ_KZ454885.1, forward strand.
TTCTTCTGCTTATCTTCGTCTGCGGCCCGGTATTGTTCAACCTGAGCTGCGTTAGCATCCAAGATAGTCTGGATCATAGTTTCAATCGCACCGGTATCTGTTACTTGTTTCAGGCCTTTTGCTTCGATAATTTTATCTGCTGAACCTTCGCCATCCCACATTGCTTGGAAAACATCTTTCGCTGTTTTGCCATTGATGGTGTCGTCTTTGATTCGAACCAATAATTCACCAAATGCCTGAGCACTAACTGGAGAGTTTTCTATGTCTAGCTGATCTTGGTTTAGAAGCTTGCTTAGCTCACCCATTACCCAGTTTGCAGTCAACTTTGCATCGCTAACGACAGTATTAGCTGTTTCAAAATAGTCTGCCATGGCACGAGAAGACGACAGTACGTTTGCGTCATATTCGCTTAGCATATGCTCGCTTTGGAAACGCGCTGCTTTTTGGCTTGGTAGCTCAGGTAAGGTTGCCTTGATACCGTCAACATATTCTTGTGTTAACACAATAGGAAGTAGGTCTGGGCATGGGAAGTAGCGATAGTCGTTTGCGTCTTCTTTAGAACGCATGCTGCGAGTTTCGTTCTTCTCTGGATCGTAAAGGCGAGTTTCCTGAATGATGCGTCCACCGTCTTCTAAAATGTCTGCTTGACGCTCGATCTCCGTGTAGATTGCTTTTTCGATAAAGCGGAACGAGTTGACGTTTTTGATTTCGGTGCGTGTACCGTATTCTTTTTGGCCTTTAGGGCGCAGTGACAAGTTGATGTCACAACGCATTGAGCCTTCTGCCATGTTGCCATCGCAAATGCCAAGGTAAGTCACAATAGAGTGAATCATCTTTACGTAAGCTACGGCTTCTTTTGCAGAGCGAATGTCTGGCTCAGACACAATTTCTAGCAATGGTGTGCTGGAGCGGTTTAAATCTATGCCTGTCATGCCTTGGAAATCTTCATGCAAAGATTTGCCGGCGTCTTCTTCAAGGTGGGCGCGAGTGATGCCAACACGAGAAGTGGTGCCGTCTTCTAGCATTACGTCTAGGTAGCCTTTACCAACAATAGGATGATCCATTTGGCTGGTTTGGTAGCCTTTTGGAAGATCTGGATAAAAGTAGTTTTTGCGAGCAAAAATCGATGTCATGCCAATTTCAGCATTGATAGCGTGGCCAAACATCACGGCCATGCGCAAGGCTTCCTTGTTGAAAACAGGTAATGCGCCAGGCATTCCTAAATCGACAAGTGTGGTTTGAGTGTTTGGCTCAGCACCAAAGCCAACCGCTGCGCCAGAAAACAATTTTGATTTTGTAGAGAGCTGAGTATGAATCTCAAGGCCAATAACAACTTCCCAATTCATGCTTATGCTCCTTTTGCCATAGTTGGTGTTTGTAAATGCCAATCAGTGTGTTGTTGATACTGATGCGCTATGTTTAATAGCTTGGCTTCGGCAAAATAGTTACCCATTACTTGAAGTCCGACAGGCATGCCATCAGCAAAGCCTGCAGGAACAGACATGGCAGGGATGCCAGCAAGGTTAACGGATAAGGTGTAGATGTCTTCTAGATACATAGCGACAGGATCGCTGGTTTTGCTGCCAAGACTAAACGCGGTGGTTGGTGCAACAGGGCCCATGATGACATCCACTTCTTCAAATGCTTTGACAAAGTCTTCTTTAATAAGGCGACGAATTTTTTGTGCTTTCAAGTAATAAGCGTCGTAGTAGCCTTCTGATAATGCGTAAGTACCAACCATGATGCGCTTTTGTACTTCTGTACCGAAGCCTTCAGCGCGAGAGCGCGTGTACATATCGAGCAAATCTTTTGGGTCGTCACAGCGATGGCCAAATCGAACACCGTCAAAGCGGGATAAATTTGAAGAGGCTTCAGAAGGTGCAATGACATAGTAAGATGGAATGCTAAGCTGTAGATTTGGTAGTGAAATCTCTTTTACTGTCGCGCCTAGTTTTTCAAACTCTTTGACGGCCGCCATAATGACGTCAGCAACCTTAGAGTCTAGTCCTTCACCGAAGTATTCTTTTGGAAGACCGATTTTCAAGCCAGTCAACGGGGTATTCAAATTCGCTACATAATCATCGACTTGTTGATCGGCAGATGTAGAGTCTTTTTCGTCAAATCCTGCCATAGCTTGCATTAAATGTGCGCAATTTTCGGCGCTTTTTGCCATTGGGCCGCCTTGGTCGAGGCTTGATGCGTACGCAATCATACCAAAACGAGAAACACGACCGTAAGTCGGTTTAAGGCCTGTGATACCACAGAAAGAAGCTGGTTGGCGAATTGATCCGCCAGTGTCGGTACCTGTTGCGGCAACAGCCAATCCCGCGGCAATAGCTGCAGCTGAGCCGCCAGATGACCCACCAGGAACCATGTCTAAGTTCCAAGGGTTTTTCACCGCACCGTAAAAGCTGTTTTCGTTAGAAGAGCCCATAGCGAACTCATCCATGTTGGTTTTACCCAACATGACGGCGCCAGCTTGTTGAATGCGGCTGGTGACAGTGGATTCATAAGGTGGAATGAAGTTATGCAGCATCTTGGAGCCGCAAGTTGTTAACGTGTCTTCCGTACAGAATAGATCTTTATGGGCAACAGGGATGCCTGTCAAACTGGTGCCTTTTCCGCTTTGAAGAAGTATGTCGGCCGCTGCTGCTTGTTCTAAGGCGCGTTGTTCGCTGACGGTGATGAAACTATTTAGTTGTGGGTCAAGTTTGGCTATACGCGCTAAGAAAAGGCGGGTTAGCTCAACACTGGAAATATCTTTGTTGCGTAATTTTTGTGCTAATGTCGAGATGCTTTGTTCGAACATGCTTGTCTCTCTTAATCGATCACTTTTGGTACAAGGAAAAGGCCGGCTTCAGTCTGCGGTGCGTTCGCTAGGAATGCGTCACGGCGGTTTTCTTCGGTGACTATGTCCTCTCTCAATCTTTGGGTCATTTCAAGCGGATTGGAAAGTGGTTCAACGCCATCGGTATTAACAGATTGCATTTGTTCAACAAGTGATAAAACGCTAGAAAGCGATTGCTGGTATTGATCGGCATCAGCCTCAGTAAGAGCGAGGCGTGCCAAGTGTGCAATTTTTTGCACGTCTTGTTTGTCTATGGACATGTTCCACCTGATATTTTGATTATCGTAAATGGCCGCCATTGTATCTCTTAGTTGTATTGCTATAAAGCGAAGAGGGGGAAAAACAGGGCTTATTTTTTATTTATTAAATTTTTTTTAGTAAACAATGAAATACATAGGAACTTTTTTAAGTTTTACACTGAATCAACTTGCCCATTGGCCCCGTGGTTGTTACATTTTGACGCTGTTCGTATCGTATTATCAGGGTGTAAGAATTCATGTTTAAGAAAATCAGGGGAATGTTTTCAAGCGATTTGTCCATTGACTTAGGAACGGCAAATACCCTTATTTACGTTCGTGGCCGTGGGATTGTGCTTGATGAGCCATCAGTAGTTGCCATTCGTCATAATGGAAATCAGAAAACAGTAGCATCAGTTGGTACCGATGCGAAGCGTATGCTAGGCCGTACTCCAGGTAACATTACGGCTATTCGCCCGATGAAAGATGGCGTTATCGCTGATTTTCATGTCACAGAAAAAATGTTGCAGTATTTTATTTCCAAAGTTCACGAAAATAGTTTTTTGAAACCAAGCCCGCGTGTTTTGGTTTGTGTACCTTGCAAATCTACACAGGTTGAGCGTCGAGCCATCAAAGAATCTGCGTTGGGCGCAGGCGCTCGTGAAGTTTATATTATTGAAGAACCAATGGCTGCGGCGATTGGTGCTGGCCTTCCTGTTGCGGAAGCATCAGGTTCTATGGTGATTGATATCGGTGGTGGTACTACTGAAATCGCTATTATTTCCTTGAATGGCATCGTGACATCTGAATCCATTCGTGTTGGTGGTGATCGCTTTGATGAAGCAATTACAACTTATGTTCGTCGTCAATATGGCAGTTTGATTGGTGATGCAACTGCAGAACGAATCAAGACTGAAATCGGTATGGCTTACCACACTGGTGAAGAGTTACAGATCGATGTTCGTGGTCGTAACTTGGCCGAAGGGATTCCACGCTCTTTTGTTTTGAGCAGTACTGAAATTCTAGAAGCACTACAAGAACCTTTGGCGCAAATTGTTCAGGCTATTAAAGGTGTTCTTGAGCAGTCTCCACCAGAATTGGCTGCAGATATCGGTGAAACTGGTTTGGTGTTAACTGGCGGTGGTGCGTTGTTACGTGAAATCGACCGTTTAATCAGCGAAGAAACTGGCTTGCCAGTTATTATTGCTGATGATCCACTAACTTGTGTTGCTCGTGGTGGCGGTATGGCCCTAGAGTTAATGGATAAGCACGCATCTGAGCTTTTTACTGCAGACAATGAGTAAAAGTTAGGAGCGCACCATTAAAAATTCGCTTCAGTATAGTGGCAAGGTGTCTAGCACTCGTTTTGTTGTGCTGGTTATTTTGTCTATGGCGATGATCATTGCAGATGTTCGTTACTCTGTTTTCTCACAAGCAAGGCCTTATTTGACCTTGCTTGTGACTCCTATCCAGGTTGTGGTGAATACGCCTCAGAAAATGCTTAATTGGGCTGGTGAGCATCTTGCAAGTAGAGAAGGATTGGTAAAAGAGAATCAATCCCTGCAATCAGAAATTTTGTTACTGCGCAGTCGCCAGCAGCGTCTCGATTCCCTCCAAGCAGAAAACGTTCGTTTGCGCGAGTTGCTAGATGCTTCTCAACGTGTAGATGAAAAGATTGTTATGGCGGAAGTTATTGGTTTTGATCAGAATGCGTACAGCCATAAATTAATGATAGATAAAGGCTTTTCCTCTGGTGCCTACGTTGGTCAGCCTGTTTTAGACGCAACTGGTGTATTGGGACAGGTTGTAGAAACAGCGGCATACAGTAGTCGAGTATTATTGATTGCCGATGCGAGCCATTTTGTTCCTGTACAGCTTACTAGAACAGGGTTTAGAGGCATTTTGAGAGGCACAGGAAGCTTGAAACGTTTAGAGCTAATGAGTGTTCCTCGATCTGTTGATATAAAGAAGGGCGATATTTTAACCACTTCAGGGTTAGATAAACGTTTTCCGAGTGGCTACCCTGTAGGTGTGGTTAGAAGTGTTAAGTACACGCAAGGTAAGGCTTATGCAGATGTTGACGTCGTTCCTTTAGCTCAGTTGGGACGTAGCCGTCATGTCATGCTCATTGAAAAGCCGAAGGCAGGGCGATAATGAAACCGATTTTTGTTTTTTGTATTACTCTGTTGACGGCTTTAATGCTTGAAGCTATGCCTTTTCCTGAAGAGCTTGTTTGGTTCCGCCCTGAATGGGCATTGCTGGTTATTCTTTATTGGGTTATTGCTTTGCCATTCCGCGTAGGTGTTGGCTTGGCTTGGTTTCTGGGTTTAATGGTCGATTTATTGCAGGGCGGCATAATAGGTCAACACTCGTTGACGTATGTCATTATTGCCTATACATGCGCTGTGTTTTACAAGCGATTGCGAATGTATCATCGTTGGCAACAGGGCTTTTTTATCTGCTTGCTAGTCAGTATTAATCAGCTTGTTGATTTCTGGATCGATCACTATCTTGGTCATGCTGAGCCGACCTTAATGATCTTTATGCCTGCGGTTATTACTGGGCTATTGTGGCCTTGGTCATTTATTATTTTGCGTAGCGTACGGCGCATTTATGCTATCCGTTAGGCCGTTTTTAGGGAAAGTTTATGCTTGTTTTGGCTTCAGCTTCGCCAAGAAGAAAAGAGCTACTTAGCCTCTTGGTGAAAGAGTTTGAGGTTTTGCCTGCCGATATAGATGAAACTCCAAATCATCAAGAAAAGGCTGAAGAATATGTTGTGCGTATGGCGATTGAAAAAGCGAAAGCGGCATCATTGACATATCAGCAGCAAGCAGACGTTAACACGTCAGCTATTTTTATAGCCTCAGACACAAGTGTTGTGGTTGATGGTTGTATCTTAGGTAAACCCGCGTCTCTTGAAGACTCCAGATCGATGTTAAGGCTGCTTTCCGGCCGCTCTCACCAAGTTATTACCTCTCTTTGTCTTTGTAATTTAGAACATGAGCATGTCGCAACAAAATGTGTTACCAGCGACGTGCTTTTTCGTGAAATCTCAGATGTTGAAATAGATCAATATTGGAAAACTAACGAACCTAAAGATAAAGCTGGCTCTTATGGCATCCAAGGGCTAGGGTCAGTGTTTGTTCGCTCTATTTCAGGATCTTACTCTGCAGTCGTTGGGCTACCACTTTATGAAACGGCGCAATTATTAACCCAATTTGGAATTCATTCACTAGAGGAAATGTCTCATGAGTGAAGATGTACTCATTAATGTTACTCCTATGGAGATTCGGGTTGCTCTAGTTGAAAACGGTGTATTGCAAGAAGTTTACATTGAGCGCTCAAGTCGTAAAGGAATTGTCGGTAATATTTATCAAGGTAAGGTGGTTCGTGTCCTACCTGGTATGCAGGCAGCTTTTGTAGACATTGGTCTTGAAAGAGCGGCGTTTATCCATGTATCAGAAGTCGTAAATCGTGATGCTGTTAACCCAAGTGATCAGATAGGTGATTATTTGCGTGAAGGGCAATCGCTTGTGGTTCAAGTGACAAAAGACCCTATTAGTTCTAAGGGGGCGCGTTTAACCACTCATCTGTCTATCCCTTCTCGTTACCTAGTTTATATGCCAGATCAAGCGCATGTCGGTGTAAGCCAAAGAATAGAAGACGAAGTTGAGCGCGAACGTCTTAAGTCACTAGTATCAGAAGCTCTAACGGATGCTGATGAAAACAGTGGCTATATATTGCGAACCGCTGCCGAACGAGCCGGCGAAGAAGAGATTCTTGCTGATATCAAATTTCTAACACGATTATGGCAGTCTGTTAAACGCCGCATGCAAAATGCAAAAGCGCCTTCTATTATTTATGAAGATCTACCTCTGCATTTGCGTACTATGCGAGATTTGGTGGGATTAACAACGGAAAAAATCCGCATAGATTCTAAAGAAAACTACGCCAAGCTTCGGGCATTTGCCGAAGACTTTATACCTGAGTTGAGAGATCGTATTGAGTACTATCCAGGTGAACGGCCGATTTTCGATTTATACAGTGTAGAAGATGAAATTCATAAAGCGTTAGACCGTAAAGTACAGTTGAAATCAGGTGGTTATTTGTTGGTTGAGCAAACCGAATCAATGACCACTATAGATGTGAATACCGGTGCTTTTGTGGGTAGTCGTAATCTTGAAGAGACTATCTACAAAACCAATCTTGAAGCTGCGACAGCAATAGGGCGACAGCTCAGATTAAGAAACCTTGGTGGCATTATCATCATCGACTTTATTGATATGGAAGATGAAGAACATAAACGTCAAGTGCTGCGTATGCTCGAAAAAATATTAGACGCGGATCATGCCAAAACCAAAATCACTGGTGTCTCGGAACTTGGTTTAGTAGAAATGACAAGGAAAAGAACTCGCGAGAGTCTTGGTCAGACTTTGTGTGAGCCTTGTCGGTCTTGTCGTGGCAGTGGTTTGGTAAAAACGCCTGAAACCGTTTGTTATGAAGTATTTCGTGAAATTTTAAGAGCAGATCGTGCTTATAATTCTCAAACCTATACCGTTTTGGCGGCAAGTACAGTAGTTGAACGTTTCCTTGACGAGGAAAGTGCTGCCGTTGCTGAATTGGAAGCTTTTATTGGTAAGACGATTCGTTTTCAAGTGGACTCTGTCTACACGCAAGATCAATATGATGTTGTTTTGCGCTAGCAAAAAAAGGCCTTAAGATGCGTTGGTTGTTGCGTAAACTGATCCTTTTTATTTTTTGGGGAGCAATTGCTTTATCGGCATTGCTTGCTATTTTTGCCGTCAGTGTTGGGCAGTTGCTGCCTTATCTAGACCATTATCGTCCTCAAATAGAGCATAATCTTCAACAAATTATGGGCTATCCCGTTACGCTAGAAGAAATTGGTGGTCGCCTTGAAGGTGTTGATCCAACGGTTTCTATTAGTGGATTTCATTTGCAAGCAAATGGCCAATCTGCGATCACTGTTAATGAAATGCGAGTGCGATTAGATACGGTTAAGTCACTTCTTACTTTGAGTCCTCAGTTCACCTACATTCGATTTGTACGGCCTAAAGTTGGTTTGCAGGAAAGCGATGGTCAGTGGCGACTAAATGGCGCGACACCTTCGCGTAATGTCGGCAATGAAGTAGGTGTTGAACGTGTTTTAGATTATTTATCCGCACAAAGAAATTTTTCTATTTATGACGCTGAATTGGAAATTGACAGTGATCAATTTGGTCAGCATTCAGTACGCATTCCGCATGTATATATATTTCAAAAGTCGTTTGAATCGTTATTAACGTCAGAGCTCTATTTAGACGACTATCAATCACCTTTTCATTTAGACGCTCGCATTGATCAGACTCGTAGTTTACTGGGTAATTATCGAGTTAAAGCATCGATTAAAGCACCATTATTTTCCATTCCTTTAAATGATATGTTACCAGATAATCCTTATTCGCTATCTTCTATAGAGTTTGGTGGTGATATTTGGTTGGATGCGTTAGTTGGCAAGGAACTAGAAGTAAGAACTGAGGCAACGCAGTTAAATGTGGCGTTTGATGATGGCCAGAAATATGAGGTGACATCCTCTATTAAGCTTCGATATTCTCAAAAGCATCCGAGTGTACGGATGGATGTTCACGACATGCTCGTCAAAGATAAAGATGGCTTAAATTATCCGACAACGGATCTATTATTTGACTGGTCGTCGGTGACTAATCGCTCGAATATCAGCTTTGCGCGAGCGGATTTAGGTTTAGCATATAAAATCGCGGCTCATTTTTTGCCTGAAGATACAAATGCATCAAAAATTTTGAACGGACTTGAACCAAGTGGAATGGCCAAAAATGGTTCTGTTAGCTTATGGCGTGAAAATGATGAATTGTCTTTTCAATTTTTAAGTAATCTACAGTCCGCTTCTATCAAAGGTTATAACGGTATTCCCAAGGCAAGTAATATTAATGCTGTGCTTAGCCTTTCTGATGAAAGCGGCTATGTCGATTTTCGCGGCAGAGACAGTGAAATAGCTTTCGACACTATATATGACGAGTCTTGGCGTACCAGCTTTTTGTCAGGTTATGTTAGCTGGCAGCAACAGCAAGATGTTTTCTTGGTCGAAGGTCGTGATTTAGTCGTCCAACGTAATGGCGCGAATGTAAGTGGTGGTTTTCGATTAGAAGTGCGTGACACTGAACCTGATTGGATTGCATTGGATTTACATGGCAGTAATCTCTCGGTTACGGATCGTTTAACGTATCTTCCTCCAAAAGCTCTTAGTGATGATGTCATGTCATGGATAAAAGGGGCATTTGCAGATACAGGTAAAGTAGACAATGTTGATGTCTTAGTTCAAAGCGAATTATCTGATGATGCTGAACCACATGTTCGTGTACAGTTAGATGTAAGTAATGCAGATGTGACGTTTGATGAAAATTGGCCTACAGCAACTAACGTAAATGGCTTTTTTGAATTTGATGAAGTTGGTGTTTCGGTTCAGGTCAAATCAGGTAATTTACTTGATTTACCTGTCAACAATTTATTATTAACGGTTCCTATTTCGAATGGCTCTGCTGATTGGTTAAACCTTAAAGGGAAGGTTAGTAATAACGCGCCGCTTATATTAGCAACCTTGAGGGCAACTCCACTGGCAGACTCAGTTTTACAGCCATTTGCCAATTGGCAATTGGACGGTAAAGTCAAAGGTAGTTTTGATGTTGCCGTTCCCTTTAAAGAAGGCGCTGAACCAAAAGTGCAATTGGATCTTGATTTCAAAGACAACCTTTTAGCGATCAATGATATTGACCTTTCTACCCACGTTACAAATGGGCAATTAAGCTATAGTTCAGAGCAAGGTATAACCAATTCAGAATTTGATTCTCAGGTCTTGGGCGGCTCATCACATCTTATACTATCGTCGGCTGTAGCATCTAACGGTGGGCTTGCTGTCTTCGGCGATTTTTCAGGTGACGTTGATGTAAAGCAGGTAGCAGCTTGGCAGAAATTACCAGAAGCAGCACTCAAAAAAGTATCTGGTAAGGCAGCTTATACTGGGCGCTTATCGGTTAATCAGTCGCAAGATGGTCAAGTTGATTTAGTGATTGATAGTGATTTGCTTGGTGCAAACATTAACTTGCCTGAGCCTGTTGGTAAAAATGCAGTAGAAGCCAAAGCATTGCATATAAAAGTGATGCAGCACGAAAAAGATATTGTTATTGATGCGGATTATGCGACCTTATCCAAGGCAAGAATTTTGCTGCAAGATAGTGAATTTGCGGGTGGAGAGGTGATTTTAAATGGCGGAAAAGACCAAACTTTAAATGCCAAAATTCCGAAAGGATTGGTTCTAACCGGTGACTTTGATCGATTCTATGTTCAAGATTGGCAATCCGCTTTTACTGATTTATCCAGTGATGTATCAACGTCTTCGGAGGGCGCTGAGGTTCCAGATGTCCCTGAATGGCTAAGTAAAGTAGACCTAATTGTTGATGAAGTAATCGTTAATCCTAGTAACACTTGGCACAACTTTAAAGTAGCTTATAACTCGGCGACAAATAAGTCGTTATTTGTTAGTTCTGATGAAATGAACTTTTCTTTACTTAATAAAGATGGAACTCCAGATCTGCATTTTGGATTTTTAAGTTGGAACACTTCACCAGCTGACCCTTCTGAGCCTGAATCTAAGTCATCGCCGATTTCAGCAAAACAAATACCTAATATGACCTTGTCAGTTGATCAGCTATATTTTAATGAAAATCCTTATGGTGATTGGCAATTAGCTATTTTCAGAGAGGGCGATGTTGTTCGCATAGATCCTATTTCGTCTAAATTACAAACAGGTAGTCTTAAAGGTAGTTTATTTTGGCAAGACAAAGGAGACAATTCCAGTGTCGAGCTAGCAATGGCGGCAAGTGGTGCTGACCTAGCAGAATTGACGAAAAAGTTTTCGAATGATGCATTTGTATCCTCTAAAAAATACAAATTTGATGTCGGTTTGAGCTGGAAAGGGCATCCGTTCTACTTTGATCGTGAGTCTGTTTCGGGCCGTATTAGCTTCTCGGCTGAAGATGGTAATTTTAGTAAAGTAGATGAGTTACCGGCATTCTTAAAAGCATTAGGTATCTTTAATATTGGCGCGCTTAGTCGACGTTTATTATTAGACTTCTCTGATGTGTACGAACCAGGTTTAACTTATGACAAATTTAGTGGCGCACTTTCTCTTGATAAGGGAATTTTAAAAACCACATCACCTATTTCAATTATTGCTCCTTCAGCTGAGTTGGTTGTTACTGGGGAAGCTAATATTGTGACTGAAACATTAAATGAAAAGCTGACCGCAACTTTTCCTTTAACAGGAACTCTTCCATTGGCTGGATTGTTATGGGGCACACCACAATTAGCTGGATTACTATTTATTACTGACAAATTAATCGGTGATCAGTTGTCAAAAGTAACCAGTGTGCAATACAAAGTAGAAGGCTCATTTAATGACCCTGTTATGACGCCGATCCGCTATCAACCATTAGAGAAAACGAAATAATGAGTACTTTATGTGTTGCTGCTATTCAATTAACTAGCACGATAAGTTGGCAAGACAACTTACATGAAGTGAAGCATATTGTTGCTTCTGCAGCAAGAGACGGTGCTCGATTGGTTGTATTACCAGAAAACGTATTTTTGTTTCATGGTAAAGGAATGCGAAGCCTAGCTGAATCTGATGATCAGAGCGTCATATTCAAAGAAATATCAGCACTTGCTCAAGAACACTCAATCTATCTTGTGGTTGGATCACATCCTTCGCTATTAAGACCTAGCGGCAATCTGGTTGCAGATGAACGAGTAAGACAAACATGTTGGGTTATTGGGCCTGACGGTCTCTTACATGAGCGCTATGATAAAATTCATTTGTTTGATGTAACCGTTGATGATAAAGCGACGTCTTACAAAGAGTCCGGAGTTATTGAACCGGGAGAGTTGGCTTTAAAAGTAATTGACGTAGATGGTTTTAAAGTAGGTCTGAGCATTTGTTACGACCTGCGCTTTCCGGAGCTCTACCGAGAATTGACTAAGTTAGGCGCTGAAGTATTGTTAGTACCAGCAGCATTTACTTATGTAACTGGAAAAGCCCACTGGGATATTCTTTTGGCCGCACGAGCGATCGAGAATCAGTGTTACGTTCTTGGCGTTGGTCAATGTGGTTGGCATAACGAAACCAGACAAACCTATGGTCACAGTGTTCTGTACTCTCCATTCGGCGAACGTCTAGCCTCTTTAGAAGAAGAGCCTGGGTATTTCGTTTTTAATATGACAAAGACGGCATTAAGTAATTGTAGACAAAAAATGCCTTGTCTTTCACACCGTAGACTCCCATAACAAGCCTTCCCCTAAGCCTTCTTAAGACCTTTGAGAGGGCATCAATTTTAAAATAATCACTATAGATTATAGAAATATTAATTCAGATTATTTGCTTTTACCAAATCAGATATTCCCTGCTAAGCTTAGTATTCCTGCTTGATTAGCCTGAGAATGGAGGGCTGTCTGATGTATCTACAAACTACACAAACCATAACACTACCAAGTACTATTTTTATCTCAGAGTCAGCCATGGCTAGCCATTATTCTCTTAGTGATGAATACAGCGAATATGATGAATACGACGACGAAGGTGATGATGAACCATATTATGGTGACCCAAGTGATAGCGATGATGACTTCTGGGATGACTCAAACGACGATTGATTATTAAAGAACTGTCGATAAGTATTTTTTAGTTCTGACAGGGTATTGCTGTCGCGCAACTTATTATACTAAGAGCCTCTGTTGAGGCTCTTTTTTTACCTTTTTAGCCGGTTTTTCGTTGATCGATAAGCGTAGATTTATTGGAGTAACATCTAATAATCATTAGACGTTACTCTTTGGAAAATGTTATCTGTACATTTCTCCGCCCCAATTCTTGTGGTAGATCGGCAGCCTCTTCTATATGCCCAATACGTGTGTATGAGTATGAAGTATTAAACGTTTTATAGAAGACAACCATAGTGCGCGAACCCCATAACATTAGATCCCCGTTATTAATTGTGCCAGGTTGATAGGTATCAGTTGACAGTGCTTTTGGTAAATCGGCTTCCTTCTCGTTACCGTTAAGATCAGCCATGTCTAGTGTCAGTGGTAACATAGCTAAAAATTCACGTGCGGCCTCGGTGTCGGCTAAGACAGCGGCGAAACGATGTTCTCCAATGGTTATCCACATCTGTGATTCTTCCAAGTTTATGGATGCTGGTTGAGCAGTGACAGGTTTTGTTGTTGACTGCGCTGTATAGCCTTTACCGATCGTCAGTAAAAGCAGCAATGAAAGGCCAACTCGCTTCAGAATTCTTACATGCTGACGGCCCGCAATTAAGATTGAAATGTTTGCTTTATCCGAATAGGTTTGAAAGGATTTATTCATAATAGGGTCCTCATTATTTTATTTTTGTATATAGATAGGTACGTTACTGTATTGGCATGCGAGATGCGTGAAACGTCAGAAAGGCGCTAATGAGTAAGACAGCAGCACTGGCAATAAAGGTGCTTTGGTAGCCGTCTGCGTCGAAGAGTATGCCGCCTATTGTCGAACCCAATGCAATGGATAATTGAACCACTGCAACCATCAGACCGCCGCCAGCTTCTGCGTTATGTGGCATTGCTTTCGCCAGCCAAGTCCACCAAGCGACAGGTGCAGCAGTTGCGACTAGCCCCCACATTGCCAGTAGTAAAGCGACAGGTGCAACATCGCTTCCAGCAGGAATCAGCATTACAGCAATTGCTGCCATAAAAACGGGAATGCCAATAAGCAGACCATATAAAGTACGTTTTAGTATTGAGCTGATGATTAACGTACCGATAAACCCTGAAAATCCAATAGTGAGTAATAGAAGCGATAGTGTTGATACGCTGGTTTGTGTGACGGTTTCAAGGAAAGGGCGTAGATAAGTGAAGAGGGCAAACTGACCCATAAAGAAGGCGCCACATCCAGCCATACCATAGGCAACCGCGCGGCTTTTTAGTGCCTTGAGAATATTGCCGGAACCCGGTGTACTTGCTTTCCCTTTCCCTTTCCCTTTCATAGAAGGTAATGCCATCCACTGCCAGATTAAGGTGATCAGTGCGATGGGAATGATAGCTAAAAATGCGCCTCGCCATCCTACTATAGAGCCCAAATAACTCCCCAATGGTGCGGCAATTACTGTTGCCAGTGCATTGCCACCATTAAAAATGGCCAGAGCTTTAGGTACTTTATTAGATGGAACTAATCGAATCGCCATGGCGGCGGACATCGACCAAAATCCACCGATGACTACACCGATGAGCGCACGACCAAGCATATAGGTCGGATAATTTGGCGCTAGCGCGACAATGCTTCCAGAGATCCCCATCAAGACTGTTAGCATCAGCATTAACTTTTTGCGGTCCATAGTGCCAATTAGCATAGGCAGTAAAAGGCTGGTTAGTACGGCAAAGGCGCCAGAAATCGCAATACCTTGGCCAGCCATTCCTTCCGTAATTTGTAAGTCGCTGGCAATGGGTGTTAGCAGACTAACAGGCATAAATTCGGACGCTATCAGCGTGAATACGCATAGCGACATGGCAAAAACGCCACTCCAATGAGCCGTGTTATCAGTCTTGTCTATTGATGTTCCATCATGAATATCAGATGTGGTGAGTGCCATAGTTTTTTGTTACGCCTCGGTTTTTACAAAAAAAGCACCACGCGAGCTCAAAGAGCCGCATGGTGCAGAAGTTACTTCAACTATTTTGATGCCGATTAGGCTAGGTGTTGCTTAAAGAAGCTTGTTAGCTTGTCGAATGGGATGACATCTACTTGATCATATAAATCAACATGGCTTGCCCCAGGAATGATCATCATCTCTTTTGGTTCAGCCGCATTTTCATAGGCTGTTTTGCCCATATAAAGCGAGTGCGCCTTTTCGCCATGGATGAACAAAACCGGGCGAGGAGAAATCTCAGATATATAGGTTAGTAACGGCATATTCATAAAGGATAATGGCGTCGTCTGTGACCAAGCGTTACCAGAATTCACCGCACGTGGGTGATAGCCACGAGGTGTCATGTAGTAATCATGATAGTCGACCATGAATTGCGGCTCGCCACCTTTTAATACGTTGTAGGGTGCTTGGTAAGCTGGAGCTGCTTTACCTGCATCTTCCCAACGTTGTTGGCTTAATTGTTTCAGTCCTTGGGTACGCTGTTCTACGGTAACACTGTCGTTATAGCCTTTTGACATAACACGAGTCATGTCATACATAGTGCTGGCGACTACTGCTTTGACACGTTTATCGACAGCAACGGCATTCAATGCCATACCACCCCAACCACAGATGCCGATTATTCCGATACGTTCACGATCCACATTGGCTTGCATCCCAATACAATCAACTGCCGCGCTAAAGTCTTCTGTATTGATGTCTGGCGAAGCAATGTTACGAGGCTCACCACCACTTTCACCTGTATAAGATGGATCAAAAGCAAGAGTGACGAAGCCACGCTCTGCCATTATTTGAGCATAAAGACCAGAAGATTGTTCTTTCACCGCACCGAAAGGGCCACCAACGACAATGGCTGGTAATTTGCCAGACGCATTTTTTGGTTGGTAAAGATCAGCGGCAAGGGTAATACCATAGCGGTTCTTGAACGTAATTTTTTTATGGTCAACCTTGTCACTTTTGGCGAATTTTTTATCCCATTCATCGCTTAGTTTTATTGATGACTGAGCAAAGGTTTTGCCAGTAGTTAGCGAGGCAACGCCTAGTGCAACCATACCGGCACCAGTCAATTTCATCATATTGCGACGTCCCTCATCAGGAACATCCTGTTGAGTAATATCATTTGTAATTTCAGTATGTTTATCCATGGTAATTCTCCAGATAAGTGAGTTAGGCAAGAACTGTTGTCGATCACAAAGAGGCATTGAACATCGTCTTTCTGAAAGCATTTATAGGCATCTAGTTTTACAGCTCTGGATATTTTGGGGTTAGCAGGATTCTGCTTGATTCTTGCCTGATACTCCTGAATGGCAGAATTTCACGTGACCTAGGGTAGTGCTCTAATTATTATGGAAAGATCATATTTTGAAGATATTCAATGCGACTCAACGCACTCCAAAGACTAGAAGTAAATACATGAATAGAGATATCAGCAGCATACAAAAAGACTTGGCTAAGGCTATCGAAGAAAAAACAATAGGGCAGGAAGATTGCGCTACGTTAATCGAAAATCTATCTTTTTTTCGCCGAGAAGTAATAACGGAACCTTGTCCTTGCACGATTGAAGCAAGTGTTCTTTTTGTCGTTCAAGGCACTAAGCAGTTGTTGGTCGGGGAGCAAAACTTCATTTATGACACTCAGCATTTTTTATTGAACTCACTCGATTTGCCTGCAAGTTCACAAGTGCTCGATGCCAGTTCAGATCTTCCTTGCTTAGGGCTAATGCTCAAGCTAGATATGCTACTTATGGCAGATATTATTGCGCAAAATGGCATGCCTCCTCCTTATGAAAGTTCTATTAGTGGAAGCTCGGCAATAGGAACGGTTACTTCATCGTTATTGGAGCCTTTTACTCGTTTATTGGCTTTACTTGATGAGCCTGATGCCATAGCCACGTTATCTCCTCTCATTGTGAGAGAGATTCATTATCGACTGTTGAATAGTGATCTAGCGGGTCGGCTTTGGCAGATTGCCTCGACAGGTAGTCAGGCCCACAGAATTTCACGAGCCGTCACTTGGCTTAGAACACATTATGCAAAATCCTTTCAGATTGAAGAGTTGGCTTCTTATGTTCAAATGAGTAGCACCACTTTGTACCATCATTTTCGTGAACACACAGCGATGAGTCCTTTGCAGTATCAGAAATGGTTACGCCTGAACGAAGCGAAGCGCTTGATGCTAAATGACAGTCTTGATGCTTCAAGTGCAGCATTCAAAGTAGGTTACGAAAGTCCTTCTCATTTCAGCCGCGAATATGCTCGCCTCTTTGGGCAATCGCCAAAGCGACATATCGAAGCATTACGAAAAGGGGCTGAGTCTAATATTTGACGAATCGCCACGAATGTAAACAAATTTCGTCTGTTTTACCTGATCTTTGTCTAGAACGTCGGTTGGGCTTTTTCTATGAGCGCCGGTGAAACTCTGATTTAGCCCTTCGTTTTATTTGTACAAAGCTATTTCGTTGAGCACTCTTTCCCCCATATTCCATCCACAAACTCTGGATGATCGATAAACGGATTTCGATTTCCTTGTAGTTGTTGTACTCGGTCGTTACGGCGTTTTTCAAAGGCGGTGACGGGGAATTTGTCGTTCCACGCTACGAGTGTACAAAGGTCGCCGATGCTGGGTTGGCCGCTTTGTTTGTCATTGCCTTTGGTTATGATTAAGTCGGGCATGTTTTCTGGTGAGGCGTCGTCGCCAGCTTCGTATCGAGCAGCCATGTAGAAGACCATACGGGCGATTTGGCCCTTGGCGTGGTCAGTTGGTTCGAAGGATTCTTTGTTTTTATCTAGGTAGGCGCCAGACAATACTTTGCTGCCGTTAGCTAGCTCATCGTAAATCGCTTCGCCGCCCATGCCATAGCCATAGTTGCTGTGCGCGCCGTTTAGGTTGCGGTCAGCAGGGCGCAGGTGATGAAGGTCTGTGTAGCCGTCTTGGCTTTGTTTGGCAAAGCCGCGGGATTTTGGCCAAACGTGTTCTCTGTCCCACGCATCGTCTTTGCTTTTGCCTCGGTTTGCTTGGTTGATGTTTCTCACGTCATCTAGGTAAAGCATTTGCACTAGGCCGCATTTGGGTTTGTCATCTGGGCAGGCGGAATCGGTGTAAACCAGTGCTTCCCACACGTCGATATTCTTACCGTCGTACCAATCGGTATTTCCACTTTGTGTGTACTTCAGAGGTTTTTGACCATCAATGATGCTGTGCAGTTTTGCTTTGAGCGCATCGCCTGTTAACTCTTCTGTACCATCGTAATAACCCGCCGACGCATATGCCGAAAAAAACATAAGAAAAACAAACGCTTTGCGCCACATAACAAGACCTCATTTGGATAATGCGAGAATTGTAGGGAAGTGCAGGGTGTTTAGATTCTGGGGATTTGAAAGGATTTGTTAGCGAATGTGTGTTCTACGTAAAGACTTGATCTTGATCATATTAAATGAGCTTTTTCTTCTATCTTTGATGATGAATTTTTAAACGTTCGTTACCGCACAGAATCTCGTCTTTCTATCGTTATAGAGTGAAGTATCGAGTTTGTTTGAAAGTCACCTGATTTTCGACGTTTTGACATGGAGATTGATATGTATAACGAATATTGGAACGGTTGGGGCTGGGTGCTGTGGATTGGTTTTTGGTTTTTGCTGATTTCTAGTTTTGGCCATTGGGGTTACAGCTATCGATCTAATCGACGTTACTTTGCGCAAGCCAATAAAACGGCGCTGGATATATTGAACGAGCGTTATGCTCGCGGTGATATCGAACAAGCAGAGTTTTCTCGCATCAAGAAAGAAATCGCCAGCAAATAATAGGGAGCATCTCACAGTGCCAAAAACTACGATGCAAACCGCAGCACTAGCGCCGGATCAACTGAGCCTAATAGACAGATACTGGCGAGCCAGTAATTACTTGTCGGTTGGGCAAATTTACCTTCACGATAACCCGCTATTGTCGCGGCCTTTGGTCTTGGCTGATATAAAACGTATCTTGCTTGGTCACTGGGGCACGACCCCCGGACAGAATTTTATCTACGTACATTTGAATCGCATTATTAAACAATACGATTTAAGCATGATTTATATCTCTGGCCCCGGTCATGGTGGTCCTGCCGTGGTGTCAAATACGTATTTGGAAGGCAGTTACAGCGAGATTTATCCTGATATAAGTCAAGACACAGTCGGCCTACAAAAGCTGTTCAAACAGTTTTCTTTTCCCGGTGGCATTCCCAGCCATGCGTCACCCGAATGTCCCGGTTCCATCCATGAAGGTGGAGAATTGGGTTATTCATTAAGTCACGCCTTTGGTGCGGTATTTGATAATCCAGAATTAATCGCTGCCTGTGTGGTGGGTGATGGCGAAGCTGAAACTGGGCCTTTGGCGACCGCTTGGCATTCTAATAAGTTTCTAAATCCTAATACCGATGGCGTGGTGTTGCCAATTTTGCATTTGAATGGTTACAAGATTGCGAATCCTACGGTTTTGGCGCGCATCAGTCACCAAGAGCTAGAGCAGCTATTTCGTGGTTATGGATGGCATCCAATTTTTGTCGAAGGCAGTGATCCTGACTATATGCATAAAGCTATGGCGACAGCGCTCGACTTTGCGGTACGGGAAATCAAGGCGATCAAATTGAACGCCCAAGAAAATAGAGTATTTGAACGTCCCCGTTGGCCGATGATTATTCTAAAATCTCCAAAAGGCTGGACGGGCCCTAAGATAGTCGATGGCGTGCAGATCGAAGGCACTTTTCACGCTCATCAAGTGCCAATATCTAATCCAGAATTGAAACCAGAACACCTGCCATTAATCGAGGAATGGTTGCGCAGTTATCGCCCTCAAGAATTATTCGATAGTCTGGGTCGTTTGTTACCAGAGCTAGCCGAACTGGCGCCAAAAGGTGAACGTCGCATGGGAGCGAACCCTCATGCCAACGGTGGTTTGCTACTGAAACCCTTACAAATGCCAGATTTTCGTGATTACGCTTGTGCGGTGCCGAAACACGGCGTGCGCGGTGTTGGTGATACTCATGTGCTCGGGCCATTTGTGCGAGATGTGATTAAGCTTAATCAAGAGAACTTTCGAGTATTTGGCCCAGATGAAACAATTTCTAATGGGCTTGAGGCGGTGTTCGAAACCACTAATCGACAATGGGAAGCGACCACAAAAATTAATGACGAATACCTAGCTCCCAATGGTCGCGTGATGGAAATACTTAGCGAACACCAGTGTCAGGGCTGGCTAGAAGGCTATTTACTGACTGGCCGACACGGCTTATTTAATTGCTACGAAGCTTTTATTCATATCGTTGATTCCATGTTTAACCAGCACGCGAAATGGCTAAAAGTCACCGCTGGTTTGTCTTGGCGACCTAAGATCGCCTCGTTGAATTATCTATTGGCGTCTCATGTTTGGCGTCAGGATCACAATGGCTTTACTCACCAAGATCCGGGTTTTATCGATCATGTGGTGAATAAAAAAGCCGACATAGTCCGAGTCTATTTGCCACCCGATGCCAACTGTTTGCTTTCGGTGATGGATCATTGTTTGCGCAGCAAGCATTACGTCAATGTGGTTGTTGCCGGAAAGCATCCAGCGCCGCAATGGTTGGACATGGACGCCGCAGCGAAACATTGTGCGGCAGGCATTGGCATTTGGGATTGGGCAAGTAACGATACCGAGTTAAGTAATCATGCCGAAACAGATATCGTGATGGCTTGTTGTGGCGATGTACCAACGCTAGAAACCTTAGCGGCTGTATCTATTTTGCGAAAGCATTTACCCACGTTGAATATTCGTGTGGTGAACGTAGTGGATTTAATGAAGCTGCAGCCTCAAACCGAGCATCCACATGGTTTGAATGATGCCGAGTTTGATCTTTTGTTTACCGAAAATAAACCGGTGATTTTTGCCTTTCATGCTTATCCATCGCTCATTCATAAATTAACTTATCGCCGTACCAATCATCGCAATATCCATGTTCGTGGTTACAAAGAAGAAGGCACGATCACTACAGCGTTTGATATGACAGTGCTTAATGACATGGATCGTTTTCATCTCGTGATTGATGTGATTGACCGACTACCGCAAACCGGCGTGAAAGGCGTCGAACTGAAACGCATGTTGAGTGAAAAACTGATTGAGCACCGTCAGTACATCAACCAATACGGTGTCGATATGCCGGAAATTCGTGATTGGCGCTGGCCTTTTTCGGAGTGATTCATTTAAAGCCATAAAACACGTTGGGGAATTTCAATGAAAGACAGCAATCCTTTTGAAGATGACTTTTTATCTGAAAGCATAAGTGCGACCAAGCAATTGCACATGCTAGGTCAAAGTATCTGGCTTGATAACATTACTCGCGAGCTGCTAAACAGCGGCACTTTGCAGCACTATATTGATCATCTGAGTGTGACAGGACTAACATCGAATCCGACCATTTTCGACAAAGCAATAAAAGACGGTGATAACTATAACCAAGCTATCGCAGAAAAAGCTGCCAATGGTCTATCGGGTGAAGCGCTGTTTTTCGAATTAGCGCTGGAAGATTTAACTCGTGCGGCGGATTTATTACGCCCCATCTTTGATAACACCGATGGAATGGACGGTTGGGTCTCGTTAGAAGTCTCACCACTTTTGGTGAACAATACTGCTGGTACAGTTGCGGCGGCGGTGGATTTGCATAAACGCGCTAAACGCTCCAATTTGTTTATCAAAATTCCCGGTACTCCAGCAGGCTTAGCGGCCATTGAAGAAACGATTTTTGCGGGTGTTCCCGTTAACGTGACCTTGCTGTTTTCCAGCGAGCAATATCTCGCCGCGGCCGAGGCTTATATGCGCGGCATCGAGCGCCGAATTGCAAAAGGACTTGATCCAAAAGTTGGCTCGGTTGCTTCGTTGTTTATCAGTCGTTGGGATGTTGCCGTTAATGACAAGGTTTCATCTAATCTGCGTAATCGTCTTGGTATCGCAATCGCCCAACAGGCTTACAAGACCTATTGTGAACTGCTAGCAGCGCCACACTGGCAATCGCTAAAGGCGGCTGGTGCTCAATCACAACGCTTACTTTGGGCCAGCACAGGCAGCAAAGATCCAACGATTTCTGACTCTTATTACGTCTCAGCACTCGCTGCGCCACACACCATTAATACGATTCCAGAAAAGACATTACTAAGCTTCTCGAAAGACGGCGCCTTGTCTAGCGTGATGTCGATTGATGGTGTTGATGCTGAAAGCAAGCTGTTGGAATTCGCCGTAGAAGGCATCGATGTTGGCGCATTGGCTGATCAGCTCCAACAAGATGGCGCAGACGCTTTTACTCAGTCTTGGAACGATTTATTGGCAGTCATAGAGCAAAAAAGTCAGCAAGTAAAAACCAGTACGTCAAAAAATAGCAAATCAGAAAACGACGAAGCGCCTTTTTAACGATTTTTTAGGAGTCAGCCAAAGTGAAACAGTTAATGCTCGACCAGCTTGCTATTAATACGCTGCGTACTCTGTCTATCGATGCCGTGCAAAAAGCCAAATCGGGGCATCCCGGCACGCCAATGGACGCCGCGCCAACGGCGTATTGTTTGTGGCAGCGTTTTCTTCGTTTTGATCCAAAAGATCCTGAGTGGCTGAATCGAGATCGATTTGTGTTGTCATCCGGTCACGCCTGCGCCTTGTTGTATAGTTTATTGCACTTGACCGGAGTGAAAGCAAAGGCAGCGAGTTATCCTGCTGGCGAGCGCTTAGCGGTCACCATGGAAGATCTAAAACAGTTCCGCCAACTTGGCAGTCGTTGTACTGGTCATCCAGAGCATGGCTGGACCAGCGGCGTGGAAACCACCACAGGGCCGCTTGGACAAGGCTTGGCGACAAGTGTTGGTATGTCAATTGCTGAACGCTGGCAGGCGGCGACCTATAATCGCCCCGATTACACCTTGTTCGACCATAATGTGTATGCCTTGTGTGGCGATGGCGACATGATGGAAGGCATCAGCAGTGAAGCCGCTTCCTTGGCTGGGCACTTGAAATTATCGAATTTGTGTTGGATCTACGACGCCAATCACATCAGTATCGAAGGTTCCATTGAGATCACTTTTAGTGAAGATGTGGCGGCACGTTTCAAGGCTTACGGTTGGAATGTGGTGCGGGTGAGCGACGCCAATGATTTAACGCAACTAAGCGCGGCGTATCAGGCGTTTATTGATACAGAAGATCGTCCGACTCTGATCATTGTACAGAGTCATATTGGTTATGGTGCGCCCCATAAACAAGATACGGCGAAGGCCCATGGTGAACCACTTGGGGTAGAAGAAGTACATCTTGCCAAAGAATTTTATGGTGCTGATCCAGAATCCCAATTTGATGTAGCTGCCGGAGTTGTCGATTATTTTGCAGCGAATTTCGGTCAACGTGGTGTGAAAACTCATGCTGAATGGCAAAAAACCTTTGCGGCTTATCATTATCAATACCCCGAATTGGCCGGGCAAATTACTCAGATGCAGCAAACGCATCTTCCTCAAGCTTGGGACTTTGGCTTGCCTACATTCACAGCGGACGGCAAAGACATCTCGACACGTGAATCCTCAGGGCTGGTTCTTAATACCATTGCTCAACGAGTGCCTTGGTTGCTGGGTGGCTCGGCAGATTTGTCGCCTTCTACAAAGACGGAATTGTCTTTTGAATCCAGTAGTAGCTTGAGACAAATTGGAGAATTGAAGGCCGGAAAACCAACCAGTTCTGACTATTTTCAGGTGGACAATTACGCTGGACGAAACTTCCATTTTGGTGTGCGCGAACATGCCATGTGTGCCATTGGTAATGGTCTTGCCTTGTCTAAATTGCGACCTTATGTGGCAAGCTTTTTTGTCTTTACCGATTACTGTCGTGCGGCGCTTCGGCTCAGCGCGATGATGGAGTTGCCGATGATTTCGATCTGGACTCATGATTCAATCAGCATGGGCGAAGATGGCCCAACACATCAGCCCGTTGAACACCTTGCTGCCATGCGAGCTATGCCGGGAATCTTGGTATTGCGGCCAGCAGATGCGAATGAAGTTGTCGAAGCATGGCGCGTTATTATGGCCAATAATCATATGCCAGCGTGTCTGGTGTTAACTCGCCAAGCGTTGCCGACGCTGGATCGCGCTAAATATGGTAGCGCCAGTGGTTTGGCTTTTGGCGCTTATATTGTTGCCGATGCGAAAGATGGCAAGCCAGATGTTTTGTTATTGGCAACCGGCAGTGAAGTGTCGCTCTGTGTTGCTGTGTACGAACAGTTAAAAATCGAAGGCATTAAAGCTCGCGTGGTCAGCATGCCATCGTGGGAATTATTCGAAAGCCAGTTGCAGGAATACAAAGATCAAATTTTGCCGCCAGCGGTTCAAGCACGAGTTGCCGTGGAAGAAGGCTCTACCTTTGGTTGGGAACGTTACACTGGTTATGCAGGAACAATCATTGGCATGCAAACCTTTGGCTTGTCGGCACCGCGTAAGGTGGTTGAACAGCACTTTGGTTTTGATCCTGCTCATATTATTAAGTCCGCAAAGGCACAAATTGCTCGTCATTCTGGTTCATCGAGTCATCATAAAAGCACGTTAACTTCTTTAAAAAACTTGGAATAGAGCATGACCAGTACAAGCGATTCTAAAAATACCAGCGAGCCGGAAGCAGATGGGTCAACTGTCACCTCAAAGATCTTTGGTTTAACTCATAAACATATCGGCATTGTTTTGCTGGTTATCGCTATTTTAGTCTTGGCAATAACGGCAGGAGTACGATTTATGTTGGGGCCAAGAGTCCTGCTTGAAATCGTTGTTCAGCGTGATTTTGTACAAACCGTTGTGGCCAGTGGTCGTGTAGAAGCGCCACATCGCGTTGATATTGGCGTACAAATTACCGGTACAGTGAGAGCTGTTCCTGTTAATGAGGGGCAAAGGGTTGAAGTGAATATGCCACTTGTTGAATTGGAATCTAGTGAGTTGCATGCTGCGGTAAGCCAAGCCAAGGCTGCTGTGCTGTTAGCAAAAGCAGAACTTCGTCAATTACACGAAGTAGAAGCTCCCATGGCAGAGCAAGAAGTAGAAGAAGCCAAAGCCAATCAAATGGCAGCCTTGCAAGATCTGGAACGCAGTCAAAGCTTATTGAAAAAACATTTGATTAGCCAATCCAGTCTGGATGAAGCAGTGCGTGCCGAAAAAGTTACTCGTAGTAAGGTCAGTAGTTTGCAATCAAAAATGATTAGTTTACAAACTAATGGCAGCCAAGTAGCACTAGATGAAGCGAGCCTTGAGCAAGCTCAGGCCGGCCTTGAATTAGCTCAAGCTAAATTGGCTTACACCACATTAAAAGCGCCTGTGGACGGTGTGTTGATTGCACGCAATGTGGAGCCAGGTGATGTAGTTCAACCTGGCGAAACGCTAATGCAGCTTTCTCCATCTGGCGAAACACAAATGGTCGTGCAAATCGAAGAAAAAAATCTTCATCTACTTGCATTAAATCAATCAGCATTAGCTTCTGCTGATGCTTATCCAGATCAGCTTTTTAGTGCCCAACTGGTGTATATCAACCCGGGAATAGACTCTGATCGAGGTTCCGTGGAAGTGAAGCTGCAAGTCCCTGAACCACCAGACTATTTGCGCCAAGACATGACGGTCTCTGTGGACATAAAAGTGGCGAGTCGCAGCGATGCCGTGCTTGTTTCCAGTGCTGCGGTTCATGATGTCAATTCGGTCGCGCCTTGGGTGTTAAAACTGGATGGCAAACAAGTCCATCGACAAGTCGTCACTCTTGGTTTGCGCAGTGATGGCATGAGTGAAGTGTTAACAGGATTAAGCGCTGGTGATCAAGTTGTTCCAGTGAGTTCGGTCACCGTTACCGATGGCGATCGCATTCGTCCATTGCTGCAAGCTGATTCGCTATGAGCGAGAAAGCGTTAGAAGCGAGCGAGTTAAAAACCTTACCCAGTTGGCAGCCGTTTGAATGGATTGTCGCCTTGCGTTTTTTGGGTGAAGGGCGTACTCAAACAGCTTTTATTATCAGTGGCGTTGCCTTAGGTGTGGCGGTGATTGTCTTTATGTCTGCATTGATGGCTGGCTTGCAATCTAATATCACCAAAAGTGTTCTGAGTGGCCAAGCGCATATTCAATTACAGCCTGCTAAAGAAACGGTGCGACCGCTTCGCAGCAGTAACAGCACTTTAGCGGTAGGTGCGGTTGTGGAAGGTGCGATTATTCAGACGCCTTTGCAACGCATTGACAGTATTGATCAATGGCAAAGTATCATGGTGCAAATCTCGGAGATACCTGATGTATTGGTGGTGTCTCCCGCCGCCAAGGGTTCTGCTTTAGTGGTGCGAGGCAATACCAGTCAAGCCATTTCTATTAATGGGGTGAAGCCAGATCTCTATTTCCAGATTATTGATATGACCGACAAAATGGTCAGTGGCACGATGGACTTGACCGGATCAGATATTTTAATCGGCATCGAACTAGCAAGTGATTTGGGCGTCAGTTTAGGCGACAAAATCCGCGTTACCATGGCAACTGGTGCTGACAACACGCTTACCATAACGGGTATTTTTGATTTCGGTAATAAAACGGCCAACTCACAAACCACCTATGTTGCTTTGCGCACAGCACAAAGTTTATTAGGCATGGTTGGCAGTGTTTCTGTGTTGGATGTCAATGTCAAAGACATTTATGCCGCAGAAACGATTGCTCAGCGCATCGAAGCTTCAACTGGTGTGCAAGCCGACAGCTGGATAAAAAACAATGCCCAGTTATTTACTTCGTTGGGCGCACAACAAAGCTCAAACACTGTTATTCGCTTGTTTGTCGCGCTGTCGGTTGCCTTAGGCATTGCTAGCGTTTTGGTTGTGTCGGTAGTGCAAAAATCCCGAGAGATTGGCATTTTGCGTGCCATGGGAATCACTCGAGGACAAATCCTGCGTATCTTTTTACTGCAAGGTGGGCTGTTGGGTTTGTGCGGTTCTATTATTGGTTCTGCGATGGGAGGGGGTGGATTATTGATCTGGATGCAAATGCTAACAGGTGAAGATGGTTCGCCGCTATTTTCCTTGAGTTTAGAGCCTAGCTTATTTATTGGTGCTTTGTTGTTGGCAACCTTAACTGGCTTAATTTCTGCTTTCGTTCCTGCTTTAAGCGCGGCACGACTTGATCCGGTGGTGGCAATTCGTGGATAAATTAGAAGCTAAACACAATACAAATGACGTCGTCCTGAAAATGCAGAATGTTCGTAAGTCGTTTAACACAGGTCTACCGAATGAAGTGGAAATACTGCATGGCATTGATTTAATCCTCAAACGTGGAGAGTTTTGCGCCGTGGTTGGTCCGTCTGGCTCGGGCAAAAGTACCTTGCTCAATATTGTTGGATTATTGGATCGCCCAACCGAAGGAAGCTTGTCAATTTGTGGTGAAGAAACCACGCGCATGGATGATCATGCATTGACTCGCGTGCGCGGTCATAACATAGGGTTTGTGTTTCAATTTCATAATTTATTGAGTGCGTTTAGTGCGCTTGAAAATGTCATGATGCCGTTGTTGGGTGAAGCAGAATTTCCCAATAAAGAGATGACCGAACGTGCTGCTATGTTGCTCGATAGTGTTGGCTTAACACCTTGGCGCGATCAGCCCGCTTATCAATTATCCGGTGGACAACAACAGCGCGTTGCCTTAGCGCGAGCACTTGCAATGAATCCCGCCTTATTACTCGCCGATGAACCCACAGGCAACCTCGACACCAAAAGCGCCGATGCAGTATTTGAACTACTGCGTAAAGTCAGCCGAGAACAAGGTATGACGGTGCTATTTGTGACACATGATCCAAGCTTAGCCGCGCGCTGTGATAAAACCATTAAGGTAGTGGATGGCAAAGTAGTAGATGACAAGGAGGTTGATGACAAAGTTGTTAGCTAAATATGGCGAGTTAAACGACGCATATGTTCGCTAGTGCACAGAGTTTATCGCTTGTTTTTATTACGCTGACAATCGCAATCCTCTATGACCGATTAAGAGAAAGTAAAGTGAAAGTGGAAAAGGCTGTCATAGATCATTGTTAATAGCACTGTGTCGGCTCATCCTTTAGTAGTGCTGAGGTGTCGTGCGCTTATTAAAGTCATTACTGGGAGTAATCGAAGGCTATGGAATCAGGAAGAACATTTCAAAACACAGGCACTGTGATTTCGATTCGGGGCAGTGTTGTGGATATCCGCTTTGACAGTATATCGTCAGACAATCAGTTACCACCGATTCGCTCTTTATTAGTTACTGGCAAAGACAATAGCATTGCCATTGAAGTGTTTTCCCAATTGGATGATCAGCGGGTGCGCGGTATTGCCTTAACGCCAACCCAAGGTCTCGCTCGTGGTATGAAAGTGGAAGATACTGGCAAGCCGTTGCAGACACCAGTAGGCAAGGGGATTTTGTCGCGCATGTTTGATGTGTTCGGCAATGCCATTGACAAAAAAGACGCGCCGATCGACGTCGAATGGCGCTCGGTTCATAATGAACCACCATCGTTAGCACGACGTTCCACCAAAACCGAAGTATTCGAAACCGGCATCAAGGTGATTGATGTCTTAATGCCGCTAGAACGAGGTGGCAAAGCTGGCTTGTTTGGCGGCGCTGGCGTGGGCAAAACTGTCTTGCTGACCGAAATGATTCATAACATGGTCGGCCAACATGCTGGCGTAAGTATCTTTTGCGGTATCGGAGAGCGTTGCCGAGAAGGTGAAGAGCTTTATCGCGAGATGAAAGAAGCAGGTGTGCTGGACAACATGGTGATGATGTTTGGTCAAATGAACGAACCACCGGGCGCACGTTTTCGCGTTGGTCATGCCGCCTTGACCATGGCGGAATATTTCCGTGATGACGAACATCGTGATGTCTTGTTGCTGATGGATAATATTTTTCGTTTTATTCAGGCGGGCATGGAAGTGTCTGGTTTGATGGGGCAAATGCCAGCGCGTTTGGGGTATCAACCAACCATGGGCACTGAGTTGTCTCAACTTGAAGAGCGTATTGCCAATACCGGCAGTGGTGCGATTACCTCGATTCAGGCGGTGTATGTGCCTGCCGATGATTTTACAGATCCTGCCGCCGTGCATACCTTTTCTCACCTTTCTGCTTCCATCGTTTTATCCCGTAAGCGCGCCAGCGAAGGGCTTTATCCCGCTATTGATCCTTTGCAGTCCAGTTCTAAAATGGCGACGCCAAGCATTATTGGCAAACGCCATTACGATCTCGCGCAAGAGATTCGTCGCACCTTGGCGCAATACAGCGAGTTAAAAGACATTATCGCCATGCTCGGCATGGAGCAGCTATCGCCCGAAGACCGCAAAGTTGTCGGACGTGCTCGCCGCTTAGAGCGGTTTCTTACTCAGCCCTTTTTTACCACTGAGCAGTTTACTGGTATGTCTGGCAAATTGGTCAGTCTTGATGATGCTTTAGATGGCTGCGAGCGAATCTTACAGGATGAATTTGAAGACTATCCGGAAAGCGCGCTTTACATGATTGGTGCGATTGACGAAGCCCATGAAAAAAGCAAAAAAGCCGCAGAAGATAAACCAAAAGCCGAGGAGGGCGAAGATGCCACAAGCCTACATGACGCTTAAGGTTTTACTGCCTCATAAAGTATTTAGCGAAGAACAAAAAGTGCTGCGAATCGTGGCGACTACACCACAAGGAGCGTTTGGCATTTTGCCGAATCGATTGGATTGTGTGGCGTCCTTGTCTGCGGGCATTTTAGTAGTGGAAGTTGAAGGCAAGGAAGAAGCTTACATCGCTGTTGATGAAGGCGTATTGGTGAAAACCGGAGCGGAAGTGCGTATTTCCGTGCGCAATGCCATGAGTGGTATGGGCTTAAATGAATTGCGTATTGCAGTAGAAGAAGAGTTTCTGCAGCTTGACGAACAGCAGCAGAAACTACGTTCGGCATTGACTAAGATGGAAAGCGGTTTTGTTCAGCGTTTGGTCGCGTTTAAGCAGGATGCGAGTTTGTCATGAAAGACGATGATGAAGACAAAAGCACGCTCAAAACGGACCGTTATCTAGATCGAAAAGTAGACCGCAAACTAGATCGCTCTTTAGATCGCAAACCGAAAAACAACTACAGCAAGCAAGTTGGCTCAGTCGCCGCTCGCAAGCTAAAAGCTCAGCGACACGTGACTAGAACTGTCTGGTCTGGCTTAGGGATGATGGGATTGGTTGGCTGGTCGATTGCTATTCCTACTGTGCTTGGTGCGGCGCTGGGTATTTGGTTGGATAGTGCTTACCCAAGTGATCGTTCATGGACGCTGGCCTTGCTAGTCGTTGGCCTGTGTTTGGGCTGCTTCAATGCTTGGCATTGGGTGCAAAAAGAAGACAAAGACATTCACCAACCTGAGGACAACGATAATGTTAATTGATTTTGGTGACAACTTTTGGGGTGGCGTTGCCTATGCCGTGTTTGTTGGCATGCTATTAGGGGTTTTTTATTTTGCTGGGTTGTGGTGGACAGTACGCCGACTGGGTTCTAGTCGCGTGGTCGCACCTTTATTCTTGTTCAGTATGCTGTTTCGCATCAGCGTCGTGATGGTTAGTTTTTATGTGTTTCTGGGCAATGACTGGCAAAAATTACTGTTAGGTTTACTTGGCTTCATAATCTTGCGTTTGTTCGCGACGCGACTGGTTCGTTTGAAAGACAACCCAGTCATTATCAAGCCGATTCATACCCTTAAAGAAAAACATTCTCAAGCAGAAGAGCGCTAATGAACCTGACACCAGATCTAATTATTTATTGGCAATTGGGCTTTTTAAAGCTCAATGCCACCATTGTGTTTACTTGGTTGGTAATGTTAGTGCTGGTGGTTGGATCGATTCTGATCACTCGAAACTTATCTAACAATTTGCAGCGCTCCCGCTGGCAAAATGCCCTAGAAGTGGTGGTGATCACCATTAACAAACAAATTGAAGAAGTAGGTTTAAGCCAACCACAAAAATACATCGGTTTTCTGGGAACCTTATTTTTGTTTATCGCCGTGTCTGCTCTTGGCACCATTATTCCTGGTTTTGAACCACCGACAGGTTCGCTTTCCACTACGGCGGCGTTAGCTCTGTGTGTGTTAGTTGCTGTGCCGCTGTTTGGTATTCAGGAAACTGGCTTGGGCGGATATCTGTCTTCCTATACTCAGCCGACTATTATTATGCTGCCGTTCAATATTATTAGCGAAGTGTCGCGGACCTTAGCACTGGCTGTGCGACTATTCGGTAACATGATGAGTGGCGCGATGATCATCGCGATACTGCTCACCATTACCCCGTTCTTATTTCCGATTGTGATGACAGTGCTTGGTTTGCTTACTGGCATTGTTCAGGCTTATATCTTTTTCATTCTAGCCACTGTCTACATCGCAGCGGCTACAAGCTCCTCAAAAACAGAAGTCCAAAGCACTGAGACAAGTTAGCTTTGAGCTTTAATTTTAACTTTTTATTTGATTAAACCTTATGAACATTTACGGAGTAACTATGGACAGCATGACAATGATTGCAATGGTTTCTATCATTACGGCAGGACTAACGATTGCCATCGGTGTTTTAGGGCCTTCACTTGGGGAAGGTAAGGCGGTGGCGACGGCGTTAACGTCATTGGCTCAGCAACCTGATGCCTCTGCGACGATTACGCGAACCCTGTTTGTGGGTTTGGCTATGATCGAATCCACCGCGATTTATTGTTTTGTGGTCTCGATGATTTTGTTGTTTGCTAATCCTTTTTGGAATCATGTCATAGCCCAAACTGCAGGCCAATAAATCATGCTAATCGATTGGTTCACCATCATTGCGCAACTGATTAATTTTCTGGTCCTAGTTTGGTTGCTGAAACACTTCTTGTATCGTCCTATTTTGAACACGATTGACGCTCGTGAAAAACGCATTGCTGATGAGCTAGCCGACGCTGATAGCAAAAGAGCCGAGGCTGATCAGCAGCGCGAGGAATTCCAACAAAAGAACACGGAATTCGACCAACAACGTACTGCGAAGATGAACATAGTAGGCGAAGAAGCGAAAACCGAGCGAGCACGTTTGTTGGAATCGGTTCGACAAGAGTCTGACGCGCTGCGCAGTAAATTGGAATTGGCGCTTAAAAACGAACAACTGAGCTTGAAAGATTCCCTAAGCCAGCGAGCACGAGAAGAAGTGTTTGCCATCGTCCGTAAAGCGCTTAGTGATATGGCTGGCACCAGTTTGGAAGCCAGTATTGCAGATGTTTTTGTGAAGCGTTTAGATGCATTAGCGGACGCTGAAAAGGCCAATTTGCAAGCGGCTTTTCAAGATTCGACCGAAGCATTAATCGTGCATACGGCGTTTGATTTGCCTAAAAAACAAATTACCCAGATTACCAAGGCGTTACATGGCTTATTGGGCGATGGTGTTGTGATTGAATTTGCCACGGATGCTAATTTGATCAGCGGGATTGAGATCGATTCCCACGGTCAGAAAATTGGTTGGAGCATCGCTGATTACCTGACTACGCTGACTAAGCGAGTCAATGACGTGATGCTGTCTCATAATGCTGTTCAAGACGAAAGCCCTGAGCTTGAGAAAAGCCAAGAGCAGGCTTCATGATGTCGATGTTTGACGGGTTATTTGCTGATTTAAAACAGGCTCGGGAATCGTTCGAACCCGCTTTGTCACCACGGGAAATCGGTAAGATTACCAGTGTGGCCACGGGGATTGCCAAGGTATCTGGCTTGCCTAATGTTGGCTACGACGAGTTATTGCTTTTTCCCGGTGATATTTATGGCATCGCGTTTAATGTCGATGAAGACGAAATTGGCGTGGTATTGCTTGGCGAGTACTGGCATTTGCAAGCTGGTGATGAAGTCGAACGACTTGGTCACGTGGTCGATGTGCCGGTTGGCGATGGCTTGGTTGGTCGCATTATCAATCCAATCGGTAAACCTTTGGATGGCAAGGGCAATCTGGCGACTACCGAGCGCTTACCAATCGAACGACCTTCGCCAGCCATTATGAATCGAGCTGGCGTGAGTGTGCCGTTGCAAACGGGCATTAAGGTAATTGATGCCTTGATACCAGTCGGGCGTGGGCAGCGAGAATTGATTCTTGGTGACCGACAAACTGGCAAGACGGCGATTGCCATGGACACGATTCTCAATCAGCGCGGCAAAAACGTCTTGTGTGTCTATTGTGCTATTGGTCAACGCGCGTCTGGAGTTGCCAAGGTTATTGCCACTTTGCGCGAACAAGGTGCGATGGAATACACAGTCGTGGTTGTGACAGAAGGCAACGAGCCACCGGGCTTAGCCTATGTTGCACCTTATGCGGCGACCAGTATCGCGGAATATTTTATGGAACAGGGTCGTGATGTGCTGATTGTCTACGATGATTTGACGCATCACGCTCGTGCGTATCGTGAATTGTCTTTATTGTTGCGTCGTCCACCAGGACGAGAAGCCTTTCCCGGCGACATTTTTTATATTCATTCGCGTTTGTTAGAAAGAGCGACGCATCTGAGCAAGGAACTCGGCGGCGGTTCATTGACGGCGTTGCCAATTATTGAAACCGAAGCGCAGGATATTTCGGCGTACATTCCGACCAATCTTATCTCCATTACCGATGGGCAAATTTACCTTTCGCCTGCCTTATTTGAACTGGGTATTTTGCCTGCGGTTGATGTGGGGAAATCTGTGTCTCGGGTGGGTGGTAAAGCACAAAGAGCCGCGTATCGAGGCGTCACGGTGGATCTTAAATTGGCTTATGCGCAATTTGAAGAATTGGAAACCTTCGCGCGTTTTGGCGCTAGGTTAGACGACGACACGCTGAAAATCATTGAACATGGTCGACGCATTCGAGCCTGCTTGAAACAGCCTGAATTTGCGCCTGTGTCTATGGCAGAACAAATCGCCGTGTTAGTCGCTTTGACCGCAGATTTGTTTGATGACATTGAGTTAGACAATATGCCCGCCGCGGAGCAAGCCGTTCGGGATGCCGCCGCGAGTATTACCGATGATATGGTTGAGCGTTTAGAAAGCACCGACAAATTAAGCAAAGAAGATAAAGCCGTGATTTTAGAACTTGCACGCCAAGCGCTTGAAACCTTCAGCACTGACACAGATTTAGGTGAGCCAAGATGACAGACAGTATCGCAAGTTTGCGTCACAAAATTACCAGCGCCCAAGACTTAGAATCTGTAGTGCGAAGTATGAAAACCATCGCATCGTCGAGCATTGGTCAATATGAAAAGGCCGTGCATTCGCTCGATGATTATTATCGAAACGTGCAATTGGGATTATCGGCGTGTTTGTCGTTATTGCAAAGTACCCAATTAGAACAGCCTGCGGTGGTTGTAAATCGATCTCAGAAAGACGCACCCGCCATCGGCGTGATTGTGTTTGGTTCGGATCAAGGTCTAGTCGGACAGTTTAATGAAGTGATGGTCGAGTTTGTTGTCGACTCCTTGGCAAGATTATCGGGCAATAAAATGGTCTGGGCAGTTGGGGAGCGGGTTGAGTCTCGCTTGTTAGATACGGATTTAAAGACCGAAGCAAGCTTTGAATTACCCCATTCGATCAACACCATTACGGGATTGGTAGGCGAAATTTTAATCGAACTGGAGGCAAAACGAGATCAGGGTCTGATTGATCAAGTGTTTTTGTTTCACCATAAACTAGAAGATAATTCGATTTCTCGACCCGTGAGTCAGCAGCTTTTGCCTTTGGACGCCGCTTGGCAGCGAGAGCTTGTTACTATTGACTGGCCAAGTAATAACCTTGTGGAAGTGATGCCAGATCAAGATCAAACACGTCGTGCTTTTGTGCGTGAATATCTGTTTGTTAGTCTTTTTCGAGCCTGTGCTGAATCGCTTGCCAGTGAGAACGCCAGCCGACTTGCCGCCATGCAACGAGCCGAAAAGAACATTGATGAGATACAAGAAAACCTTAATCAAACCTTTCACCGTCTGCGTCAAAGTGACATCGATGAAGAGTTATCCGATGTGTTATCTGGATTTAATGCTTTAAATTAGAATCTAGATCATGATTTCAGTGAGTAAATCATAAAATAAAGAGTAGTGTGTTCGCTAGCGCACAGAACTTTGAGTAGCAAAAAGATGAATATGCCATTCTATCGCTTTGTTGCGACCTGATTTCTCATTTGAAAAATACCTAAGATCCTTCCTATGCATGATGCAATCGATACGACCTTTTCACCATTACAGAATCATTTATTAGCCGCTTTACCTGAGGAAGTTCAAGTTCGTATCTTTCCTTTTCTTGAGTTGGAAAAACTGGAATTAGGGCAGGTGATGTACGAAGCGGGCGACAAATTGGCTTATGTACACTTTCCTGTTGATGCCATCGTGTCTTTGCTTTACGTGATGGAAAGTGGCGCGTCTGCCGAAATTTCCGTGGTTGGCAATGAAGGTTTGATTGGCGTTGCCTTATTTATGGGTGGTGAAAGTACTTCTAGCCGAGCCGTCGTGCAAAGCGCTGGATATGCGTATCGCCTAAAAGGCAGCATGCTAACGGAAGAGTTTAATCGACACGGTAAGCTACTGGAGTTGATGCTGCGTTATACGCAATCCTTGATCACGCAAATGGCGCAAACCGCTGTATGCAATCGGCACCATTCTATCGACCAACAATTATGCCGCTGGTTGTTATTGTCTTTAGATCGTTTGCCCGATAACCATCTCACCATGACCCAAGAATTGATTGCCAACATGTTAGGCGTACGCCGTGAAGGCGTCACCGAAGCCGCTGGCAAATTACAAAAGCTCGGCGTGATCGATTATCACCGAGGTCATATCACCGTGTTAGACAGATCAAAACTCGAAGAATTGAGCTGCGAATGTTACGCCGTCGTGAAGACAGAGACTGATCGTTTATTGCCCTATGTGTTGCCGAAAAAGTCAGCCTGATTCACTCATCTGAAATGATGTTTTAGTGTGATGACATCATTCATTGACGAGCTTCTGTGAGCTGATTGTTTGTTTGCTGGTTTGAGCGCCGCATAGGCTTCAGTAATTTTTTTGAATATTGGCTCGCAATTTGATTGCTCAGAAATATCTGGATGATATTTATGGGCAAGTTTGCGATAAGACTCTCTGATTTCTCTTGTCGATGCGGTGAGTTCTACTTCTAGCGTTTTGTAATAATCATTGAATTGCATGGTCAGTCTCCGATCAAAATAGATGAATGAAAAGTACAGAGCCGTTCGTTTTTGAGCTGTGCGAATCTGTCTATTTCCCTTAATGAGATGCAGAAAATTCGGTTGTCATTTCTATTTCTGAAAAATGGCGGTCTGTTTGTTTCATCAGCAGGGCCAGTTGTTTAAAGACGGCAGGCAAGCGATAGGGTAAATCTTCCGCGATTAATCCTGGTCCAAAGTTGTTTGCTGCTGCACCTTGCAACCAAACGGCCGCCGCAGCGGCAAGAAAAGGTTCCATGCCTTGTGTAAGTAGACCGAGCGCTATGCCTGCCAACACATCGCCAGATCCTGCGGTTGCCAAAGTTGATGGCGCATTAGCATTGATGATGGCACGTCCATCTGGGGCGGCGATG
This sequence comes from Marinomonas sp. BSi20584, assembly GCF_002792415.1. Lineage (NCBI taxonomy): Bacteria > Pseudomonadati > Pseudomonadota > Gammaproteobacteria > Oceanospirillales > Oceanospirillaceae > Marinomonas > Marinomonas sp. BSi20584. The sequence continues at coordinate 105,365 of NZ_KZ454885.1, forward strand.
ACGGTATCATTGCCCTTAAGTATGACGATGGCACCACTTGCTTTAGCTGCAGCACGAGCGCGAGATAGCTTGTCGTTATACGAAGAATCAACCACACCTTTGAATAAACGACTGAATTCGCCTTCATGTGGTGTCAGCACGCATGGGCCGGTGATCGCATCAAAAAGATCGGTTGGCGTATGTTGGAATGAAGTAAGCGCATCGGCATCGAGAACGGTTGCCTGTCCAGACTTTAACATGGTCAATACTCGTGCTTGGGTGTCGGGACCAACACCTGCACCGGGACCAATCAGTAAACCTGTAATGCGTTTATCAGCAAGCAGTATAGCCAAGTCTTGATGTCGATGAATTGGCTTGACCATAATGCTGGTCAGTGTTGCAGCATACACAGAAAGGGTAAGGTAACTCTGGCTCATGTCCACCGCGACTGTTGTCAGTCCAGCGCCGACACGAGCCGCTGACAAAGCCGCCATGCGAGCCGCGCCAGTGGCTGGCCAGCCGCCCCAAACCAGCGCATGTCCTCGGCTGTATTTGTTGCTATGTTGATTTAATAATGGCAAATCGTCAGCCCATAACGCGGGGTGATTCTCAAAAGTATCAGGGGGAATGCTGGCAAACACGGAAGCGGGTGTTCCTATATCGGCGACGACCAGTTCACCGCATAAGCTTTTCCCAGGTTGTAACAGATGGCCGGGCTTTTTACGAAAGCAGGTTAGAGTGAGGGCGCAAGGTACCGCGCCCATATTTTCGCCAGTGTCGCCCATTAACCCGCTTGGCACATCAACCGCGATGATGGTCAATTTTTTAGCCGCTGCTGCCGCAAGAGTGTCGGCTGCCGCACCTTCTAAGGGACGAGTTAGACCCGCGCCAAATATCGCATCGACAATCAATTCCGCGCCGTTTAGTGCAGCAGGCGTGAGCGTTTCAACGGGGCCATTCCAAAGAGAAGCATGATGTGCTGCAGAGCCACGAAGCTGATCACGAGTGCCGAGTAACGCGACGCGCACTGGCCAGTTTGCTTCAGCCAAACGCCGAGCGGTGACAAAACCATCACCGCCATTGTTGCCGGGACCGCAAAGTACCAATACCGGCCGCAAGCTCCAGCGATTCATAATCGCGTCTGCCACAGGACGGCCAGCATTTTCCATTAGAGTGATTGCATTGATGCCATAGGCAATAGTTAATCGGTCAGCTTCGGTCATTTGAACTGTACTGAGAAGGGCATGTGGCAGCCGATCAGATTGCCCGCGTTGTGAGTCAACCCCGGATTCCCAGTGGCTTGGTTGAGGAATCGTTAATGGTTTCATTGTGGTACCACTAGATTGGCTTTTGGCGCACGAGCCCAATAACCAGTTAGCCCGTAATGCTCATACATTTCCGCTTCTTGGTGTCGATTAATCTGCTCGGTTGAGTTGTATTCTGGTGAGTCTTTGACCAATTGGCGAGTCAGATCGATAGTGAGAGATTCGTCCAGCCAATCAATGTCTTTGATCCATTCTGGTGAGATCAGTACTTGATGTCCTCCCCACCAATTGCTGGTGTTGATTACCAAATAGCGTACAGCCCAGGTGTTTTCTTCTACTAATATTTCGGCAATATGACCAATATCGCCATCTTTCGCGTGAACGTGATAGTCAATGATGGCTTGGCAACTACGCAAATTAGGGTCTTTGTTTTGATGGTTTTCTTGGTTTGTTGACTCATTGGTGGCTAGATGTTCTTGGTTTACTGCTTCGTAAACGGCTTGATGAGCCACTTCTGCCTTGTGGATCTCTTCGTCTCCATTTAGCGAGTCGATATAGCCTGGATACATCAAATAAGGGTACATGCCTCCGGCCCATAATCCCGTGCCTCCCCAATAACTTGGATAGCCATAAAACCCCAGATAATCCATTTCATGCTGGCGCGAAACAGGTTGGTCTGTGTCAATGTTTGGGCTGTTTTTTACTTGGTCTGTGGTAATTAACACCGGAAGGATATGCTCCCAGCGGTTGGGTTTTTGAATAGAAATCGGAGAGATAAGAACTTTACGATGCATCAGCCAAAGACCTGTTTCCACTACGAAATAGCGGACCACCCACGTTAAGTCATCAAACAAAACGTCCTTTACCATACCCACATGACCGTCGCTGGCAGCAATGGTGTATTTTTCTAAATCGTTCATGCTGCGTAGCATAAGAAGTTATCCCTTTAAATTAGGTAGCTTGTAATAAAGAATCCCTCGGCGTTAACCGAGGGAAGGGTGTTAGTACTTAGCTGTTAATGGACTAACTCAGCTCGATGCGAAATCAATAACCACTCGTGACGGAACATCACCATTTTCCAGACGTTTAAAGACATCGTTAATGGCAGACAATGGCTGTAGCTCAATGTCAGCTTTTACTTTGCCTTCGGCAGCAAAGGCTAATGCTTCGGCCATATCTTGGCGTGTGCCCACGAACGAGCCGCGAATGGTGACGCAGTTAGCAACCACATCGAATAACGGCACTGGGAATTCACCCGGTGGCAAACCAACCAATACACAAATGCCACGTTTACGTGTCATGGCAACCCCTTGATTAAAAGCAATCAGTGAAGGTGCGGTGATTAATACGCCATGACCACCGCCGTTTGTTGCCTTGATTACGGCTTCAATCGCGCCTTCGTGTTTGGCATTGACCACTGCATCCGCGCCAAGTTGGGTGGCGTGTTCGAGCTTTTTATCATCGATATCAACCGCACAAACGTGCAAGCCCATGGCTTTAGCGTATTGAACAGCCAAATGACCAAGGCCACCGATACCAGAAATAACCACCCAGTCACCTGGTTTTGCTTTGGTTTCTTTAAGACCTTTGTAGGTGGTAATGCCCGCGCAGATCAGCGGCGCAGCTTCTGTGGCAGATAAGCCAGCAGGAATGTGAGCCACGTAATTTGGGTTGGCGAGTATGTATTCAGCAAAACCACCATTTTTGGTGTAGCCGCCGAACTCGGCTTCGCCACACACGGTTTCCCAAGCAGCAAGACAATGTTCACAATGACCACAGGCAGAATAGAGCCAAGGCACACCGACACGATCGCCTTCTTTTACCGCTGTAACTCCTTCACCTAGTGCCACCACAATACCGATGCCTTCATGACCGGGAATGAACGGAAGAGAGGGTTTCACCGGCCAGTCGCCAGCTTCAGCATGCAAATCGGTGTGACAAACACCACAGGCTTCGGTTTTAACCAGAATCTGTCCCGGACCTGGAGTCGGAATGTCCATTTCTTTAAGAAGGAGGCCTTCGCCGAATTGTTCGACGACAGCCGCTTGCATTTTTTTAGTCATAACAGGTTCCTATTGAGTTAATGTGCTAAATAAAGAGAGTGTGAATAGGCTCTCTTTAGCGAAGATTCTTTTAGGATGACGCCTTACCCAAACTACGCACGGATTCGATCATTTTGATCAGTACGGCCTGAGCATCACCAAATACCATGTTGCAATTGGGTGAGTAGAACAGGGCATTGACGATGCCCGAATAACCTTTGCCTTGGCCTCGCTTGATGACATAAACCTGTTTGGCTTTGTCAGCGTTCAAGATCGGCATACCGAAAATGGGTGAGGACTTATCTGTTCTTGCTGCAGGGTTGACTACATCATTGGCGCCAATTACTAGCACCACATCCGTTGTGGCGAATTCTTCATTGATGTCATCAAGTTGGAAAATAATATCGTAAGGAACACCAGCTTCGGCCAATAACACGTCCATTTGCCCCGGCATACGGCCAGCAACAGGGTGAATAGCAAACTTGACGGAAACCTTTGCGGCTTGGAGTAATTTGACAAATTCGTAGAGCTTTTGTTGTGCTTGAGCAGCAGCAAGACCGTAGCCTGGCACTATGATAACGCTTGATGCATAGCGCATTTCAATACCAGCATCTGACGCTGCGGTTTCTCGCTCGGTTCCTTTTATCGCGCCATGTTTGGCCTTAACAATGTCACCGAAATTGGTAAACAACACATTAGCGACGGATCGGTTCATGGCTTTTGCCATTAGCAAGGTTAGTAATAGGCCAGCGGCACCAACCACCATGCCGGCAATCATCAAAGCCGGATTGCCTAAAACGAAGCCTTCAAGACCCACTGCCAGACCAGTGAAGGCGTTGTAGATAGAGATCACCACGGGCATGTCTGCACCGCCAATTGGTAGGGTCATTAATATGCCGAATATCAGAGCAATGGCGAAGAAGATGTAAGTCCAGCTTGAAATGGATAGAAGCGGATTAACGCCACTCAGTGTGACAAAGACGATCCAGCCTGCCACAGCGATGGCAGCAAGAAAGACCACTCCATTGATGATTTGTTGGCTCTTTATTCTTAATGGCTTATTGATTACGCCTTGCAGTTTTGCCCAGGCAATCACAGAGCCGGACATAGAAATGGCACCGATTAATGCACCAAGTAAGGTAACAATCAATTGACTAGCGTCATGGGCGTTATTGCCAAATAACTCCACTGCGGCGATGGCACCTGCTGCACCACCGCCCATACCGTTATAAATGGCGACCATTTGCGGCATAGCCGTCATGGCGACCTTACGTCCGGCAAGCCATGCGCCGACACCGCCAATTGCAAGGGCCAGCAAGGCGAGGGTGATATTCATTAGTAGATAAGGCTTTACGCTGTCATCAATGTTCAAAACGTAGAGAAAGCTTGCCAACACAGCGGCGACCATGCCGATGCCAGCCAAACGAATGCCAGACGCGGCGGTGGCTGGTGAGGACATGCGTTTGAGACCAAAGAGAAAAAGAAAAGCGGCCACAAGGTTGGCAGCGCCGATAGTCAGTTGCGCTAAAAGAGTGAGCATGATTGTGTCCTTAGTGTTTCTTTTTCGAAGCGTGGCTGCGATGTGGTTTGCTGGCTGGTTCACTGCTCTTAAACATCGCCAGCATCCGATCTGTCACCGCGTAGCCTCCTGCAGCATTGCCGGCGCCTAGCAGAACAGCAAAAAAGCCAATAACTTGTTCCTGCGTCGTGCTGGCGTTAATGAGTGTGTAAAGCCCACCAACGACCACAATGCCATGTATGAAATTGGAACCGGACATCAGCGGTGTATGCAAAATAGCTGGCACATTGCCGATGATGACCCAGCCTGCGAATCCTGCCAGCATGAATATGTACAGGGCGACAAAGCCCGTAATCGTGAAATCAAAACTCATCACTCACTTCCTATGCTATTCAAACCGTTTTTGCGGTTTGGTTGTCTAATTTGGTTATCGGTTTTTTAGGCTATTTAGATCGAGATTTTGCTTTGGCTTTTTTATCTGTTTTATCTGTTTTATCTGTTTTAGTGGCGTTGCAAAGCTTGCCATCGTGTGTGAGAGCAGTATCGGCAAGCACTTCGTCTTCCCAATCGATAGTGACTATGTTGTTCTTCATCATTAGGGCGAGCAGGTTGAACAGGTTCTTGGCGTAAAGCTCGCTGGCATCCACTGCGAGCATGGATGGCACGTTTAATGGAGCGATTATCGTGACGCCATCAATATGAGTCGTTTCGCCGGGTGTTGATGCGTCGCAATTACCACCACCATCAGCAGACAAATCGACGATCACCGAGCCGCGTTTCATGCCAGAGACTTGTGCTTTGCTAATTAGTTTGGGGGAAGCTTTACCCGGAATAGCGGCAGTGGTGATGATCAAATCGGCTGCTTGAATGTGTTTTGTTAGGGCTTTATTGACGGTGATTTTTTCTTCCGCCGTAAGTTCTCGGGCATAACCGCCTTTGCCTGTGGCATCAACACCTGTGTCGACAAAGGTTGCTGCTAGAGACAATGCTTGTTCTTTGGTTTCTGGGCGAACATCGTAGCCTTCAACGACCGCGCCCAGTCGTTGCGCTGTAGCTATGGCTTCCAGTCCTGCGACACCAAGGCCCATGACTAAGACTTTGGCTGGGCCAATGACGCCTGCCGCCGAGGTGATTTTAGGTAGCACCTTAGTCATATTGCTCATACCAAGGGCGACCGCATAATACCCCGCTAAAGCCGATTGACTTGATAACGCGTCCATTGACTGAGCACGAGAGATACGTGGAATGCGTTCCATAGCAAAACAGGTAATCTTTTTTGTGAGCAGGCATTGAACAAACTCAGGTTCATTCGCCGCATAAACGAAACAAATCAATATTGCGCCCGGTTTCATGGCGTTAATGACCGACATAGCGGGCGGCTGAACCGCTAACACCACATCTGCGTCTTCGACCAAGGCATGGCGGTCATCCATGAAAATGACGTCTTGATAGGCGGAATCTGACAGCTTAGCCGCATCGCCAGCGCCCGATTGCATATGCAACCGAGCGCCAAGTTTGATTAACTTAGCGGTGAGTGATGGCACCAAGGAAACGCGTCTTTCATGGGGATGCGTTTCTTTTAAAATGGCAAGGTTCACATACATGACGAGATCCTTATTCTGGCGCGTCGAGAGTGGCTAGGCGTACCAGTTTTTTGTTAACGAATTCCTGAATCCCCATGTTGCCGAGTTCACGCCCGTACCCCGAATTCTTAATACCACCGAAAGGTAATTCTGCATCCGTCCAGTCGATGTTGTTGATGAACATCATGCCGGTTTCAACTTGGCTGGCGACACGTTTGCCACGTTCGATGTCTTTGGTGTAAACCGAACCGCCAAGACCGAAGTCAGAGTCGTTTGCCAGCGCAATCGCTTCGTTTTCGTTTTTCACGCGGAAAAACATCGCAACTGGGCCAAAGAATTCATCACGGTATGCTGGGTTGTCTGGTGTGATATCGGTGAGAATAGTGGGCTGCATGAAAGCGCCTTTTTGATCGAAGCGTTGGCCACCGATCAGTACTTTTGCACCATGCTCGACTGCGGCATCCACTTGCTTGAGCAAACCGATTAACGCGGATTCAGTAGACAAAGGGCCAAGGGTGGTTTTGGGGTCCATTGGGTCGCCAGGTTTGAGTGCGCTAAGTGCAGCCTGAAATTTATCCAGAAATTTGTCGGCTAATTCTTCGATAACGATAAAGCGTTTTGCTGCGCAACAGGTTTGGCCTGCGTTGTACATGCGCCCCCATACTGCCCATTTGACGGCTTTTTCTAGATCGGCATCTTCAAGGACGATAAACGCATCACTGCCACCTAATTCCATGGACGATACTTTAAGGTGATGACCTGCACTAGATGCAACCGCGCTGCCAGCTGGGACGCTACCGGTTAGCGCGACGCCTTTTATACGAGGATCACCAATTAGATTGTTGGCTTGTTCGTGAGAGATAAATAAATTGGTATACAAGCCTGCAGGAGCGCCAGCTTCTGTCAATAATTCATCAAAGGCAACGGCGCATTGTGGTACGCAGGCCGCATGTTTGATCAAGATGACGTTGCCAGCCATGAGATGCGGGCCAGCGACTCGCGCTAATTGATAGTAAGGAAAGTTCCAAGGTTCAACACAAAGGATCAAGCCAATCGGGCTGCTTTCCATGTACGCTTCGCCGCGAGTTGGGTCGAGTTTGACTGGGGCAAGAAAGCGTTCTGCGTTTTCTGCGTAATACGCCATGATTCGGGCGCTGAATTCGACCTCGCCACGGGCTTCGTCGATTCGTTTACCCATCTCAAGTGTTGCTTTTTTGGCGAATTCATCCGCACGGGCATGCAGTATCTCTCCCGCTTTGGCGATGATAACGGCACGCTCGTCGTAGCTTTTATTACGCCAGATTTGATAACACTCAGCGGCGGTTGCCATTTTATCTTCAAGTTCTTTATCGCTGATATTCTCAAAGGATTTTTGAATCTTGCCATCGTAAGGGTTAACACTTTGGTAATTCATGGTGAAGCATTCCTTATGTTTGATTTAGTCAGCTGATGCTGGTGGTCAAATGATTTGTTGCTAGAGCCTATTCTTCTTAATTTATTTCGTCAGTGCGTTTGCGTACACAGTGCATTTATATGCACTTTGTTTTTTATAGAGTGGGTTATTGTGTAAATATTTTAGTGGGAATATTTTGATGCTCTATTAGTTATTAATATTTTTTATTAATTTAATTTTTATGAGGTATTTTCTATCGGATGATTTTTTCTTTGTGTGTTGGCGTACATACAGGGGGCAAAAAATTGATGTAAATTGATTGAGTTGTATTTAATTTTTTAAAAAGAGATTTTTAATAATTAAAGTATGTGCCTGAGTTCTAGTTCGAAGTTCGACAGTTTTTAATTGTTTTTATTTCAACACCCTCATAGCTCATCAGAGCATGCTTAAGGGATTTAAGAGGACATAATTTATGAGTCAAATTATGAAAGGATTGTTTTTTTCATCGTGTCGTCATGCGCTGAAAAGCTCATCTGTGGTGGCGGTAGTTGTCTTACTGACAGCCTGTTCGAATAATCCACAGCCCAAGATGTACGGCGCTTTACAAGCCGCAGAAACGGCCATTGCCGATGCAGATAGGAATGGCGTTAACGGTTATCCATCACCTGAACTAGTTGAAGCACGAAATAAGCTACAGCAAGCACGGGCAGCAATAGAAATGGAGCAAATGCCTTTAGCCGTTTACTTAGCGCAAGAGTCTCAAGTAAATGCCGAGTTAGCATCCGCCAAAGCGACCTTGATTAAAGAGCAGCAGGTGAATGATGAAATAAAAGAGGGCATTGAGGTCTTGAAACAAGAAATGGATCGCAATATGGGAGCGGGCTCATGAGTGCATTAAATATTCGATTTTATCAAGTGGCTGGTATGGCATCCTTGCTTGTACTGTCTGGTTGTTCTGCGCCAGCATCTAAGCCAGAGGGCGCGGATAACGTACGTGCCAAGTTAATTCATTTGCAAATAGATTCTCAGCTGACTCAATCTGCGCCGTTAGAATTTAACGACGCTGAACAAGCATTGCTGTCTGCAGAACAGCCAAGAAAGGATGAAGTACTAGGTCGTCATCTTGTAATGGTTGCAGATCGTAAGGTCGATATTGCTGAAGCACGGGCAAAAAGTCGCCTGTTGGTTTTAGAACGCAAGCAGCTTAGTCAGCAGCGTAACGAGGCCAAATTAGCGGCAAGAGATCGCGAAGTGAATATGGCGCGTAGTGATGCTATGCAGTCTAAAGCCGATGCGGAAAAGCTGCGTATGGAAGCCAATGCAGAGCACAATCGTAGTCAAGAATTCCAGCGACAACTTGGAATGCTAAATGCAAAAGCGACCAATCGCGGCATGATTATGACTCTGGGTGATTTGTCTTTTGCAACAGGGAAGGCCCAGCTTCAACCTAATGTGTTGACTGATTTAGATAAGCTAGTTGTCTTTCTGAATAAGTATGCTGACCGCAGCATTGTGATAGAAGGCAACACTGATAGCGTGGGTAGTAAAGCTCTTAATCTTAAATTATCTCAGCACCGAGCTTCAGCAGTCAGAGAGTATTTAGTTGGTAAAGGTATCAATTCTGGTCGCTTAACGGTGGTTGCAAATGGGGAGAGTAATCCATTAGATACCAATGAATCTAAACTTGGTCGTCAGCATAATCGTCGAGTAGATATTGTCATTTCGAATACCGAAATGTCTAGACCTGCTGCTATTCTAAATGGTTTAACTATTAATTCAGTAGAATTTCCAGCGGATATATTAAAAGAAAATAAAGAATAGTAATTTCAAAGGTAAGCATCTTGATAATGGGAAATATTGTCAAGGTGCTTTTTTGTTATCTAATAAAAATGTGACCACCATCAGTTTTTTAGAATGTTTTAATTGTCTTTTTAATTTAATAAAAGCATGGTTTGTATCGTGTTTTTGAATGTTCAATTTGTGGTTTTTATTTTTTAAAAAGTACCCGTATTTTCACAGGATGTTAATGATGACATTTAAATTTCCAACAGCTTATACTATTTTGTTTTTGCTGATTGCCTTGGTGGCAGCAGGCACTTGGGTTGTGCCCGCAGGCCAATACGAACGTGTTGAAAATGTAACGCTAGGTAAGGAAGTGCCTGTGCCGGGTACGTATCAGCAAGTGGACTCTGACCCACAAGGTGTGGTGGATGTTTTCCTTGCGCCTATTGCGGGTTTTTATAATCCAGACAGTTACGAAGCTGCCGCCATTGATGTGGCTTTGTTCGTGTTAATTATTGGTGGATTTCTAGGTGTCGTCACCAAAACAGGCGCGATTGATACGGGGATTTCACGCGCAATGGTGAAGCTGAAAGGCCATGAAAAATGGATGATTCCGATTCTGATGGCGCTGTTTGCTATCGGCGGCAGCACCTATGGAATGGCGGAAGAATCGCTGGCATTTTATGCCTTGTTGATTCCAGTGATGATCGCCGCAGGTTACGACTCTGTAGTGGTGGTTGGCATTATTTTGTTGGGTGCTGGCATAGGAACGCTTGGTTCCACCATTAATCCGTTTGCGACCGTTATCGCCGCTAATGCTGCCGATATTCCCTTCACGCAAGGCATGGTTTTACGCTTCTTTATTTTGCTAACGGGATGGCTAGCATGTGTGGTGTATGTGATGCGCTATGCGGCAAAAATTAAACAAAACCCAGAATTGTCTATTGTAGCGGATCATAAAGCGGACATCGATGCGCAATTTTGTAAAAAAGTTCATACCGATGGCGAGGCTATGCTGACGCTGAATCAGAAGTTTGTCTTGGTGATTTTTGCTTTAACCTTTGCGGTGATGATTTGGGGGGTGTCGAGCCAAGGCTGGTGGATGGCAAAAATGGGCGCGCTCTTTATTGCTTCGTCTGTGCTGATCGGTTTTGTTACTTGGATGGGCGAAAAAACCTTCACGGAAGTCTTTATTAATGGCGCACGAGATCTATTAGGTGTCGCCATCATCATTGGTATTGCTCGTGGCATAGTCGTCATCATGGACGCAGGTCACATGACAGATACCATTTTGCATTTGGGCGAACAAAGCCTAAGCGGTTTGTCGAATGTGATGTTTATCAACGTGATGTTTGGTATTGAAGTGTTGATGTCATTCTTTGTTCCTTCTTCGTCTGGTTTGGCGGTGTTAACTATGCCGATCATGGCGCCGCTGGCTGATTTCTCTGGCGTGGGCCGAGAATTGGTGGTGACGGCGTACCAGTCTGCCAATGGTTTAGTGAATTTATTTAATCCTACTTTTGCTGTGGTGATGGGTGGGCTTGCTATTGCGAAAGTCCCTTATGAAAGATGGCTGCGCTTCATTTGGCCGCTGCTGTTAATCCTTTGTCTCATCATTATGGGCTCTCTCAGTGTTATCGCATTAATTGAATAAGCCGTTACCTATTCGGCTATGTGAATCAATACATAAAACTAAATAAAGCACATTTTCACCTATCAATAGTCGTGAGACGTTCTCATTAGTGCGTTCTCACTAAAAGGAAAAAACTATGATCGAATTTGGCGTTCACTCCGAAGTTGGCAAACTGCGTAAAGTTATCGTTTGCCGTCCGGGTCTTGCTCATTCTCGTCTTACTCCCGGCAATGCCGCGGAATTGTTGTACGACGATGTGTTATGGGTTCAGCAGGCACGTACCGACCACATGGACTTTTGCATGAAAATGGAAAGTCGTGGCGTAAAAGTGCTGGAATTTGGTCAATTATTAGAAGAAACCGTGCGCGATAAAGGCGCTCGAAATTGGATTCTTGACCGCCGCATTAGCGAAAATCAAGTGGGCGTTGGCATGTTAAATGAGTTGCGCAGCTGGCTTGATGATATGTCTGCCGAGCAATTAGCCATTTACTTGATTGGCGGGATTTCCGTTCACGAATTGCCTTTTAAGCCTCATGGCATGTTTGGTAATTATCTCGGTGGTGATGGTTTTGTTATTCCTCCACTTCCTAATACTCAGTTTCCACGTGATAACAGCAGTTGGATCTATAACGGCGTCACAGTCAATCCAATGTTTTGGCCAGCACGTCGACCAGAAACCTTGTTGGTCACCGCGGTGTATCGTTTCCATCCCGAATTTGCGCCAGCCTTTAACAATGGCGATTTCAAAATCTGGTGGGGCGATCCAGATCAGGATCATGGTCCAGCCACCGCAGAAGGCGGCGATGTCATGGCGTGGGGCAATGGCAGCGTGTTAATCGGTATGGGTGAACGTACTTCACCTCAAGCCGTTGGACAAATTGCCAAACGATTGTTCGAGCAAGGTGCAGCTACCCGTGTGATAGCTTGCCAAATGCCACGTTCTCGATCTGCTATGCACCTTGATACTGTATTCAGTCATTGTGATCGCGACGTTGTAACCGCCTTTACCGATGTTTGTGATGAGATCCAATGCTACAGCCTGCGGCCAGGTGATCACGCTGGACAAATTGATTTCCGTAAAGAAAAGAAACACCTATTTGAACTCGCAGCGGACTGCTTAGGCATCAAAAAACTCAACGTCGTGCAAACTGGTGGCGACCATTATCAGAAAGAACGCGAGCAATGGGACGATGGCAACAACGTTATCGCGCTGGAGCCTGGTGTTGTCGTCGCTTATGACAGAAATACCTACACCAATACCTTGCTTCGCAAAGCGGGCGTGGAAGTGATTACCGTGAGCGGGGCAGAGCTAGGCCGAGGCCGAGGCGGCGGTCATTGTATGACGTGTCCGGTGTGGCGTGATCCTGTCTCTTATTAATGATGCTTCTTAATTCATGAACGCTACGCTCGTTAATACATGGTTAAAAGTAGATTCGTCTACTTTTGCCTTGTCTCTTTCTAAGTAGGTATTAGTGCTCGCTACGTCATGATGCTGCAGTTTTTTTCGTCATCAGTAGTTGTGGGTATTTTTTAATCAATAAGATATAAGGTGTAAATATTTTGTTTAATTTACGAAATAAGAATTTTTTAAAATTGTTGGATTTTAGCCAGCGAGATGTGAGTTTTTTGTTGGATTTGTCTCGCGATTTAAAGCGTGCGAAGTACTCAGGCATGGAACAGCAGGGCTTGAAGGGTAAAAACATCTGTCTGATTTTTGAGAAGTCCTCGACTCGTACCTTGTGTGCATTTGAAGTGGCGTCGTTTGATCAAGGCGCACAGATCACCTATTTAGGCCCTTCTGGTTCGCAAATCGGTAAGAAAGAATCCATGAAAGATACAGCTCGCGTGTTGGGTCGTATGTTTGATGCGATTGAATATCGTGGCTTTGGTCAGGATGTTGTAGAAGAGCTAGCGAAATACGCTGGTGTGCCAGTCTATAACGGTTTAACCGACGAATTTCATCCAACACAAATGTTGGCGGATTTGCTCACTATGCGCGAGCACAGCGGCAAACCGTTGAATAAAATCAGCTATGCCTTTGTTGGCGATGCTCATTCCAATATGGGGCATTCATTGATGATTGCGGGCTGCTTAATGGGTATGGATGTGCGTATTGCTGCGCCTAAATCCTTATGGCCGAGCGACGAGTTCTTAAAACCTGCACGAGAATTAGAAAAACGCTATGGCGCGACACTTACTATTACCGAAGATGTAAACGCCGCAGTGAAAGACTGTGATTTTATTCATACGGATGTGTGGGTTTCTATGGGCGAGCCTGACTCTGTTTGGGAAGAGCGCATCAAATTACTCACGCCTTACCGTGTAAATAGCGATTTGATGAAGGCGACTGGCAACAGCAACACCAAGTTTATGCATTGCTTACCCGCTTTTCATAATCGGGACACCGACGTGGGCGAAGAGATCTTCCAAAAATTCGGCATTGAAGAAATGGAAGTATCCGACGAAGTGTTTGAATCGGAAGCAGGTATTCAGTTCGAGCAAGCGGAGAATCGCTTACATACGATTAAAGCCATGTTGGTCGCCACTTTGGGTCATTAACATTCAAGACTACTGCACTCGTAACGACTTGACAGGAAATGACGTCTAATTAAAAGGACTGGAATATGAGAATTGTAGTGGCTTTGGGTGGTAACGCCTTGTTAAAACGTGGCGAGCCATTAACGGCACAAGCCCAGCGCGAGAATATTAAAATCGCAGCGCAAGCCTTAGCAAAAATAGCCATCAATAATGAGCTAATTATCACTCATGGTAATGGCCCTCAAGTCGGTTTATTGGCACTGCAAGGCAACGCCTATAAGCCGGATGAGCTTTATCCTCTGGATGTTCTCGGTGCCGAAACCGAGGGCATGATTGGTTACATGATAGAACAAGAAATGGGCAACCTTGTTCCCGCTGAACGGCCATTGGCAACACTATTAACCATGATAGAAGTCGATCCGAAAGACCCCGCGTTTAAGAATCCCGCCAAGTTTATTGGCCCCGTTTACGAAGAAGCGGAAGCCAATAAACTCGCCAAAGACAACAACTGGACGATAAAACCAGACGGAAAAAAATGGCGTCGAGTCGTGGCTTCGCCCTTGCCAAAGCGCATTTTTGAAATTCGTCCGATTCGTTGGTTATTAGAAAAAAACACCATCGTTATTGCCAGTGGCGGCGGAGGCATTCCTACTATGTATGACGCGGATCATTCTCTAAAAGGCGTCGAAGCCGTGATAGATAAAGACTTATCCAGCGAACTACTCGCGCGGGAACTGGGGGCCGATTTATACATCATGGCGACTGATGTTCAGGCGGTGTACCTGGACTGGGCGACGCCACAACAGCGTGGCATTAAAAGCATAAATCCTATCGATCTCGCCAACTACGACTTCGCTACTGGTTCCATGGGACCGAAAGTTAACGCTGCTCGACAGTTTGCCGAGAAGACCGGCAAAGTCGCCGCCATTGGATCATTAGAAGAGCTTGAATCAATCGTTAAAGGCACCGCAGGTACACGAGTGAGCAAGCTGGTTGGACCAATGGAAAGGTATTAGCAACTATTGTAAAAACAGTAATTAAATGTTTTTAAAAAAAGGATCAGACAATGAACATGAAAGAAGCTTACCAAAAAAAACTCCAAGCACAATTAGACGAGTGGAGCGCAGAAATTGATTTGCTCAAAGCAAAAGCCCGCAGTTCAGAAGCTGACGCGCAAATTGAGTACTCGAAACAAATCGAGGAGCTGCATGCGATGCGAGAATCGGCCAAGCGAAAAATTACCGAACTGAAAGAAGCCAACGATGATGCATGGGAGGATCTAAAAGCAGGTATGGATAGTGCGTGGAACTCGCTCAGCAAAGCGGTTAAGTCGGCTCGCTCTAAATTTAAATAAATGAGCGGCAAGAGGAATACCGATGTTTGTTTTGTGGTCGAATGTCAGAGCAAAGTTTGTCTGACATTCGAGTGTTGATAAATAAATGTTGAGTCTTAGTTTTTGCTCACTCGCCAAATTGTATTACCCACATCATCCGCTACTAATAATGCGCCAGTTTTATCAATGGTTACGCCAACCGGTCTACCATAGGCATCGCCATCTTCACTAAGAAAGCCAGTCACGACATCGATAGGATTCGCGGAAGGTTGTCCATTAACAAAGGGAACGAAAACAACCTTATAGCCGCTCGGTGGGCGACGATTCCATGAACCATGTTCGCCTATAAACATACCATTGCTGAACGTTGAGGGTAGGCTAGTTCCGGTAGATGAAGTTAAACCGAGAGGCGCTACGTGTGAGCCTAGCGCGTAATCTGGCGCAATGGCTGTGGCGACAAGATCAGGACGTTGCGGTTGAATTCGGGTATCAATATGTTGCCCGTAATAACTGTACGGCCAGCCATAAAATCCGCCATCGATTACCGAGGTTAAATAATCTGGCACTAGGTCATTACCCAGTTCGTCGCGCTCGTTAACTACCGTCCACAATTTCCCTGTCGTAGGCTCCCACGCCATACCATTTGGGTTGCGCAAACCGCTGGCAAAGACCCGAGAGGCGCCAGAGTTAATATCCACTTGCCAAATCGCCGCGCGCTTTGCTTCCGCTTCCATGCCGTTTTCGCCGACATTACTGTTAGAACCAACGCTGACATAAAGCTGAGTACCATCGGCACTGGCGAGAATGTTTTTCGTCCAATGATGATTGATAGGGCCCGCTGGCAAATCTACTAGCTTGTTTCCAGGTGTTGTAATTTGCTTATCGCCCGTGTGATATGGAAAACCTAAAATTGCATCCGAATCAGCGACATACAAAGTATTACCCACTAAGGCGATGCCAAAAGGGGAGTTAAGGTTTTGTAAAAATACAGTTTGAATATCAGCAACGCCATCGCCAGTGCTATCGCGTAGTAGAGTGATGCGATTAGCGCTTGGTACAGCTGCTCCAACGCGCTTCATGACCAATCCCATCACCCAACCTTTCAATCCTTTGTTGCCATCTGGTTTGGCCGGAGCGTTAGTTTCGGCAACAAGCACATCGCCATTGGGCAAAACATACAACCAACGAGGGTGGTCTAATCCTTTGGCAAACAGGTTTACCTGTGTGCCTTTAACAGTTACTGGCGTTTTATCAGCAGGCCATCCTATCGCCGGCGCAATTTTTAACGTCGGTATCAAGTCGTGCTCTGGTTCAGGTAACGTTGGGTTTGCACCTACGCCAAAATTTTCTGGATGGGGGGATTTTTCAGCGCAGCCATTAATCGACAATGCTCCGATAACAAGTACCGCAGAAGCAGCAAATCTATTATTTATGAGCAATAAATCTTTCATTATTTTTTCCTGAAGAAAATAGAACGCAGGGATGGCAGACTGCCATGGTTACGAGCGAAGCCAAAGAGTAAAGCCAAACACACCCTTTGGGACTGAGCGTGCTGTATAAATTTTAAATCATACTTCAGTGCGGATGCTCTAACGAGCAATGCGCTTCGTCTGCTTCGCTTTCTATTTGAATCGTAGCGTGTTCTATCGAGAACTCATCATGTAGATGATGCTGGATTTGGTGCAGGAAGCCTCTCGGTGTACTGTCTTTCATCACCAAGTGCACGGTTAAGGCCACTTCTGTGGTGCTTAACGGCCAAACGTGTAGATCATGAATACGGGCGACGTCTGGCAAGTTTTCTAGGTACTTTCTCAGTGCTGGCATGTCAATTTTGTCTGGCACAGCATCTAGTGTGTAGTTCATGGAATCTTTTAGTAGATTCCATGTGCCTATGAAAATCACCGCGACGATCAGTAGACTGATAACAGGGTCGATCCACAACCAGCCTTTCCACCAAATGAGTGCGCCAGCAATCACCACACCTAAGGACACCGCCGCATCGGCTGCCATGTGCAAGAATGCGCCTTTGATGTTTAAGTCGTGCTGATGGTCTCCCATAAATAAAAGCGCAGTCGCTGTATTTATCACCACACCAATCGCAGCCACTACCATCATAGTAATACTCGCAACAGGTGCAGGTTCTGAGAAACGCGCTATCGCTTCCCAAGCAATAACCCCCAATGCCGCCAATAGCATGGCAGCACTGATCAAAGACGCCACCACAGTCACCTTACGAAGACCATAAGTACGTTTTTCGGTCGCGGCTTTTTTGGCCAACACACTTGCGCCCCAAGCGAGCAATAAACTCAGCACATCGCTTAAGTTGTGTCCTGCATCGGCAATCAGCGCGAGTGAGTCTGCCGCAAAACCATAAATAAACTCGACCGTTGTAAAAAAGACATTGAGAACGATGCCGATGGCAAACGCACGATTGTAATTACTAACATGATGACTGTGATCGTGGCTCATAGATCCTCTTACGCAAATAAAAAACAGTATACCTTTTTTACCTTTCAGGAAAGCGAGACTCGAGGGAATCGTTTGTACATTAAATTCACCAGCCACACGACATAAGCAGGAATGATATAAACGCTACATGCACACCCAGTCGAGAGAACAGATGTGCAAAGCGTTGGGGGAGGGGTAGGCGTTTAAGCCAAAAAATATTATTGTGCCGTAGTTTTATGAAATTATGTAGATGATTGATATGTATATGAATCGCGCTTAATTGTAGAAAGCGGCACATAAATGATCTTTGCTAACATGATAAATTGAGTTTACAATAAAATTTTGACGATGATGTCATAATTTCATTGAGGTTAATTACCATGCCTTTACCTAAAGCAAGACAAGAAAAGCCAAAAGCGACCGCGAAAGACGTTAAGTCAGCTGCTGCCGTTGGTGACGCTGTGTTTGCTTACTTTCAAAAACACGGCAAGTTTCCTACTTCTAAAGAGCAACTGCAACCAGCTAAGGCTTAACTTGGCGATTGTACAGACAGCCTCTATTTTTAGAATGGCTCCTGACTGGGAGCTTCACAAAAATACTTTTGAATCCTACAAGCTTAATGGTGAACAGCCAGACTTTTATGGTCGTGACGCATCATTAAGCCACCCTCATGTTCACCATATACACCTCGCTCAAACACAAGAGCTAGCCAATCTTTGGGCTAAACGACACCCTAGAATTGATCAGGTCTATTATCGCACTACCCGAATGGGTGATCCTGATAATGACTATTGGCTGATTTATGCCTTTGATGATTTTGAAGAGAAGTACCTGTTGCTAACTATTCTAGGTCCAGATGCCCACAACAACGTGCAATGGCGTGCTTATCTTACGAGCTTGTACACTCAATTTGTTGAGCCTTGGATCAATGGCAAGCTGGATGATGTGGTTTAGTCGGGCGAGTAGATTTCTTTAAATAGGCTTCTGATCCCTTCAATGCCCTTTTTATTGAATGAAGCAACTTTATTGCTATCTTCTGCTGACAGTTCTGTCTCTCTTTTTTCCATTATTGTTTCTAAAAATCTATGTGTGTCTGCAGCAGTTGGGATTGAACTGATGTTTTTAAAATTAAAGGCTTCACAGTTTATGAGTTGTGAAGCAAAGGCTGAAGATGATACGTGAAACTTCTCGATTGAGTTCATGGTTATGCTTCTGCGCTCCATGCTAAGGCGAGAGAGTAGATCTATGGCCTTTTCTTGTTCTCTTGAGTTGGTGGCTTTTTCTAAATCGCATTCGATTTTGTTGTCATGAGAGTTATTGATTAAGAGTTGTCTTACATCAATCATCATTGCGTTATAGGACTGGCTTAACTCTTTTAGAGCGATTGCGGACTGTTCAAGTCGGTGTTGCTTTTTGATCCTTTCTTCCCATGAATTGAAAGACTTGTAAGCATAAAAGGCGGCGGCAAGTGTTGCTATGGCAGCGAGACTGGTCGTGAAGTTTAAAAAAACTGATAGCTTACTATCAGTAGCAGACCATATTGGAAAGCCTGTCAATGTACCAAACGTGTAGCTGATAATGATGATAAAAGTGCAACAAACCCACCAACTCCCGTCCTTGAAACTCATGTTTTATATACCTTTTATGATTGTCTATTTGCTGCAATAGTTGCATTAAGTAATTTAATGAGCTTAATACTTGAAGTTAGTTTCTTCATGAAATTATGCTTCGTTTAATGACCGTGTGGTGCATTCGAAAATGGGTGTCTGATTATCTTGCAGTGTCAGCGTTGGTTTGATCGTATAACCAATTTTTGCAAGAAAACCAATGAGTTTATCAGAAGAGAATTTGTCTACTTTGCCTCTTGTTAGCTCACTTACTCTAGGTTGGGTGATGCCCAAGTTAACCATTATATCCGCTTGTTTCCAGCCTTTTGATTGGAAGTAGTTTCTAAGCACAAGCATCATATCTGCACGGAACTCGAGGTCAGCAGCTTCCGCTGGATCATCTGCAATTGCATCAAAAATGTTTGTATATTGTAATTTTTCCATGGCAGTGCTCACTGTAAGTTCATTCGAAGCAAGTTGAGCATCTTGTTTTATACAAAATAACGTATAAATGATGATAGGCTGAGTTTACATATGCGTCAATACATATTGCAGTATGCATTTGTTTTGAGTCTAGCTAAAAAGTTAGTGCGTGGTGGAGCAAATAGAAGAGCCTATGTTTGCAAGGAACTGGTTTACGCTTATGCCATGTGGATCTGTCCCAAGTTCAACTTGCAAGTGGCCCGAGCCTTTGACCGAGCTTAAACTCATCAATGACTTCGCTAAATCCTTAGGCCGCCACTTTGGGGAAGGTAGTTGATAAATAAAGTTTACGTGTATAAACTACAAATATTGACAGAGATGTCATGTATGGATGCAGCAGAGTGAGTAACATCACACATCCGGCTACCGTAAAAGGTCGAGGGCAACCCGGTAAAGGCTTTCTGAATATCGGGCATAGGCTCAAAATTTGAATCAATGCTCGACGGAACCCGCTTTTAAGCGGGTTTTGTTATTTCTGGGGTTTGGGAAGTGGCTTTCCGAACCTAAGATTCTTTGCAATGTTGAAAAAGTTTACCTTATTTAGCTTGGGCATCACCTTCTCAGGATAAGCACTGGTAATGTGTATCCTCATTAATTTTTTCTCTCGGTACATCTTAAAGGGCACGAAATAGATTATTTGCCCTTCTTCCTCAGTGTTGATTGTGACAGATGCATAGCTACCGTAACCTGCGTGCCCTATGCGGGTTTTCTTATCTCCAAATGCATCAACAATTCGCCTCAAGTACTTTTTTGAGAGTTCGTATCTTACAAAACAAAATGGTTTGCTTTCTTTTCGAGCGTGGTACATCAAGCTCGCTTTTTCCTCTTCTGTTTGATGAGAATAGTCTTTTGCAAAGCAGTGGAACGAATAGGAAACCATAAATGTGTAGGTCTCTTTTTTTCCGTTTCTGATATCAGAATATGACGCTTCATGGGCGTCAAGGTGACTAAGATCGTATTCTTGTCCGCTTGAATCGGTAAATGGCTTCCATTTATCTACCTCGTCAATCTTTCTCCGCATTCCTTGCCTCAATTTATCAATAGTAGTGCTAAATAATATACCTTTGGCTGGTTATAAATTCCATATTGAGGCGGGAGGGGCTGGACTTCTCAGGCATTAAATAAGCGCCTCATTTCTGGTGGCAAAATCAGAAACTCTTCCCGTTACAAAAATTCACTTGGTCATTCGCGCTGCTTAAAACTATACTGTATATCCATAAGGGCTATCCATTTAGAGCAACCAGACACT
>NZ_KZ454886.1:0-122780 GCF_002792415.1 Marinomonas sp. BSi20584
GTTTTCTTTTTTAACCTTCCGAATAGATTGCAGTTGTGAACACGGCGTTGTCATTCGTGGATGAAAAAGTCAGCTTTCTGACCTATTTACATCAGGGGAAGCCTGTGGCTGAAGAGTGGGCAAAATTTCGTTTTTCGATTTTTTGAACGGCACAGCTGCGTCTTTTTTCCGCAGCCTTGATAGTCGGATTAAACGTATTGATTTTGAGGAATTGAGGTTGATGACAGTTTTTTTCTTAACCTTTCGAATAGATTGCGATCGTGAACGCGGCATGGTCATTCGTAGGCACAAAAGTAAGTTTTCTGATCTATTTACATCAGGGAAAGCCTATGGCTGAAAAAGCAGACGGAAAAATTGCCTATGGTTTTTTGAATAGCGCAGTTGCGTCTTTTGTTAGTTTTTAAATGAGCTGCGGGCGTTTTTTGTCTTGAATAGCTGCTGAAAGTAAGTGGCTTTTGGGGTGGCAATTTTTGGGCGCTTTTTAAGTGGAATATCATTTTTATGGCAGGTGGTTGCCGCTTTAGTTGGTGGAGATCGGATACATAGCGAAAGGTTTTCGTCAGCTTGCCCACCTAGAAAAGAATTTTAAAGGTACTTCAGGTGTGTTTTTTTGGATATTTAGGGCAAAAACACATTATTTTAAAAAAAAGTGCAAATAAATTTAATTGTTTTAAATTCATTTCAAAACAATTAGTTAGGCATTAGTTTGCCGCAATATGGGATGTTTTTTTCCGTTAAAGGGAAAAAAAATTCCTAATTTGACTAAAGGTTTTCAGATTCTTGTCGAAAACCTTATACGATCTGCTTTTTTGCAGGATTTAATAAAACCTAGGAGGCTATGATGGCTCTTTATGTAAACACTAATACTTCATCTTTAAGTGCACAGCGCCAGCTAATGGGCTCAGCTAAATCTTTGGATACATCTTTTGAACGTTTGTCTTCTGGTTTACGTATTAACAGTGCTTCTGATGATGCGGCAGGTCTACTTATCTCTAACCGTTTAACCTCTCAGGTAAATGGCTTGAATCAGTCGGTTCGTAACGCCAACGATGGTATTTCTTTGTCTCAAACGGCAGAGGGTGCATTGGATGAAACAACAAACATGTTGCAGCGTATGCGTACGCTGTCTATCCAGGCGTCAAACGGTTCAAACTCAGATAAAGACCGTGCAGCTATTCAACAAGAAGTTAGTCAGTTATCTACTGAAATTAACCGTATCGCTTCTGATACTACCTTCGGTGGTGAGAACTTATTGGATGGTACTTACACTGGTATTTTCCAAGTGGGTGCAGACTCTAACCAAACTATCAGTTTTAACTTAACTGATGGTGGCATTAACAACACAATCGATTACGCTGGTAATGGTGGTTTCACTATGTCTGGTCTATCTAGCAGCTCGAGTACTGCTCAGGTCAGCGTATCAACTGCTTCTGTATCGACTGTAGCTAATGCTCAGAGTATGGTTGATACACTAGATACTATGATTTCAGCAGTTGACTCAAAGCGTGCTGAATTAGGTGCGGTTCAAAACCGTTTTGGTTCTACAATTAGTAACTTGAGTAACATTACCGAAAACGTATCATCTGCTCGTGCTCGTGTACGTGATGCCGATTTTGCGGAAGAAACTGCTAAGCTAACAAGCTCTCAAATTCTTCAGCAAGCAAGTTCATCTATCTTGGCTCAAGCAAATCAGCGTCCACAAACTGCTTTGTCTCTATTGGGTTAAGTATTATTGGTAGCGGAAAGCTGGGACATAGTCCCGGCTTTTGTCTATTTGGGGGAACTCTGATATGTCTATTAATGCCAGTGATTTTTCTAAGCAGGGTCTCAATTACTCTTTGAAGCCAGAACAGCGTGCCGCAGAAGATTTTGCCGCATTACGCCAAGCCAATGCTAAAGTTGTACAAAATACAGCCGACATAAGCAGAGTAGATAAAGATAATCGAAACTCTCAATTTTTAAACTCTTCTGCGAAGGTGGAGCCTCATGATGTTGAGATCATGAATCAAAAAATGTCTCAATTAAATGTGCATTTAACCTTTGAAATGACAGAAGACAGAGCGCAAAATATTGTAAAAGTGTTGGATCAGACAACGGGTGATGTGGTTCGCCAAATCCCCACAGAAGAGTTTCTTAAAATGTCTGATAGAATAGATGCTATTATGAGCCAACTAAGCGATATCAAGGGAACCTTGGTAAACAGCGAGGTATGATAATAGATAATGTAAGTATCAGGAGATAAAGTTATGTCGGTAGGCTCATTAGGTGCAGGGTCTGGTATTGATCTAGAGTCCCTTGTTAAGCAAATGGTGAGTGCTCAAAAAGACGCTAAAGTAAAACTTTATCAAGATAAAATTGATGGTTATGAGGCTGAACTGTCTGCATTAGGCAAAGTTGGCTCTGCTATTGATACTTTTAAATCTTCTGTCAAAGCTCTGAATGATGATGAGCTTTTTACTGGGCGTGATGCAAAAATCGCCCAAACAGAAGGTGAAGAAGTTATTGCTATTACTACAGATAGTACGGCTTCTAATGGTTCTTATGCTATTGATGTGAATCAGCTAGCAAAGGGTAGTCGAGTTATGTCGGCGCCTGGTACTTTTTCCTCCGCGGATGATGTTGTTACTAAACAAGATTCGCGACTTACCTTTAAAGCTGGTAGCAACGAGTTTTCTATTACCGTTGATGCTGGTACTACCTTATCCGAACTTCGTAACCAAATTAATACATCGGAAGATAACTTTGGTGTGTCTGCTAATTTAGTTGACGATGGTAACGGTAATCTATTCTTCACGGCTACATCTTCAATTCAGGGTGCTGCAAATACACTCAAAATTATCAATACTTCAGTTGTGAAAGACGAAGGTGGCAACATTATTGATAATCCTATTGAAGAAAATTCAGGTAACACGGTTGAGGATGCTCCAATTGAGGAACAATCTGAGCCAACTGTTGATGAAAAAGATGAGCTGGATTTAGCGGGTGACGATGTCGATTTTGCCAATGATGGGCCAATTCCTGCAGATGAAGAAAAAGATATAGCAGAATCAGATAGTGATCCTATTAGTGTAGATGCTAAAGGCTCAGACATTGCAGATAAAAAAGGTGCTTCTACACTTGCAGCCAATAATGGTGTTCTTAGTTTAGACAGTGTTTCGACCGAAGGAATATCGGCTGGTTTGTATACACCTTTGGGCGACGAAGCTCGCGATGCGATTATTACTGTAGACGGTATTCAGATTAGAAGCGATAACAATACTTTTGATACAGCTGTTGCTGGTTTGTCTATTGAGGCCTTGGCGCCGACAGATAAAACCACAAAGGTTGACATCAGTTTTGATCAGAAGACAGTACAAGAAACCATAGAAGAGTTTATTGCCTCTTACAATGATGTTATTGGGGTGCTACAAGCTAGCTCAGATAGAGGCGCTGTTTTAAATGGCAATAGCGTGGTCCGGAATTTGCAGTCCTCTTTATCTACTCAATTAATGAGTGGTCATGGTGATTCTGGAGTCTTTACTTCTATTTTCGATCTCGGTGTGAAAATGGATAACAAAGGTAAGCTTAGTTTTGATAATACTAAGTTTGATAATGCTATGAAAAAAGGCTATAGCGATATAGCGCCATTGATTGCTGGTGATAATGGTTTGGCACAGTCGTTAGAAAATCTACTTGATAACTACACTGGATCAAGCGGAATGACAAATTCATTAAAGGATTCGGTTCGTCGGTCGATAGATAGTACAGAAGGAGCATTAGAGTCTTATGAAGACCGCATGGTCAAATATGAAGACTCACTCCGTTCTAAATTTACAAGTTTAGATTCTCGTCTTGCAAATATGAACGCTCAAGGCGGCTATTTGAATTCTGTATTGGCAAAAATGTAAACTGTTTTAAATTGTAATACACGTATTAAATGGGGTTGTCTATGTACAAGAGTAAAGGGATCCAAGCCTACAGAAAGGACTCAATCAAGTCTGATTTAGCGTCGGCTGACCCTCATCGCGTCATTCAGCTCTTAATGCAAGGTGCGCTTGAAAAGCTAGCGTTAGGCAAAGGTTGTATCGAACGTTCAGACTGGGAAGGAAAAGCTGCAGCATTAACTCGCGCTAGTGAAATTATTAATGCGTTGAGAGATGCATTAGACCGTGATGTTAATCCAGAGCTTGTTGATAATCTTGAGTCACTTTACGAATACATGATAGTTCGTATCACTGAAGCAAGCATTGCAAAAGATACTGGAATTCTTGATCAGGTAATGGGCCTTATTTTGCAAATTAAAGGTGCTTGGGATCAAATATCTACAGCTGATAAGCAAGCTGCTTATGAAGGCCAGACCGAAGCCCGAGTTGGAGCGGTTTAATGTTTGATATGTCTCACTTAACTGAGTTGAGTGCCGCATTAGAACAAAGTGTTATTGATAAAGACGTAGAAAAAATACAGCTATTATGTGAAGAAAATGATGGCTTTATTCGCTCCATTAGACCACTTTCTACTCCAAAGGATAATGAGCGGATAAAGCACTTTATATTGATACATCAATCTGCTATTCAGTTTATTCGTGATGTTCATGCGGAAATGCAAAAACAACTTTACCAAACTAATAAAACTCGTAAGAGTGTCAATAAGTACAAAGGCGTGAAAAATGCAGAATGAGGAAAATTTATCCTCTATTGATCAGGCTGAAGCATTTGCTTCGTTGTTTGAAAGAGGTGCATCACGCCTCAAAGAGCATGATCAAGAGTTGACTGAGCGATACATCAGAAACATGAATATGTTTTCTCAGATAATGCCTCACATCTTTGAATCCTTTCAAGATTACCAACCTAAAAAACGTCATATTTACATGGAAGAAAGCGGTGAGCTTAATCTTTACCGTGAAGATGTTGGTGTGCCACTTTTTTCGAAAAATCCAAGAGCTCAGTCTGCCGAAAGAGTAAATAGAGCCTTTATTAAGCCTAATAAAACGGTATTAAATCTAGAGCGCACAGCAAATCACCCAAGCCGCCATGTGTACTACAGTAATAAAATACTAGATCAAGTTGAGCAACAATCCGCAGGACTAGAGCCACAAAGTGGTTGGCCCGAGTTTGTTGGATCTGCAATATTGTTTGGCGTGGAGTTTGGTTATCAGCTTGAAATGATTCTTGCTGAACGCGAGATAAAACACCTTTATCTGTATGAATGTGATTTGGATTTTTTCTATTACTCATTGTTTGCTATTGAGTGGCAGAATATTTTAGAAATCTGTAACCGTGATGGTCGTACCATTCATTTCTTTTTAGGTGTGAGTCCTGAAGAATTTACCGAAAAGTACCTTCGTCAATTAGAAGAGAATGGTTTCTTCATGGCTCCAGAAACTTTTCTTTATGTTGGTTATGGCAGCCCTGAGAATGATCTAGCGATTGAATATTTTAAAAAGCAGTATGCACGTCAGGTCATGGGTTGGGGGTTTTTCGATGATGCTTTAATCGGCATTGCGCAAGGCTTGAAATCCTTACCTAAAACTAAAATTGCTCATTTTCAAGGCCGTGATGTTTTGCCCAAATGGGTGAGTAATATTCCTGTTTTTATTCTAGGTAATGGCCCATCTCTTGATCAAGGGATTGAATTGGTCAAAGAAGTGCGCGATCAAGTTCTGCTGATTTGCTGTGGTTCGACCATCAACACATTAAAAAAATTAGGTGTGACACCTGATATCCATGTAGATATTGAACGCCTTAAGCAAACGGTTGATAAGTTCCAATTTTTAGATCAAGACTATCTCGATAAAATTTGGGGATTGTCGGTAAATGTTATGCACCCCGGCTTGTTTGATTGTTTTAAACGCTCGGGCATGGCGATGAAACCTGGTGAAGCCATAACCTCTTTAATGTTAAATCAAGCACGCTCCCATGGTGATAGCAAAGAGTACGTACAGCTGAATTACTGTAATCCGGTGGTTGCTAACTTGGCATTGTCTTATGTTCATCTCTTTGGTTTTAACAATGTCTATTACCTTGGTGTAGACAATGGTTTCAAAGATAAAGGCAGCCATCACTCAGTTCACAGTGGATATTATAAAGATGGCAAAGAATCTGGCTTCCAAACTTTCCAAGAAGCAAAATTAGTAGAACGCGAAGGAAACTTCGGCGGCACAATTTACGCGACAGGGATTATGGATACTTCACGTGTTCAGTTGGAATCTCTTACGCGACAATTGAATAAGCGCCGTAATTTTGCCAGTTTTAATTTATCCGATGGCGCAAAAATCGAAGGCGTAACTCCCTTACGTTTTGAAGATGTTCTCATCATGGATTCTAAAATCGATCATACTAAAGTTATCGATATTCTAGAAAACGTATTTTTTACCGAACCGCCAGAGTCGTTAGTGGACCAGTCTGCCAATGCGCTTATTTCTGTAGATGACTTCCGTAAGATTAGTCGGGTTCTGCAACAGGGCTGGGATGAATCGATAACAACACGTGAGCAAGTATGTGATTTATTTTGGTCTCATCATCGTCAGATTTATTTCTTGAAAGGAAGTATTCACCGTCATATTTATGATTTGTTAATCGGCTCTTTCACTTACTCCACTTTTTTGATCGTGCAGTTTTTGTTTAAGTATCAGGACGAAGCTGAAACCGTTGCTCGGGCTCGTCATTTATTTACGCCTTGGTGTGAATTCCTTGAAGAAATGCCAAGCATGCTTCAGCAAGCGTCTGAGTATGTAGATCAAGGTAATGATCATCTCATCACTTTTTATAATGGTTAATTATGTTCGAACCTATGTTTGAAAAAATGCCTTTTATTATTGCTGAGTTATCGGGCAATCATGACCAAGATTTTGAACTCGCCAAAGCCATGATTCATGCTGCGGCAGACGCAGGCGTGGATGCTATAAAACTGCAAACCTATACACCAGATACCATGACATTAGACGTGCGTCATGGCGAGTTTATGGTGTCTGAAAGTGATAGCTTGTGGCGTGGCTCCAACTTGTATGATCTATACAAAAAAGCCTCAACGCCTTGGGAGTGGCATAAGCCGTTGTTCGAATTGGCTGAGTCCTTAGGCTTAGTGGCATTTAGTTCGCCTTTCGATTTAAGCGCAGTGGCATTTTTAGAATCCATCGATGTGCCCTTGTATAAAATCGCTTCTTTTGAGATGACCGACATTCCGTTAATTCAAGCGGTAGCGAGAACCGGCAAGCCGATTATCATGTCCACTGGTATGGCAAGTGAAGAAGAAATAGCCGAAGCCGTAGCAACTATTAGAGCCATTGGTGATAATCCGTTAACACTGCTCAAATGCACCAGCACTTACCCTTCCAAAATAGAAGATTCCAACCTAGTCACTATGGCCGATTTAGCAGCAAAAACCGGTTGCCCAGTTGGATTATCTGACCATACCCAAGGCTTGGGGGCGGCTGTAGCTGCAACGGCGCTAGGTGCGACTGTCATCGAAAAGCACTTTGTTTTAGATCGTAGTGCTGGCGGGGTTGATGCTGAATTCTCTATGGAACCCGAAGAGATGAAAGCGCTAGTTGTCGCTTGTCGTGCGGCAAAAGCGGCGCTTGGTACAGTGACTTATGGTGGCTCAGATGCCGAGCAAGCTGCGAAGAAATACCGCCGCTCTATTTATGTGGCAGTAGATTTACCCGCTGGCACCATATTGACCGAAGAGCACCTGAAAATCATTCGTCCATCGTTCGGCCTCGCGCCGAAATATTGGCCAGAAGTGTTAGGTAAAACATTAATGGAAGATGCGCAAAAAGGTCAGCCGCTTGCTTGGGATATGATGGCGTGAAACTCTTGGTGCGAGCTGATGCTTCTGTCGAGATCGGTATGGGGCACAGAGTTCGCTGCCAAGCCTTGATTTATGCTTTTACCCAATTAGGTTGGCAATGTCAGTTTGTTGTGGATCGCCGCTATCAAGCTTTTGCTTCCCCTGAAGATTGTTTTATCGGTGGCCAATCTGAAAAAGAGTGTACTGAAAAAGAATGTAAGACTGAGTTTCTATCTCTAGCAGAACAAGCTGATTTAGTGATCTTGGATCATTATGGCTACAGCTCTGATGATATTACTCAGCTTTATCAACATCAGGCCAACCTTCTGGTATTGGACGATATGAACGACAGAGGTGACTTTCCTGCCAAATGGCTTCTGAATCCTTTGCAGCAAGGTTATTCCAAGCAAATTGAATTCCCATTAACGGGAAGCCGATACGCGTTATTAAGACCAGCTTTCCAAAAGTTCGAATTACATCAAATTTTACCACAGCAATTGCTAATTACACTTGGTGGAACCGATCCGCTTGCTTTAACCTTGCCTATTTTAAATGCCTTGTTGGCTTCGGGTTTTCCTACGAAAGACATTCAGGTTTTATTGGGTGCTAACGCCAAAAATGCCGACCAAGTGATCGGTTTTTGTCGTCACAATAGCATCGCTGTTGAACAAGGTTTAGCGGATGTCACTCCTTTGATGAAGCAAGCCAAGATGGCAATTTCTGCCGCTGGTGGCACCTTGCTTGAGTTGGCTTGCATGGGCGTGCCGACCGTCTTTGCTCAAGTGGCTGACAATCAAACTCGCTCTTTGGAGCAACATGTTCCATTAGATTGGTGTCGTTCTATTCGTTTTGATAATGTGCCGGAAGAAGTGCGGCAGCAACGTATTGAACAGTTGGTTGAAGTGATTAATCGTTGCTGGTTAGATATTGAGTGGCAAGAAAATGCTCGTAAAACGGCTCGTGGTTTAGTCGATGGTGACGGTGCAAACCGCGTAGCAAAAACCATTAACTCATATTTTGCAGCTTCATGATTTGCGTTAAGCGCAACCAATCTTCTTCGGTGTCTAAATCCTGAATTCTATGTCTTGGTAATAATAAAGGCTTAGATTTAGGGCCAAATATTTCTTCATCAAACCAGTCTTGAGTGCTCGCCCAATAAAATTGTCCAGCATCGTGAATCGCTTCGATCAGATCTTGTGAACGCTTGCGAATATGTTCAGGAAACATGGGGGCTAATTCGCCGTTTTCTTTGATGTGAAGTGCTCTTTGGATCGGGAATGCAAAGGTGGTGGCTGAAAAGCAAAATGCTGTGCTTTGGTCTAGTTGTGCCAAACCTTGCTGTAAATCTTCTGGCGTCAGCATTGGGCAAGTCGCATAAATCAAACAAGCTTGGTCTGGTGTTTTGCCTTCATCAATCAAACAGCGCAGCGCATGCTGCATTACCGGGGTTGTACCTGTCATGTGATCAGCCAAATCGGCAGGGCGAAAGAACGGAGTTTCTGCGCCAAATTTGCGTGCGACTTCTGCAATTTCTGCGTCGTCGGTAGAAACAATAACGCGATTGAATAACCCTGAAGCCATCGCTGTTTCGATGGAGTAACCGATCAAGGGCTTACCATCTAACAAGCGAATGTTTTTTCTTGGAATACGCTGTGACCCACCTCGGGCTGGAATCACTGCAACTCGATATGTCTCTTGATCTGCTTTGTTATATTGTGAGAGAGAGTTGTCTTTCATGGTTTAGGCTCTCATCACTCGATTAGCAATTAAAGCGTGTTTTAAAATCAGAGCTACACGCTCTTGTTGAGCATAAGTTAAGTCGGCAAAAAGCGGCAGGCTCAGTGTGCGGTCGTAGTAATCTTCCGCGATAGGGAAGTCGCCTTTTTTAAACCCAAGCTCTTGATAATAAGGTTGGGTGTGCACAGGAATGTAATGCACCTGAGTTCCAATGCCTGCTTGACGTAAAATATCAAACACCCCTTTTCTGGCCGCCTTGTTGTGCTCTGGCAATAAAATCGGATACAAATGCAGTGCCGAGTAATTATCATCTGCTTGATAAGGCAAGGTAACAGGGTAGCTTTTTAACAACGCCTCATAGTAAGAAAATTGCTGATGACGGCGTTCGATAAAGTCATCTAAGCGCGATAATTGTGACAAGCCAAGAGCCGCTTGTAATTCCGTCATGCGGTAATTAAAGCCCAGCGTGTGTTGTTCATAGTACCAATCGCCTGGCATTTGCGTTAATTCATCAGGTGATTTGGTCGTACCTTGCTGAGCATGCGTACGCATGTGCTTAGCAAGCTGTTCGTTGTTGGTGATTGCCATGCCACCTTCAGCAGACGTGATGATCTTCACTGGATGAAAGCTGAAAATACATATATCACTGAATGCCCCATTGCCCACGTAATTGTCTTGGTATTTCGCACCAATCGCATGGGAAGCGTCTTCTATAATTCGAAAACCATATTCTTTTGATAAGGCGTGAATAGCTGCCATATCGCAAGATTGACCTGCGAAATGTACCGGAATCACGACTTTTGGTAATTTGTCTTGTTCTTTTGCTATGGCTAATTTTTCAGCCAATTTATTCGCACACATGTTGTAGGTACGAGGATCAATATCGACAAAATTTACGCTGGCGCCGCAATAACGTGCGCAATTAGCAGAAGCGATAAAGGTATTAGGTGATGTCCAAACCGTGTCGTTTGCTCCAACTCCTAACGCTAAGCAGGCTAGGTGCAAAGCGGATGTAGCGCTGTTTGCTGCCACACCATAACGAGCGCCGACCTTTGTGCAAATGGCTTGTTCAAACTCACTGACGCAAGGGCCTTGAGTCAAAAAGTCAGAACGGAGCGATTTTACGACGGCCGCAATGTCGTCTTCGCTAATGGATTGTCGGCCGTAGGGAATAAAATCAATGTGCGTCATCGAAGGTCAAAATCTCTTCAATACTTAAAAAGTGTGGGTTGCTGCCAGATTGATATTCATATCCTGGTTCAACCAACTCGCCCGTTTCGCCTAAACGGTTGTGAGCAAAATCCATGTCGTCTTGATAAAACTTAATGCTTGGCGAAATGACATAATGATCTTTAAATTCATAAGTATGGAAAGAATCATCCCCAGGGCACATTACTTCATGGAGCTTTTCACCGGGGCGAATACCAACATCTTTAGTTGGAATGTTTGGCGCATAGGCCGCGGCTAGATCTAAGATCCTCACAGAAGGGATTTTAGGAATAAAAATCTCACCACCGTGCATGCGTTGGAAGTTCTTCAATACAAAATCCACACCCATTGGTAGGGTGATCCAAAAGCGTGTCATGTCTGGGTGGGTAATTGGGATGGATTCTGCGCCATCAGCAACCAGCTTTTGGAAAAAAGGCACAACAGAGCCGCGAGATCCAACTACATTGCCGTAACGGACCACAGAGAAACGCGTGCGACCTTGTCCTACCATATTGTTGGCGGCGACAAACAACTTGTCAGAAGCGAGCTTGGTCGCGCCATAAAGGTTGATTGGCGCAGCGGCTTTGTCTGTTGATAAAGCGATGACTTTTTCAACATCATTAGCAATCGCTGCAGCAATTACATTTTCAGCACCATGAATGTTGGTTTTGATACATTCCATCGGGTTGTATTCTGCCGCTGGAACTTGTTTTAGTGCCGCAGCGTGAATGACAAAATCTACATCTCGCATGGCTTGAGTTAAACGATCTTTGTCTCGAACATCACCGATAAAATAGCGCATGCAAGAAGCATCAAAATCTTGCTGCATTTCATACTGCTTCAACTCATCACGAGAATAAATAACCAGTCGTTTAGGTTGGTAGTTGGCCAATAGTGTTTTCACATACTGACGACCGAAAGAGCCGGTGCCGCCAGTAATAAGAATGCTTTTGTTGTTAAACATGTTTTTTACCAAACTAAATAATGGAATTTGAAAGCCCAATGAGCATGGCCATTGTACAAAGAGTCTTTTTACTATATCGACTACTTTAGGCTAAACATTAATGAAATCAAGGAACTGCTATTGATTATAACTGCATAATCAATTTATTTTTTCTTTCGTGATATACAGTCTGCAATATGATCATTAACCATGCCTGTGGCCTGCATAAAAGCATAACAGGTCGTTGCGCCAAGAAATTTAAAGCCTCTTTTCTTTAAGTCTTTGGCAAAATGAGTCGACAATTCTGTCACCGCTGGCGCATCGGTGTGGATGTTTATCTGATTATCAATAATTTTGTTGTCGCTAAATGCCCAGTAATATTGGCTAAATGAGCCAAATTCGTCGACAATTTTTAAAAAAGCTTTGGCATTATTAATGGTTGCTTCAATTTTGGCGCGATGGCGAACGATACGTTCATCCAGTAATAACCGTTCTACGTCAGCTTCGGTCATGTTAGCGACTTTAACTGGGTCAAAACCATGAAAAAGCGCTCGGTAACCTTCTCGTTTGCGTAAAATAGTAATCCAGCTTAGACCTGCTTGAGCGCTTTCTAGTACAATGCACTCAAATAACGCTTGGTCGTCATAAATAGGGATTCCCCATTCATTATCATGATAATGAATGTATTCAGGAGATCCTAAACACCAAGCGCAACGTATATTTTCCATTTACGACACTCCAAATTTGTAATTGCGACTTTTGTCATAGTGGCTTTTGTAACCGTTATTGCCAGAGTTGCGAATTAATCATATCAGACCACACTCAAAATAGTGGCCTGCTTAGGACGAGATAATATGAAGTTTAAACCGACGTACAGCAAAAAAGATGTTGAGGTATTAGCTGACGAATGTCTTTACAAAGGCTTCTTTGAAATGCGCAAATTGACCTTGAAACATAAAAAGTTTAACGGGGAATGGAGTCAGCCCATGACTCGAGAAATGATGGTGCGTAACGATGCTGTGTGCGTATTATTATTCGATCCAGTGGCGGATAAAGTTTTGCTGATTGAGCAATTTCGTCCTACCGTATTGAGAAGCGAATCACCGTGGTTACTGGAATTAGTTGCAGGCATGGTGGAAGAAGGCGAAAGCGATGAAGATGTGGCACGACGTGAATCTTTCGAAGAAGCGGGAGTGACGGTAAAACGCCTTGAATACATGTTCAAGTTTGTGCCGTCGCCGGGTGGGTTGGTGGAGTACTTACGTATGTATGCGGGAGAATTCGATTCGAGTCTTGTTGATACCACGAAAGTTCATGGATTAGACGAAGAAAATGAAGACATCAAATTGCATCTTGTATCTTCTGAAGACGCTATTGCCTTGCTTAAGAATGATGTGGAAAACGCCAGTACTATTATGGGATTGCAGTGGTTTGCGTTAAATAAAAACGATCTGCTAAAACGTTGGTGCGCTTAAGTTGATGAAGTCAGAGGCAGCTGTTTTTATAAATAAGAAGACGCTATTGCAGCCAGTTATTGGCCTTATTTCTTTTGCTTTTATGTGTAGCAATGTATTTTTCTGGGCCTTGTTGGTTCATCTTGTTGCGCCGTTATTATTACTAAAAAATACCCGCTACGAAAACTTTGCTGAGCGCTGTTTTAATTGTTTATATGATGGCTGGGTGGCTTCTTGTGAGTGGTGGTTTCAAAACATCTTAGGAATAAGATGGGAACTTGATGAAACGATGAAAGTAGATTTTGAGCATTGGCATTTGATCATTGCGAATCATCGATCTTGGGTCGATGTGTTCGTAATTTTTGCTCAGCTCAAAGGCCGTCGCCCTTTACCAAGAGTATTTATGAAACAAACTCTGATTTGGTTGCCGTTTGTTGGATCGGCGGCTTACATCATGGGGTTTCCTTTTATGAAGCGCTATACTAAAAAGCAAATTCAAAAGAACCCCAATTTAGCCGGTAAAGATTTAGCGACGACCAAACGGTCTTGTGTACGTCTTTTGAAACGTCCAAACTCTATAATGAGTTTTGTGGAAGGCACACGTTTTACTGAAGCTAAGCACAAACAACAGGCATCGCCTTATCATTGCTTATTAAAACCTAAGGCGGGAGGCGTCAGTTTCATATTGCAAACTATGCCAGAAGCCATAAAAAGCATTACTGATATCAATGTTTTGTATGAACAAAAGACCATAACCGGTTGGGATTTACTGTGTGGGCGAATTGGAAAAGTTAAGGTCATGGTGAGAGAAGTCGCCATACCAAATACGATGTTAACGCCAGAATACCAAGCAGCAAGCAGCGATAGAGAGCACTTTTTTACTTGGTTTAATCTATACTGGCACGATAAAGACACACGCATGAGTCATCAGCTAGACGCCTTAAAACAGGATGCTATGATTGGTTCAGAGCAAGATTTTTCAAAAGGAAATACGTCACAAGAGTGACAGATACTATGAAGACACAGAAAACATCGAAACAATATGTACCAGATTTGGTGAGTTTACAGCTGCTCGGCGAGTTGAATTACCGTCGTTTAGGGAAACTCATGCGCGGTCAAGAAGAGATGGATTCTTGGAACTTTTCTGTTCATAGTGCAGGCGACCAAGAGAGTCGTTTATGTTTGACGCTTGGCAAAGAAAGTCGTTTCACCTCTGAAATTGCATTAGAGTTTGGCCCTGAAATCCCTAAGAAACTACTATTCAAGACAACACTATCTATGACGGTGCGCTTGTATCATGATGTTGGTATTGCTGAGATTACTGATGGTCATAGACAATACAGTGGTACATACCCATATCCAAATGATGCGATGCTGCATCGAGACGAGAAATTTCGTTTAAACCAACAACTGGCTGATTTATTAGAGCTGTGTTTGAAGCATGGTCATAGATTGAATAACACCTTGTCTTTTCAGTTTGCCTGATCCTGACTTTAACCTTCGTAACTTAACCTAAGTAAAAAGACGAGATCCCTTTGACTGCTCTACTGTATATTCATGGTTTTAACAGCTCGGAACGTTCCCATAAGGCTACTGTGTTAGGGGATGCTGCGAAAAAAATGGGCTTGAGAGATGCTGTTATTTCTCCACGTTTGTCTTGGCAACCAGCGCAAGCTATTAAACAGTTGGAAGCGATAATTGAAGCCAATCAGCATCAGGGCATTACGTTAATCGGTAGTTCTCTTGGTGGATTTTATGCCGCGTATCTTGCCGAAAAATATCGTTTGAAGGCTATTTTGGTGAATCCTGCGGTGCAAGCTCCTGTATTGTTGCAAGATTTTCTGGGGCTACAGCTTAACCCTTATACCAATGAAGAATACGAATTAACTCAAGTGCATATGGTAGAGCTTGAGCAATTGGTAGTTACAGAACCGACAGCGGATTTGTATTGGCTGATGATTCAAGAAGGTGATGAAGTGCTGGACTATAAAGAAGCACTTAAAGCCTTTCCCAAAACAGCACGACTTACTCATGAAGAAAAAGGCGACCATAGTTTTACTGAATTTGAACGGTTTTCCGCAGAAATCCTTCGTTTTGCTGAAATATTAACCGAGTAAACTACTGCTTTTGTTGGACTATTTCACACTAAGTAAAACCAGTGATAGACTCTAGCCAATCTAATTTACACTCGTACGCGCTGTAGTATTTTGACGCTATGACGCACGATCAACTTGGAAGTAAAAACACGCATGTCTGCAAAAGAATATAACGCCGGATCGATAGAAGTTCTTAGTGGCTTAGAACCTGTACAAAAACGCCCAGGAATGTATACGGACACCTCACGGCCTAACCATCTAGGACAAGAAGTTATCGATAACTCCGTCGATGAAGCCTTGGCCGGTCATGCAGATCGCATTGAAGTCATCTTATACAAAGACGGTTCATTGAGCGTAGAAGATAACGGTCGAGGCATGCCAGTCGATATTCACCCAGAAGAGGGAATATCGGGTGTTGAGTTGATCCTGACTAAGCTTCACGCTGGTGGTAAATTTTCTGGTGATAATTACCAGTTCTCTGGTGGTTTGCACGGTGTAGGTGTATCGGTTGTTAACGCCTTATCTACTTCCTTAGAAGTCTGGGTAAGACGTAATGGCATCCAGTACCACATTGGTTTTGAAAATGGTTTTAAAACCTCAGAACTAAAAGAAGTCGGCACCGTCGGTAAGAAAAACACCGGTACTAAAGTAAAATTCACTGCCGACACCAAATATTTCGATAGCCCTAAGTTTTCCCTTTCTCGTCTAAAACATTTACTGAAAGCCAAAGCGGTACTTTGTTCAGGTCTTCATGTTGTTTTTATTGATCAAAGTGGCAGCGAAGAAGCTCGTGAAGAATGGTTTTATCAGGATGGCTTAAAAGATTACTTGGCGCAGGCCAATGACGGTTTTGTATTGCTTCCAGATGAGCCTTTCATTGGCGGTTTGACAGAAAAAACGCAAGGGGTAGATTGGGCAGTACAGTGGTTGCCTGAAGGTGGTGAGTTGGTAACAGAAAGTTATGTCAACTTGATCCCAACAGCGCAGGGCGGTACTCACGTTAACGGTTTACGAACTGGTTTGTTAGAAGCCATGCGTGAGTTTTGTGATTTCCATAGCCTGTTACCGCGAGGCATTAAGTTAACTGCGGAAGACGTTTGGGATCGTTGCAGCTACGTATTGTCGGCCAAAATTCAAGAACCACAATTTTCAGGTCAAACCAAAGAGCGCTTATCGTCTCGTCAAATCGTTGCGTTTATTTCCGCGACGGTAAAAGACTCATTTAGCCTTTGGTTGAACTCACATGTTGAAGACGGTAAAAAAATCGCCGACATCGTGATTAATAGCGCGCAAAAACGTCTAAAAGACAGTAAAAAAGTTGTGCGTAAACGAGTTACCCAAGGCCCAGCATTACCCGGTAAATTGGCAGATTGTTCTGGACAAGATTCCTCTCGAAGCGAACTTTTCCTCGTGGAAGGGGATTCTGCGGGTGGTTCTGCTAAACAAGCTCGCGAGAAAGACTTCCAAGCTATTTTGCCACTACGCGGTAAAATCTTAAATACTTGGGAAGTCGATTCTAACCAAGTTCTTGCCTCCCAAGAAATTCATGATATGTCCGTAGCGATTGGTGTCGATCCTGGTGAAGACGATCTAAGTGGTCTACGTTACGGAAAAATCTGTATTCTGGCCGATGCCGACTCGGATGGGTTGCATATCGCAACGCTGATTTGCGCCTTGTTTGTGCGTCACTTTCCGGCCTTGGTCAACGGCGGTCATGTATTTGTTGCTATGCCGCCTTTGTATCGAATCGACATCGGTAAAGAAGTTTACTACGCTCTAGATGACGAAGAAAAAGACATCACCTTGCACAAGATTGCTGCTGAAAACAAACGTGGTACGCCAAACGTACAACGGTTCAAAGGCTTGGGTGAGATGAATCCATCACAACTACGCGAAACCACCATGGCGCCAGACACGCGCCGCTTAATCCAGCTAACCATGGAAGATAAGCCGGATACTGATGAGCTTCTAGACAAACTGTTGTCGAAAAAACGTGCAGGGGATCGTAAAAACTGGCTAGAAACCTACGGTAACTTGGCGATCGTTGATTGATAGAACAACGGCTATCGCTTTTGCCCAAGCAAGCTAAAATATATGCATAGCTCAACTAAATGGAAACGAATGAATGTCTGAAGAAAAAGACGATGATGTCATCAGCGAAGAAGTCCTTTACGAAAAAATAGATCACTATTTATTGACATTCGGGACAGATCGCTCACTGATGTGTGTATCGGAGTTAGATGGCTTTTTAACGGCGTTGGGTTGCTCTGTACAAGAGTTAGAACCAGATGTTTGGCTAAACGCTATTTGGGGCGCGGACGAAGATCAGCCTGTTTGGGAGTCAACCGAACAAGAGGATGAATTTCTGAGCCTTGTGCTTATCATGTATATGGAAACTATGAATAGCTTGTTGTTTGGGGATTTTTATCCAGTGTATCTAGAGCAAGAAGTTGATGGTGAATACACTTTATTAGTTGAAGAATGGTGTGTTGGCTTTATTCGTGGCGCCAAACTGATCGGTTTAGGGATCGGTGGTGATCGAGAGTTTTTCGATGAAGTCCTAGCGCCAGTGCGTTTATTTGGCACTGAAGCGGGTTGGGACAAGCTTGAAACTATGGTGACGGCAGAGGTTACTTTCTGGAGAGAAACCTTAGAGCCTTCGATATTGCGCTTGGTACAGCATTATCACCCTGAAATGCAAACCGGTACAAAAAACAAAGAAACTCGCGTTCTGCATTAAGTTTTTCATCACTTAGGCAAATTGCTTTATTAGGTGCGTTTTATCTAAAAGCAGCAATAAAAAACCGTGATCTGGTTAGATCACGGTTTTTTGTTTTAGAGCTGTGTTTTAAAAGCAATGATGTTTAAAAAGAGATATCTTTTTAAATTAACCAACAACTTTTGCAATGCTTTCGCACAAATAATCTATGTTATTATCACTTACACCGGCAATGCTCATACGGCCAGTGTCGGCAATGTAAATCGCGTATTCGCTGCGTAATGTACGAACTTGCTCTAGCGTTAAACCAGAGTAAGAGAACATGCCGCGCTGATCCTTGATGAAGCTAAAGTCTTTGCTCACGCCAGACGCAGCCAATTTAACTACTAGCTTTTCACGCAAACCGTTAATACGATCTCGCATAGCAGCAACTTCTAAAATCCACTCAGCTTTTAGTTCTGGGTTGCTCATGATGGTATAAACTACTGCCGCACCGTGAGCAGGAGGCATAGAGTAGTTCGCACGAATAGCTTGACCAATAATAGAGAATGCAGCATTGGCTTCATCAGCAGACGCAGCAATAACGCTCAAACCACCACAACGTTCACGGTAAATGCCGAAGTTTTTCGAGAAAGAGTTTGCGATCAGCATATCTTGAACATTGGCAGCCATATAACGCAAGCCAGCTAAATCTTCATCTAAACCGTCGCCAAAACCTTGGTATGCCGCATCGACCAATGGCAACAAACCGCGTTTGTTAACGAAATCGGTTAGGACTTTCCAGTGATCGAATTGCAAGTCGATACCTGTTGGGTTGTGGCAGCAAGCATGAAGCAACAACACATCACCTTCTTTTACTTCGGCTTCTAGCTTCGCCATCATGTCATCAAAACGTAGGCCATTTGTCGCTGGATCGTAATATGGGTAGTCTTTTACTTCTACGCCAGCAGAGTCAAAAATAGACTTGTGGTTACCCCAAGTTGGATCACTTACCCAAAGGCGAGCACCTTTTAAGTTTGCGCTGATAAAATCCGCTGCAACTTTTAATGCGCCTGTACCGCCAGGTGTTTGTGTAGAGCGAATACGACCAGAAGTGATCAGTTCATTGCCTTCGCCTAAAATCAAATCTTTGATAATGGCTTCAAACTCGGTAGCACCGTAAATACCTAGATAGCTTTTAGAGTCTTCTTGTTCAAGCAAAATAGATTCGGCTTTTTTTACCGTATTTAAAATCGGTGTATGGCCATTATCGTCTTTATAAACACCTACACCCAAATCGATTTTTTTCGGATTTGGATCTTGTTTGTGAGCCATAATAAGAGCTAAAAGAGGGTCGCCTGAAACGGCTTTAAGATGCTTGAACATGATAGTTACGGGGTCCTTATTTTATGTCACAGGAAAATCGCTGTGAATATAATCGTTGCGTGAATAGCCTCTTCATTTTGCCGTTTTTATGACAAAATACAATGCAAGCGAGAGGGAAATTTCCTCAATACTGTAAAGAAAAAAAGACACCTAGTTTTTCCTCCCCGACGAGCCAGTTTATGACCTCTTTCCAACAGCGTTTTCAATCACTTGATACTTGGCTAAAAACGCATACTCAACTCTGGCAATTTGATACCTTTGCTCGGCTTGATAACCCTTGGAAAAATACCTATCCAGAGTTATCGGCTCTTTTAGAGCAAGATAGTTTAGAAAAGGAAAACGAGAGTTTCTACGCGGAAGTGTTTCGACTCTGCCCAGACCTACAAGCCGCGCTTAATTTTTCAAAGTCTGATTTACTTGATAAATCACCGCAGCGAACACTTACTAATAATGTGCCAAATTATGTCTCAGCAGGAATAAAGGGCCGTAAATGGTCTCAAATCCAAGCCTTTGTAGCACACACACCAAAAGCCAATAGCTATGTGGAATGGTGCGCGGGAAAAGGCCACTTGGGCAAATTATTAGCCTTTCAAGATAACAAACCAATCCACAGCCTCGAATGGCAAAAGACGTTGTGCGAAGCGGGCGAACAAGAAGCCAAGCGACTAAAACTTCCGCAGACCTTCACTCATGCCGATGTGCTAAAAGGCGAAGGGCGACCCGCGTTAGCAAACGCTCACAGTGCCGTCGCGCTCCATGCCTGTGGAGATTTACATCGTGAACTGATCGAACAGGCTGTTGACGCGAACACTGCAATGCTTTGTATTTCCCCTTGCTGTTATCACCTGACGCAAGCAAG
Source organism: Marinomonas sp. BSi20584 (assembly GCF_002792415.1). Classification (NCBI taxonomy): domain Bacteria; kingdom Pseudomonadati; phylum Pseudomonadota; class Gammaproteobacteria; order Oceanospirillales; family Oceanospirillaceae; genus Marinomonas; species Marinomonas sp. BSi20584. The sequence continues at coordinate 20,150 of NZ_KZ454886.1, forward strand.
CTACTATCAGCCATTATCACAAACTGCCCAACAATCGGCACTGACTCTGCGCCAAGCCGACCTTAAACTTGCCGTCAAAGAAGTCGCCACCGCTGGTGCACGTGAGCAACGCCTCAAACAACTGGAACTCACTTACCGCCTCGGCTTCGACGCATGGCAACGCCACGCCCGCCAGCAAGACGACTACCTCCCCGTTCCCTCTATTCAAAAAGCCTTACTCAACCAAAGCTTCGATGCCTTTTGCCATTGGGCCGCTGAGCAAAAAGGACTAACGGACTTAACCTCTAAAATCTCTTTTGAAAACTTCGAAAGCGTCGGAGAAGCTCGCTATCAACAAATTCAAAAACTCGAAGCCATCAGCCAACTTTTTCGCCCTGCACTGGAATACTGGCTCGTCCTCGACCGCGCCATGTACCTAGAAGAAAACGGCTATCAAGTCGAGATAGGAAAATTCTGTGAGAAAAGCCTAACCCCAAGGAACTGGATGATTAGGGCAGAGCGAACGTAGAGGCGTGTTTGGGACATTAGCTAATGGTTAGCAGTACAGTGTAAGAGGCTTTTGTACTACTATAGCGGATAGTGTTTAGTGTGGTACTTTCTTTTAGAATTGTGCTGTATGTACCGTCAACTAACATGCATGGATGCAGATAAAATTAACCATTGGGAGAGGGTGTTATGACCAAAAATACGCGACTTAGTTTACAAGATCAAACCTCAGAATTTTTACTTTATACCGCCCCGAATGGAGAGGTAAAAGTAGAAGTATTGCTCAGTGGTGAAACCATTTGGCTTACGCAAAAGCGAATAGCGGAGTTGTTTGGTGTGGGAGTACCTGCGATTTCAAAGCATTTAGATAATATCTACGATTCTGGCGAATTGCAGCGTGACGCAACTCTTTCCTTTTTGGAAACGGTTCAACAAGAAGGTAAAAGAGAGGTTAAGCGCAAGCTTGAATACTACAACTTAGATGCTGTGATTTCGGTCGGCTATCGAGTTAACTCGACGCAAGCAACCCAATTTCGTATCTGGGCGACTCAACTGATTAAAGATTACATCATCAAAGGCTTTGCTATGGATGATGAGCGACTTAAAAATGGTCGCTTCTTTGGCAAAGATTACTTTAACGAGTTGCTAGAGCGTGTTCGCTCTATTCGCGCCAGTGAGCGACGTGTTTATCAGCAAATAACCGATATTTTTGCTGAATGCAGTATTGATTACGACCCTCGTTCAGAAACAACGCACTTGTTCTATGCTCATGTGCAAGACAAGTTTCATTTTGCCATCACAGGACATACAGCAGCAGAAATTATTTCACTAAAAGCCGATGCTAAACAACCTTTAATGGGTATGACAACTTATAAAAACGCCCCTTCAGGTCGCGTGCTAAAATCCGATACAACCATCGCGAAAAATTACCTAAGTGAAGACGAAATCAAAAAATTAGAGCGCACGGTGTCAGCCTTTTTTGACTACATTGAAGGCATCATTGAGCGCCGCAATACATTTACCATGGAAGCCTTTGCGGAAAGCGTTAATAAATTTTTAGCCTTCAATGAATATCAAGTGCTAGAAGGCTACGGCCAAATATCGCGTCAAGCTGCAGAGCAAAAAGCTCATACTGAGTATGAACAATTCAATAAACAGCAAAAAATAGAATCAGACTTTGATCGTGAAGTGAATAAATTACTTCGCAATAAGAAGAGAACGTAGGTAAATCTTCATAGGCAGAGCGCTAATCAATAAACAAACACATTTATTGATCTGACGACAAAAAACGCCACAATTGTGGTTTGGTTATCTCAGAAAACTGCGTTACATTGCTAGGCCACAAAGTGTAAAGGAATGGTCAGATGGAGTTGGTGCAGCGCTATTGGATGTTAGAATTGATCGCCTTTTGGGAAGGGCAAATAAATACAAAACCATTAATGAAAGCTTTGGGCCTCACGCGGCAAAGTGTCAGTCAGCTGCTTAAACAATATCAGACCGATTTCCCAAACTCGTTAGATTATGATGCCAAACGAAAAGCCTACCAAATAACAGACCATTTCAAACCGCACTATATTGACCAAACCGTGGATGAATACTTTGATTGGTTAAACTACGGCAAAATTCCCACCTTTTCCAATGCGGCCAAAGACGCCACCCAACACAGAATACAAGCCCTAGCGCGCTTCGTCTCGCCACAAGTCATGCGGCCGTTATTAAAAGCCGTTAAAGACAAAACCGCCGTAGATTGTGAATATTTATCCGTTTCCAGCAGCGACCCGCAAGGTCGACTGATTTACCCGCATTCCTTTGTGAAAACCGCAGGGCGCTGGCACGTTCGCGCTTACTGCGACATGCGACAACAGTATCTCGATTTTGTCTTGAGTCGCTTTCAGCACGTAGACTACGACGGCAAAACCAGCGAACACCCAGAACAACAAGACGCACTGTGGAACACTCAAGTAACCCTCATTCTAGCCCCCGATTCCCGCCTTACTGAAAAACAAAAACGCGTACTGGAAAACGACTACGGCATGAGCAACGGGCAGCTTCACATCACCACCCGCGCCGCTCTTGTTAAATACACCCTAGACGACTTACAGATCAAAACCAAAATGCTCGAAGCCAATCCGCAAGCTCAGCAACTGGTATGTGTTAACTACGCCGACATAAAACAATGGTTATTTGACTGATAAACACCGTCAAATATGGACACAGGGGCAGACAATGAAACCCTTCTCACCATCTAGTTAAAAAGACCAAAGTATGATTATGTTTAATTTTTATCAGATCAAACTAACATTAAGGAGTGATGTTAATGAAAAATGATATGACCCTATTTGAAGATTATCAAATTCGCCGCGTTTATGATGAAGAGGCCGAAATCTGGTGGTTTTCGGTAATTGATATTATACAAGTGTTGACTCAACAGGCTGATTATCAAACCGCAAGGAAATATTGGAACAAACTAAAACAACGACTTACTAAGGAGGGAAGTCAGTCGGTGACAGATTGTCACCGACTGAAACTTCCTGCAGCGGATGGCAAAAACTACCTGACCGATGTTGCTACCGCTGAAACCTTGTTGCGCCTAGTGCAATCTGTACCCAGTCCCAAGGCTGAGCCTATAAAGCTTTGGTTGGCTAAGGTGGGTTACGAACGCATGCAAGAAATGGCAGACCCTTCCCGCTCGCTTGACCGAGCTCGGGAGACTTGGCAAAAACATGGCCGCAGTGAAAAATGGATCCAGCAGCGTATGACAGGGCAGGAGACCCGCAATAAATTAACCGATTATTGGGCTGATCACGATATCAAACAAGGTGAAGAGTTTGCCATTCTCACCAATATTATTCACCAAGAATGGGCAGATACCAGTATCAAGGCGCATAAAAACCTTAAAGGTCTGAAAAGCCAGAATCTGCGTGATCACATGAGTGAGGCGGAGTTAATTTTTACTGCTCTTGCAGAATTATCCACTCGACAGATTGCCGAAACCGAAGAGGCCACAGGGATGGATGAAAACAAAACTGCAGCCCTAGCGGGTGGCTCTATTGCCAAAAATGCCCGAAAGGATCTGGAAGCTAAAACAGGAAAAAAGGTGATTACCTCCGATAACTACCTGCCACCTTCAAAAAATAAACGCATTAAGAAAGATGACGGTGACACAGAGTAATGACCACTTTTGTCAGTCAACCCTCAAGCCCAGCAACTGGTGTGTGTTAACTATACCGACATAAAACAATGGTTATTTGACTGATAAACATCAATTAACACTGACATAAGGCAAAACCTGTCAAATGACTTTACCTGTGCAAAATGACAGCATTGTGAGACATGAAAAAGCAAGGCACAGTGGATACAAGGCAGGCAACTAGAACGAGAAGGGACAAGCAATGGAACAGTTCTCACCATCGGACATGAAAACCATATTGCACTCCAAACGAGCCAATATGTACTACCTTGAATATTGTCGTATTTTGGTCAAGGATGGCCGAGTAGAATATGTCACCGACGAAGGGAAGCAATCTCTTTATTGGAATATTCCCATTGCTAACACGACTTGTTTGTTGTTGGGAAATGGCACATCTATAACACAGGCAGCCGTTCGAGAATTGGCAAAATCAGGTGTATTGATTGGTTTTTGTGGAGGTGGTGGCGCGCCATTGTTCTCGACTAATGAAGTTGATTTTGATGTGTCATTTTTCAGTCCCCAAAGTGAGTATCGCCCCGTTGAATATCTTCAATCTTGGGTGTCGTTTTGGTTTGATGAAGAGAAGCGCTTAGAAGCCGCTAAGCAAATTCAGGCTCTTCGTATCGAATACACAAGACAGCAGTGGACGAACAATTCTGCTTTGAAAGACGCTGGCATTGTGATCAGTGTGGCCGATTTAAATAAAGCGTTAGACAGTTTTGAGCAAGCTGTTCGCAAAGTGTCTTATACTCAAGAACTTATGCTCGCCGAAGCTAGACTAACCAAAACACTCTACAAAATTATTTGTGCCGTCACTGGATATAATGATTTTAAACGTGTGAAACAGGGGGCGGGGGTTGATCTCGCTAACCGCTTTTTGGATCATGGTAATTATCTCGCTTATGGCTTAGGTGCTACGGCGACTTGGGTATTAGGTTTACCTCATGGATTGTCTGTGTTGCATGGTAAAACTCGTCGTGGTGGATTGGTGTTTGATGCTGCCGATTTAATAAAAGATGGCATCATTCTTCCGCAAGCTTTTATTAGTGCGATGAATGGCGATACTGAGCAAGAATTTCGTCAAGCCTGTATTACCAATATTCGTCGATACGAAGCCCTCGATTATATGATCGATAGCCTCAAGCAAATTAGTGAAACGCTTGGGGAAAAGAAATGAACATCCTTCTAGTCTCCCAATGCTCTAAAAAAGCCTTAAAAGAAACTCGCCGAGTCATCGATCAGTTTGCAGAGCGAACGGGAGATCGAACATGGCAAACCGCCATAACGGAGCAAGGCTTAGCCACGTTACGTAAATTACTCAAAAAGACCGCGCGTAGAAACACTTCCGTGGCATGCCATTGGATTCGGGGTCGTAACCGAACCGAATTGAAATGGTTGGTGGGTAATCCGCGTCGTTTTAACGAATGGGGTAGTGTGCCGACGAACGTAACGGGTCGAGATATCTTGCGCTCAGGCGATGAAAATACGTGGCAAACCGCAGAAGATATTCGCGTGTTGGCTGGGATTGCAGCACTGTTTCATGATTTTGGTAAAGCCAATAAAGCTTTTCAAGACAAGCTAAATCCGAAAAAGAAAACGCAAAGCTACGAACCTTATCGTCATGAATGGGTGTCAGTGCGACTATTTGAAGCCTTCGTGTTGCACGCGATAGAAGGTGTTGATAAGGGGAAGCAAGACGCCGCATGGCTCACATTGTTAAGTGACCTACCAGACAATATTGAAGGTAGCGTTATGGCGCGCCTTACAAAAGATGGGCTAGATATCAAAGTCTCTTCACCATATGTGGCGTTGCCACCTGTTGCGAAAGCCGTTGCTTGGTTAATTCTTTCCCATCATAAATTGCTAGAGCCTTTAGGTGACAATACTGATTATGTGAAGTATCCAGAATTATTGATGGATAGCTATGTAAGGGCGGCATGGAACTCACCTCAATGTGACAATAAAGAGTGGAAGCCTTCAGAGATAGCTGCAGTCTGGAATTTTGAAAAGGGCTCACCATTTTGCAGTAAAGTCTGGCGTGAGCGAATTAGCCGTATTGCATCGCAAGGTGCTAAACGTACACAGCTACTGGCTCAAGACTGGCTCAATCAGCCTTTTTCCTTGCATCTCGCTCGTTTGAGTTTGATGTTAGGTGATCATTATTATTCTTCACAAAAGTCCATCGGCCTTAAAAGTCCGTGGCATGACAGCAAGGGTTATAAAGGCGTTTTCGCCAATACATGGCGAGAGCGGGGTAGCCGAGATAATGGAAAGCATAATCAAACTTTAGACGAGCATTTGATAGGTGTGTACCGTCATAGCCATCAAATAGTACGGTCTTTGTCCTCGTTAAAAGAGTCCTTGCCTGTTATTACTCGGCATCCTGAATTGAAGAAACGCACGCTAGACAGTCGTTTCGCTTGGCAAAATAAAGCCTACGAATTAGCGGTCAGCGTGCGAGATAAAGCAAAACAGCATGGTTTTTTTGGGGTGAATGTCGCTTCCACTGGCAAAGGCAAAACCTTTGCCAACGCGCGTATTATGTATGGCCTTGCCGACGACAGAAAAGGATGCCGATTCAGTGTGGCGCTTGGATTGCGAACGTTAACCTTGCAAACAGGAGATGCTTTTAAAGAATTACTGCGATTGGATGACGAAGACCTAGCGGTTCTTATCGGCTCTAAAGCCGTGAAAGATTTGCATGAACAGGCAAAAACCAAGCAAACTCTAGAAGAGGACAGCCAGCAGGAGACGTTGTTGGGTTCAGAATCCGCCAATGATTTTAGCGACCAAGACAGCTACGTCAGTTACGAAGGAATGCTAGGCGATGGGCCGTTATCGCGTTGGTTAGAGCACTCCCCTAAGAATAATAAATTGGTCAATGCACCTGTGTTGGTCAGCACGATTGATCATTTGATACCATCAACCGAGGGCAGTCGAGGAGGCAAACAAATAGCCCCCATGCTGCGTTTGCTGACCTCTGATCTAGTGCTCGATGAACCTGATGACTTTGGTTTGGAGGATTTACCTGCTCTGTGTCGCTTGGTGAACTGGGCCGGTATGTTAGGGTCGAATGTATTACTTTCATCGGCGACGTTGCCACCCGATTTGATCAATGCTTTGTTTGATGCTTATCTTGCTGGCCGTAAGCAATATGAAGCATCGGTAAAAATAAATCCAAGTCAAACACCCAATGTTGTGTGTGCTTGGTTTGATGAATTTCGCAGTGATTCCATTCAGGCCAGCGAATGCTCTGCGTTTTCTGAGCATCATCAACAACTCATGATAAAACGTGCCGAAAAATTGCTCGAGCAACCTGTCAAGCGTCGTGTCGAGTTGATTGAGTGTAATAGCGAAGCAAATGGGTCTAGTGCTATCTACACCGTCGCTCAGTGTGTTCATCAAAGTATCTTGGCACTCCACAATGTGCATCATCATAGCCATCCGACCTTGCCCCCTAAAGCCAGTTTTGGCCTTGTGCGTATGGCCAATATCATTCCGTTAGTAGCGGTGGCTAAAGCCTTAATGAATACACCAAGCCCTAAAGGTATTCAGATTCATTATTGTGTTTATCACAGTCAGTTTCTTTTACTGCAACGCTCTTCTATTGAGCAAATGCTGGACACAGTATTAAATCGCAAAGACCCGAATGCCATTTGGCATCAGCCAAGTATTCGCGCTGCGTTGCAAGCTCATCCAAATGATCAGCATATTTTTGTGGTACTGGGTAGTCCAGTGACCGAAGTGGGAAGGGATCACTCCTACGATTGGGCCATAGTGGAACCATCGTCGATTCGTTCTTTAATTCAGCTAGCGGGACGAGTGTTGCGCCACTCAAATGCGACGGTGGAAGCGTCGAACATTCATTTGCTGGATCAAAATGTGCGAGCTATGAAAAATGAAAAAGCCGCCTACGCAAAACCAGGCTTTGAAGGCGGTGCGTTTTTGTTAGACAGTCATAAGCTGCAAGACTTATTAGAGACAAATGAATATCAAACGATTAATGCTTTACCGCGAATTCAAAAACGTGATTCGTTAACGCCAACCAAGCGCTTTGTGGATTTAGAGCACGCGGCTCTGCATTCCCAGCTGTGGGGCAAGGGCAAAGAAAACGGTGAAGCCTTTGCCAGCTTATGGTGGAACAAACCCTGTCATTGGACGAACCATTTACAACGCAAGTTGCCATTTCGTCGCCATACACCAGATGAATCCTATTGCTTCTATCTAGAGGAAGAATACGACGAACCCACTATGCATCGCTGGCATGACAATGGTGAATTAAAAGCCGATGACAAACAAAGTTTTCAGCGTAACCAAAAGCATACATTCGCCATTGGCGTTCATAACTGGGTAAAAGACTTTGATTATCAAAGTGCATTAATCGATTTAGCGGAAAAGCTTAATCTAGAGCTTAGTGACGCATCTATACAATTTGGCACGATTAGACTGCGAAAGAGTGGCGAAAATGACGTGTGGCAACAGAGTGCTGTGTTAGGTTTTTATAAAAATATTTAACAAAAGGAAGAGGATATGACGTTGGAAGAAATATCGTTATCCGACAAGATCCGCGATTACATCGACAGTCGCAAGCAGGATCGGCTAGACAAGTTCGATAAAGACACACAAAAAGGCGTGCTAGCGGCATCGGTAGAAAATGTCGCGGCATATGAAATGGAGCGGGCCGCTTTACGAGTCAGTGAAGAAGACCGTTTTAAACCAGCGAACTGGCTGAGTGACGCGGCAAGTCGTGCGAAGCAATTGCAGCTCGTTACACATGCGCTGAAATTCACGCATTCCGACGCCAAAGGGACGAGTCTGTTTGCGAATACAAGCGCACAATCAGAGTCGCCGTTTGTTTCCACGTCTATCTTAGAAAGTCCAAAGATTGATGTGGTTGGCAATGCGGCTGCGTTGGATGTGGGTAAGCTACTTTTGCTTGAACAGGACGATGGCAAATTGCTGGTGAACTTTATTCAGCAAGAGGATATGTCTCCTTTTGAATCGTTCGCAGAATCCAAAGCGCAATTGATTGAGTGGTTGGCAGGGTTTAAGTTAGCAGTGACCGCCAAAGACCCAAGTTCTCATAAATTAGCAAAGCAGCTTTATTGGCCTATTAACGGTGATTACCACCTGCTTTTACCACTTTATGCTACCTCGCTTTCCCAAGAGATCTTTGAACGTTTACAACATGCGCGTTTCTCAGAAGAGCAAAAAGAAGCTCGGGCAGCACGTCGAAGCGAAAAAGAGTCAGAACTTATCACTATTGAATTTCCCGATGTTGCAGTGCAAGCGTTTGGTGGAACAAAACCACAAAATATTAGCCAACTGAACTCTGGTCGCGGAGGGCGCTCTTTCTTACTAAACAGTGCTCCGCCAACATGGCAAAGCCAAGAAAAACCACCGTTAAAAGTGAAGTCCATTTTTCGTGGGCCGTTTTCTCGCAAGGTTTATGGGCATCTTATTGGATTGAAGACGTTCTTAGTCGCCAATTTGAATAAGCGTAGTGTTTGGGAAACGCGGGCGGAAAGAGCACGTCGTATCGATGACATTGTCGATCAGCTGGTGGCTTATGGGGCTAGTGTTCGGTCTTTTCCTGCGGGTTGGTCTTCTCATCCAGATTGTCATTTGCCACTTCATCAAAAGCTTTGGCTAGATCCGAATCGACGAGCCTTCGATAAGGAGTTTGAAGACGAATTTGATAAAAAAGAGTGGCAAGGTTTAGTCGCTGCCGATTTCGCTCGTTTCTTAAATGCAGAGCTAGAGAAAAACTCCGAGATCGCCACAGGCGATGTTGAGTTTGTGCAGTGGAAAGTGCTCACCGCTCAAGAGCTTAGACTGGTGCAAGACGACGTGAAAGGAGCTTTTTGATGGATAAATTACTGGTCATTAGACACCTTAAAGTGGAAGGAGTGAATGCCATCGCAGGTTTAACGTGGGGCTTCCCTTCCATGACGAGCTTTTTAGGGCTGACTCACGCTCTACAAAGAAAGATACAAGCCAAAGTATCGGAAAAGCTGACGCTTAACGGTTGTGCTGTAATTTGTCATGCCAGTCAAGTGCAGTCTCATAGCAACAACATGAGTCGTGAAAACTATTTCGCCTTAACTCGAAACCCATTAACCAAAGACGGCAGTACGGCACCCTTCAATGAAGAAGGCAAAATGCGTGTGGATGTGTCGCTTTTGATCGAATTATCGGGCCCAACACCGCCAGATATAGAAGAGATGCTTGTCGAGTTCACAGAAGATGCTTTATTGACCTCAAGGGTTGCTGGTGGTGCGGTACAAAGTATCGGTGAAATTGAGCTTATTACAGACATTGGAGCCATGAATCGAGAGCGCACTACTCGAAAATCTTTCCTTCGCAAGTTACTTCCAGGATTCGCTTTAGTGAGTCGTGATGATGTTCTGCAAGATCATATTGAGAAAAGTCAAAAATCGCCTTTGGATGCGTTTTTAGATTTTAGTATCCGAAAAATGTCATCTAAACCAAAAGGCGACAAAGCAGAATGGACGACAGATCGCCTTGATTACACCGGATGGCTCAAGCCTATCATGGTGGGTTATCAAGGTATATCCGATGTCTACGAAGCGGGACAAGTCGAGCATGTTCGAGACCGCTCTTGCCCAGTGCAGTTTGTTGAATCGATTTATTCACTGGGTCAATGGATCAGTCCACATCGAATAGACGATTTGAACCACCTTTTTTGGTATCAAGAACACCAAGCAGACAACGCACTTTATCTTTGTAAAAACGACTTTAAACCAGAAACACCTATCTTATTAAACGACGAAACAAACCAAACCATTGAGGAGAAATAGCATGGCAGCAGTAAAAACCGCATCAGTATTGGCATTCGAACGTAAACTGGCAAACTCAGATGGTTTGTTGTTCGCAGGGAATTGGGCTAAACCTGACGGAGAGTGGAAGCCGATAGCGTTACAAGAAAAATCGGTACGAGGCACTATTTCTAACCGACAAAAAAGCGCTGTTTTGAATGATTCAGCAAAGTTAGACCAAGAAGTGAATAAAGCGAACTTACAAACTGTTGATACAGCGGCTTTACCATTTGACTGTGACACTTTGAAAGTGGTGTACAGTTTGCGAGTATTGGGAGACCTTCCAACGCCCTCTGCATGCAATAGCCCTGATTACCAAGAAGTATTGAGCAGTACTATTAAATCTTATATTGAAGAACAATCTTTTGCTGTGTTGGCGCATCGTTATGCATCCAATATCGCGAGTGGTCGTTTTTTATGGCGCAACCGTGTCGGCGCAGAAGACATTTCTATTCGTGTGACGCAAAAGAATAAAGACGGCAACATCACTTGGGCTTTTAATGGGTATGATTTATCACTACGCGATTTTGATTATCAAAGTGATGATTTAACCGCCTTTGCCAATGAAATTCAAAAGGGACTGACTAGCGATACCTTTACCTATTTCCAAATAGAAGCCTTTGTAAAACTGGGAGAAGGGCAAGAAGTCTTTCCGTCTCAAGAATTGGTATTAGATGGCAATTCCCGTAAGAGTAAAGTCTTGTATGACGTAGATGGCACCGCCGCATTACACTCGCAGAAAATCGGTAACGCTATCCGTACTGTGGACACTTGGTATCAAGGCTCGGAAGAGATAGGCCCAATTTCTGCTGAACCATTTGGCTCTGTTACTAGCCGCGGTAAGGCTTATCGTAGCAACAAAGACGATTTTTATACCTTATTTGATAAGTGGATGGAAAAAGGCCAAGCACCAGAGACAGAACAACAGCATTACGTGATGGCAAATTTGATCCGTGGTGGTGTATTTGGCGGAAAATCTGACGCTTAACAAGGAGTGGTTATGGACTATTATTTGGACATTACCCTATTGGAAGACCCAGAATTTACCAAGACTATCTTGATGAATGCCTTGTTTAGCAAGCTTCATCGCGCCTTGGTGGAAGTGTCTCAAAACGATATTGGCGTAAGTTTTCCAAGCGCAACCAAAAAAAGCCTAGGGGACAAACTCCGTCTACATGGTTCACAAGGTCGTTTAGAAGCACTGGAAGCCTTATCTTGGCGACGTGGTTTAGGGGATTTCACTGTGGTAACTAAGGTTACTCAAGTGCCGAGTACGAACGAGTTTTGTCTTGTTAAACGAGTTCATGTAAAAAGCAATGCTGACCGACTACGTCGCCGAGCAATGAAACGTCATGATCTTTCATATGATGAAGCAGTTGAGCGCATCCCTGACGAAGTTGAAAAACAATTGGCATTGCCTTTTGTCAGAATCAAGAGCCGATCAACAGGGGATCAACAGTTTCCCCTGTTTATCAAACAAACCTTGAGTGGCGCTAAAAAAGACGGAGTGAACTTTTCCAAATACGGATTAAGTTCTATCAGCACCTTACCTTGGTTTTGACCCTTTTTTTTAGACCTAATGCCAAGCCCTTATAAATAAGGGCTTGGCATTTCTTGTTTAAAAAAGGGTATTTTTGCTAAAAAGATACAAAGCTCTTTAACAATCAAATACTTAATGCTAATTTTCTCTACTTCACCGCCGAATAGGCGGCTTAGAAAACACGCGAATTCTTCCACAACCTCTGTGCTTGCTTCACCGCCGAATAGGCGGCTTAGAAAAAACAGTCCATACCCCACTACCTAACTTCGATCTTCACCGCCGAATAGGCGGCTTAGAAATGAGAACATGCCTAAGATGACATTTACAATTGCTTCACCGCCGAATAGGCGGCTTAGAAACAAACCGTGGCGGCCATCGGTCGCCTTGGTTTCTTCACCGCCGAATAGGCGGCTTAGAAAACTGAATGGTTCCACGTATGTGGCATGATCAGCTTCACCGCCGAATAGGCGGCTTAGAAAATGACCCATTGGCTCATGATGAATGAAGTACCCTTCACCGCCGAATAGGCGGCTTAGAAAGCCCACGCTTCAACTTGCTCACACTTGAGCAACTTCACCGCCGAATAGGCGGCTTAGAAAATTGGCCCAACAACCCCGCATTTCTGCATGCGACTTCACCGCCGAATAGGCGGCTTAGAAAATTCGCCGAGGGTTTATGATTCGTTATATTCACTTCACCGCCGAATAGGCGGCTTAGAAAACGTATAAGAATGCCCATGCGAGTTATATATTCTTCACCGCCGAATAGGCGGCTTAGAAAGCAAAAGGTGATGCGGAGTTAGCGCGTAATAAACTTCACCGCCGAATAGGCGGCTTAGAAATTGGCTTTGTTGCTGCTGACATAGACGGCGTACTTCACCGCCGAATAGGCGGCTTAGAAACTGTAAAAGGTGAGACTCAAAGGTTTTCTCTTCTTCACCGCCGAATAGGCGGCTTAGAAATTCTCGCCATGCAGATATTGATGAGGGGGATACTTCACCGCCGAATAGGCGGCTTAGAAAATACTGGGAAACAGAAGGGTACGGAGTCCCGTCTTCACCGCCGAATAGGCGGCTTAGAAATGTGTCGCTTCACGCACTTGGACCGCCTTAAACTTCACCGCCGAATAGGCGGCTTAGAAAGTCACCCGCCATGATCAAGCGCCCCATGCCCGCTTCACCGCCGAATAGGCGGCTTAGAAAATCGCCAGTGGTATCACCCGCTGCGCGGCCGTCTTCACCGCCGAATAGGCGGCTTAGAAAAAGGACAGGATAAAGCATTGAAACAGTCGCAACTTCACCGCCGAATAGGCGGCTTAGAAATTTGCCCAACATGCTGACTTCACATCTTCCAACTTCACCGCCGAATAGGCGGCTTAGAAAATTCTTCTGGCAAGTCAAGACGCTGCTCTATTCTTCACCGCCGAATAGGCGGCTTAGAAAAAACGGATCGCCGCCAAAATGTCACGGAACGACTTCACCGCCGAATAGGCGGCTTAGAAAGAGTTAGCTCGGCTGTAAGCTGCAAGATTTGCCTTCACCGCCGAATAGGCGGCTTAGAAAAGCAATAGCCAAGCCATTTAGATCTAAGTCGTCTTCACCGCCGAATAGGCGGCTTAGAAATACAAGCTTCATAGGCGTTGATCTATCATCCGCTTCACCGCCGAATAGGCGGCTTAGAAAAGCAGCAAGGCGGCTATCCGCAAGGCTATGACCTTCACCGCCGAATAGGCGGCTTAGAAAGATAATATCCGTTGGTGTAGTTGTGCCGCGCTCTTCATCGCCGAATAGGCGGCTTAGAAAGTGAACGCTTTGTTACTCGTTGCAATACTGGCCTTCACCGCCGAATAGGCGGCTTAGAAATTTCTGTTTCGTTACCACCTAACACGGTTTACCTTCACCGCCGAATAGGCGGCTTAGAAATCAAGATGGTTACTTCATTTTCAACGCCGTTGCTTCACCGCCGAATAGGCGGCTTAGAAAACAACATTGTTACTAATTTGGAGTGATAACATCTTCACCGCCGAATAGGCGGCTTAGAAAGGATATGCGTATTATCAAGACGATCAGTTCGGCTTCACCGCCGAATAGGCGGCTTAGAAAAATAAGAGGATAAGACCCAAGATCCAAACGCACTTCACCGCCGAATAGGCGGCTTAGAAAACAAGAAACACCAAGCGTTAAGCCAAACGCAGCTTCACCGCCGAATAGGCGGCTTAGAAAACTCTCTCGGCTCATTCCGCTTTTCAAGTTAACTTCACCGCCGAATAGGCGGCTTAGAAAAGCGCTAAAAGCGCTTCTTTCACTAGATTGGCCTTCACCGCCGAATAGGCGGCTTAGAAAGCTTTTTTGATCGTCTTATAGGGCAATAATGACTTCACCGCCGAATAGGCGGCTTAGAAAAAGGATTCCTGATCCGATAGTGCGATATTGAGCTTCACCGCCGAATAGGCTGCTTAGAAAACATCGTAAAACGTCCCGCCAGTACGCAGCTTCTTCACCGCCGAATAGGCGGCTTAGAAACAAGTAATGGCAGGTGAACGAAAGGGCAAGAACTTCACCGCCGAATAGGCGGCTTAGAAATAGTTCCAGTCGTAGCCAAGGCAAAAGCCGCTCTTCACCGCCGAATAGGCGGCTTAGAAAAGATAATCTAGCACCTTTGTTTTAACAGACGACTTCACCGCCGAATAGGCGGCTTAGAAATGAAGAAGATCGCTATAACTTGGCATTGGCTTCTTCACCGCCGAATAGGCGGCTTAGAAACGTAATGATTTCGGGTTGCCGTGGGTTGGTGTCTTCACCGCCGAATAGGCGGCTTAGAAACTCGCGCTCAAGCTCTTGTACGCCGCGAATGACTTCACCGCCGAATAGGCGGCTTAGAAAGAAACCAGAACGCTATAGAGCAAAGACGGCTCCTTCACCGCCGAATAGGCGGCTTAGAAATGATTCGTGCCGATTGAACTAATGTTCAATTCTCTTCACCGCCGAATAGGCGGCTTAGAAAGATAGGCTTATGGCAAATAACACAGCGGTAATCTTCACCGCCGAATAGGCGGCTTAGAAAATCCAAATGGCTAAACTCAGGCGCAATAATGACTTCACCGCCGAATAGGCGGCTTAGAAATACTCAAAACCAAGACGCCACACGCCCAACAACTTCACCGCCGAATAGGCGGCTTAGAAATGTTTGGTGTGACGAAGTGAAAAAATAACATGCTTCACCGCCGAATAGGCGGCTTAGAAACCGTGGCACCTTCTGATACCAAGACGTAATACCTTCACCGCCGAATAGGCGGCTTAGAAATGCTAACCCCAACCCAGTTTCAACACCAAACACTTCACCGCCGAATAGGCGGCTTAGAAAGATGCCAGGAGTGCTCCACTCCGCATTGGCGCCTTCACCGCCGAACAGGCGGCTTAGAAACTTAAAGATTCCATTCCAGACACTTTTTTAGACTTCACCGCCGAACAGGCGGCTTAGAAAAGAACCAGCAAACACGGCGAATTCACCGACCCCTTAACCGCCGAACAGGCGGCTTAGAAAGCCGACACATCCCAACGCTCACCAGCGTCTAACTTCACCGCCGAACAGGCGGCTTAGAAAGCGAATAGGACTATCAAGACCATCCCGATAAACTTCACCGCCGAACAGGCGGCTTAGAAACGTGGGAAGTCGCAAGACAAGGACAAATATTTCTTCACCGCCGAACAGGCGGCTTAGAAAAAAAATAGGAACAGGAACATCAAGAACGCCAGCTTCACCGCCGAACAGGCGGCTTAGAAAAAGCAAGATAATAGTTACAAGCTTGATTTAAGCTTCACCGCCGAACAGGCGGCTTAGAAAAAGCAAGATAATAGTTACAAGCTTGATTTAAGCTTCACCGCCGAACAGGCGGCTTAGAAAGCAGAGGGGCGTTTGACTGATGCGGAATCTGACTTCACCGCCGAACAGGCGGCTTAGAAACTGAGGCGGTCGACAACAGCCATGACATCGTTCTTCACCGCCGAACAGGCGGCTTAGAAAGATTGAGGGCGGGAAAAATCAGCCCAACGGGCCTTCACCGCCGAACAGGCGGCTTAGAAAAGACGGCCAGTCAGGCAAGTCTTTACCCTTGCCTTCACCGCCGAACAGGCGGCTTAGAAAAAGAAAGCCGTTATCGCTGGGACATTATCAGTCTTCACCGCCGAACAGGCTGCTTAGAAATTTGCTTTGCAACTGATTAACGAAGTCTTCTACTTCACCGCCGCAGAGGCGGTTTAGAAAATAAAATACGTCGCATAAAAGCCCTTTTCAGGCTTCACCGCCGAACAGGCGGCTTAGGTTTATGTCATTAGATGGCTGAGGCTGATGCTTTGACGAGCCATGATTGTTTTCTCTTGGTGTAAATTTTCATTAAAAATACACCAAGAGAAGATGTGTTTGAAAAACTGTTTGGTTTTGTTTGGTGCTTCGCTGAAAAGCCTGAAGGCTTCATGGATATAAAAAATTGTGCGACATGAGAACTCTGCGGAACTTAAGCTCTGATTTCCTTTATTTATTGATAAGGGTTATCATTCGTATTTGTTTGGTTTGTACCTTCTGATGCTTTTCTTTTGATTAGCATTTTAGGCATAGGTACTTTTCGTACTTTATAAGCGAGTTTAGTTCCTAGAATAGACAGAGGATGCATAGTGTCAATATTAAAGCATGAGCGTATTCAGGTACCCTTAAAGCAGCGTGTTGCGAGGGTTGTTAAGTTAAAAGACTTGTCATCGACATTACGACGAGTAACTTTGCAAGGAGAGGATTTTCAGGCTTTTGGTTTTCATCCGTTAGCACCAGAAGCCCATGTTAAGCTTTTTTTTCCAAATGCGTCTGATGATGTACTTCGTATGCCGGAAGTATTGGATGATGGAAATGCGGACTGGCAAGGTGCAGCCGAAGGACGCTTTTCAGCATTTCGTGATTATACTATTCGTTCTTTTGATGCAGATTTGCTAACAGTCGATATTGATTTTGTTTTGCATGATGTCGGAGTTGGTGGGCCTTGGGCGAAACAGGCAAAAGTGGGTGATTTGTTGGGGATATTCGGACCAAGGTCTGTTAGGTTGCCGCCTCTTGATGCTTTGAAATATGTGTTTTTTGTTGATGAAACAAGTCTTCCTGCTTTAGCTCGTTGGTTAGAAATTTTGCCAGAGTCTGCCAATATTGATGCTTGGATAGAAGTGCATTCAGTGAGTAGCGAGATTTCTTTACCAGCGCATGTTGGCGCTAACTTACATTGGCTTCACCGCAACAATGAACAAGAAAACCATCCATATGGCCGTTTATTGCTTGATGCTTTAGATAATTTGCCGAGTGGTTGGGCATGTGAAAAAACTTGGGTATGGGCTGCAACGGAAGCGCATGCGATTGTTCAGTTGAGGCGCAAGCTGATGAATATAGATGTCCTTAATAAGGATCATTTGGATTTAGTTGCCTATTGGAAGCAAGTTTAAAAAAAAATCGTGAACCTCGCGACATTAAAAATGCCGCGTGATTCAACTTTTTTATTGAAGTTTAAACCCGTGGAAATATACGGGTTTAAACGTTTATACAATTCAATCACTCAAGTCCAATCAAACCAAGTCAAAAAGTAGTGCTTTAACGCGTTGCTCGCTTAGTCTTTCAAAGTTAATTTCTGACACGTTTTCAATTTTCGCGCCGTCACCAGGTCGCATGGTGATGCCGTCGCCTAGGGACAGTTCGCCTTCGATCAGGTGCACATAGTAGTGGCGATTGCTGTCGGCTTGCCATGTGGCTTTTTGTTGATCTTCAAGGATCAATTGAATCAGTTGCATGTCTTGCTTTACTTGCAAGGTGCCATTCGCGCCGTCCGGTGTGATGACCGTGGTGAAGCCTTGCGCTTGGCTAAACTCTTTTTGTTGGTAACCCGGTTCTCCACCTAGTTTATTTGGTTGAATCCAAATTTGTAGGAATTTCAGCATGTCTGTTTTAGAGGCATTGAATTCACTGTGGTAAATGCCTTTGCCTGCCGACATTAGTTGGTATTCGCCTGCTGGCAATTCTTTTATGTTGCCAGCGCTGTCTTTATGAGCGATTTTACCTTCTAGGACTAGGCTGATAATTTCCATGTCTTTGTGGCCATGAGTTTCAAAACCAGCGCCTGGCGTTACTGTGTCATCATTGATGACTCGAAGGTTTGAAAAGCCCATTTGTTGAGGATCATAGTAGCTGCCAAAAGAAAATGTATGATTGCTGTCTAACCAACCAAAGTTTGCGTGTCCACGGTCTTGTGCGTTGCGAATAGTGATCATGGTATTTCTCCTATTAGTTACCGGAAGACAGAGTGGCTTGCGGTGTATGAAGTGAGTGTAGGCGTTGCTAAAAAGAAAGAAAACCGGAAGGTTTTGAGCTAGTATTTCAAAAAATTTGAATAAAGGTTGAGCTATGGCATACGCGGTCACATTGGAAGCATTACGGGTGTTGGAGGCGATTCATCAGTTGGGTAGTTTTGCGGCCGCGGCGGATGCTTTGTTCAAAGTGCCGTCTGCATTGACCTATACGGTGAAGAAGCTGGAAGATGATTTGGGTGTGGCTTTGTTTGATAGATCACGACAAAAAGCCGTGTTAACACCAGCAGGGCATTTGGTGCTGGAGCAAGGTCGAGCCATTTTAGAAGCCGCGATGCGATTAGAAGATTCGATCAAGCAGTTTGAGTCAGGCTGGGAGCCTAAGCTTCGAATCGCCCGAGATACTGTGCTATTAGAGTCACCTTTGATGTCGGTGGTTGGGGATTTTTTATCGCAGAATCGACCAGTAGAATTGAGTTTGTCTGAAGAAGCTGTCGGCGGAGGTTGGGATGCTCTGCAAGACGATAGGGCGGATTTGGTCATTGGCGCGACGGGTGAGTTGCCTAAGGGTAATGTCCATATCCGAGCCATTGGTGAGATAGAGTTTGTGTTCGCTGCGTCGCCGACGCATCCGTTGGCGTTGACCGATGGGACGATTACCGCCGCGCAATTGCGTCAATATCCTTCTATTGTTGTTGCTGATAGTTCAAAAATTTTGCCAGCCCGCAGCAGTGGGATTTTTGAGAGTCGGCAAGTGCTTAGGGTCGATACCATGCGCAGTAAAATTCAAGCGCAATGTTTGGGTTTAGGCGTGGGGTATTTGCCGAAACATCGCATTGCTGATGAGCTGAGTTCTGGGCGTTTAGTATTGCGTCAGTGTGAGTTGCCAAGGCCGAATCAGATGGCGTACTTGGCATGGCGTAAAGATGATCCGGGCAAAGGTTTGTCGTGGTTTGTAGAGCAATTGGCAATTCAGGATTGGCAGCTTTGTCATTCTCGCGAAGGAGGCTTTCGTTAAACGAATTCCGTCGATCTTGTAGGTCCGTGCTTTAGCGCGTCAAGGTTTTTGGTTTGGTGTTATCGGGCTTTTGACGGCCTAAAGGCCGACCTACAGGTGATTACCTCGTGCTTTCGGGCAGGGGCATTTGGGCTATTTTTTTAAGGGGTAATCGTGTTTTCTCTCTCTCTTTCAGTGTTGCCGGTATTTTTGCTTTTAATGGCTGGCGCTGTTTGTCAGCGTTGGCGTTTTCCGATGGAAGGCTTTTGGTCTGGCGTTGATAAGTTGTCCTATTGGGTGCTGTTTCCTGCTTTGTTGTTTAGCAAAACCTCGCAGATCGATTTCAGCAATCCCATGTTGCCAAAGTATGCCTTTATTTTGTTGTTTGCTTTGTTCGTGACTGCTGTTTTTGTATTTGTCAGTACTTGGCTGATGAAGGTGATTGCGCCGACGGCGTCGTCCATGTTGCAAGCGGGTGTGCGTTTTAACACCTTTGTCATGTTGGCGTTGGCGGGGAGTTTGTATGGTAATGATGGTTTGGTATTGGCGGCGTTGGGCGCATCGGTGTTGATTCCTTCTATTAATGTTTTTTTAGTGATGTCCATGACTTTGATGCATGGGCCGTCTTCGACGGATAGTTCGTCTTCAACATCCTTACCACGTTTGCTAAGTGGGGCTTTGCTTCGCAATCCTTTGATTGTGTCGATCTTGCTTGGCAGCAGTTTGAATTTGCTAGGACTGACGCCGATTATTTTGGTCTCTGATGTGCTGAGTATGTTGTCTCAAGCTGCCTTGCCATTGGTGTTGTTGGCGGTTGGCGCTAGTGTGCGCTTTGAGACGATTCGTTCAGTCGGCATGACCTTTGTTATGTCTTCGCTCGCACGTTTTGTGGTGTTTCCTTTGGTGATTGGCTTAATGTGTTGGTGGCTGGATGTTCGGGGTTTGCCTGCCTTGGTCGCGGTGCTATTTGGCGTGGTACCGACCGCAACATCGGCTTATGCGTTGGCGCGTCAGTTAGGAGGAGATGCGGATAGGATGTCGGCTTATATTACGATGCAGACTTTGTTGTCTGTCGTTACTTTGCCGGTGAGTATTTGGTTGAGCCAGTTGTATTTGATGTAAATGCTATTTTTAATGGCTGAAAGGTGTCACTTTGTGGATAAAAAAGTCATGTTACGGTGTTCTTTCATATCAATATTGATATGAAGTTCGCTGTAACTTGCATTTGAAAGGTAAGTGTTAGGGATATATTGTGAATCTCAGGGTGTTGGCTTGTCTTTAATGACAGGTGTGTGGCGCTCAGAATAGATCACAACAAAAACAAAAAGGAATCTAGTATGCAATCTCTCTCCGTTCGTTCTTCGTTGCCATGGCTGGGTGCATTCAAACGCAAGGCTGTGTTGACAACTTTTTCTGTATTACTTCCTGTGTTGTCTGCTTCGGCTATGGCAGCAGATCTTACGATAGGTTTCTCGCAAATCGGCTCTGAAAGTGGCTGGCGAACGTCGGAAACCGAATCCATTAAAGCTGAGGCCGAACGCCGTGGCTACGATCTAAAATTCTCTGATGCACAACAAAAGCAAGAAAACCAAATCAAAGCCGTGCGTTCATTTATCGCGCAAGGTGTTGACGGTATTTTGCTAGCTCCTGTGGTGGAAACTGGCTGGGATCAAGTATTGAAAGAAGCGCAACGCGCTAAAATCCCTGTTGTGTTGATTGACCGTGGTGTAGCGGCAGATCCAAGTTTGTACTTAACTAAAGTGGCTTCTGACTTTAAAGAAGAAGGTTCATTAGCTGCATCTTGGTTGGCAGCAAAAACCAATGGTCGTTGTAACATTGTTGAGTTGCAAGGTTCAGTTGGTTCATCTGCTGCGATTGATCGTAAGACGGGCTTTGACTCTATCATCAGTAACTTTCCAAATATGACCATTATCCGTTCTCAGTCTGGTTCGTTTACTCGTGCTGGCGGTAAAGAAGTTATGGAAAGTTTCTTGAAGGCGGAAGGTGGTGCGAAGAATATTTGCGCGCTGTTTGCTCACAATGACGACATGGCATTGGGTGCTATTCTGGCAATGAAAGAAGCTGGCGTGAAACCAACCAAAGACATTTTAGTGGTTTCTATCGATGCGGTTCCAGATATCTTTAAAGCTATGGCTGATGGCGAAGCGAACGCGACTATCGAGTTGAATCCTCATCTTGGTGGTCCAGCATTTGATGCGATTTTAGCTTCTCAAAAAGGTGAGAAAGTAGATAAATGGATTAAAGCAAACGGCCCATTGTACCTTCCTGATACAGCGGCTGCGGAATACGCGAAGCGTAAATAATATAGCGACGTACCTAGGCTTATAGATGTCTAGGTACGTTTTGTTTTTGCTTATTTATGTTCGTCAAAATGGAGACTGCAGTTCATGTCGCATTTAGTCAAAGAAAGCGTGCAAGCCAAAGAAACCTTGATAGTCGAAGAAAGGGGCAAAGAAGCGCAAAGCGCTGTTCGTCCTTTATTAGAAATCAAAAATCTCTCTAAATCTTTTACCGGCGTTCAAGCTCTTAATGATGTGTCTTTACAGATTCAACAGGGCGAGATTCGCGCCTTGCTGGGCGAAAATGGTGCTGGTAAATCCACCCTAATTAAAGTACTGACCGGTGTTTATCCGCGAGACGGTGGTGAGATTCTATTAGATGGTAGCTTGATCAATGCGTCAGATAGTGGCCACGCTCAGCGTTTAGGCATCAGTACGGTTTATCAAGAAGTTAACCTTATTCCTACCATGTCCGTCATGGAAAACCTGACATTACAGCATCAAGAAAAAACCTTTGGTCTGATTAGCTGGAAGAAAGCTGAAATCCGCGCCAGAGAGTTACTAGCGCAAGTCGGTTTAGAGATAGATCCATTGCGCCAGTTAGACACTTATTCGATTGCGATTCAGCAATTAGTGGCGATTGCCCGCGCCTTAAGTACGCAAGCCAAAATGCTGATATTAGATGAGCCGACTGCCAGCTTAGACAGTGATGAAATCAAGCAGTTATTCGATTTGATGGAACGTTTGAAATCCGAAGGGTTAGGCATCATCTTTGTAACGCATTTTCTAGATCAGGTTTACAGTATTACCGATAGTATCACTGTGCTACGCAATGGCGAGTGCATTGGTACTTTTAAAACCGCCGAGCTGACGCGTTCCGATTTAGTCAGTCACATGGTGGGTAAATCCTTAGAGGATCTTGCCCCAACCGCTCATGACCATTCCATTAAACGCGAGCGTACTGAGCTTTTGCAGTTAAATAATGTCGGCAAGCAACGCTATCTTCAGCCGTTAAATTTAAGTATCGCAGCAGGGGAAATTGTCGGTGTGGCGGGCTTGTTGGGATCTGGTCGTACTGAGCTTTGTGAGCTGGCTTATGGCTCGGTGAAGCCGGATCAAGGCGATGTCACGCTTGGTAAGCATTCACTGACTAAATCGTCTTTGCGTCGTGCCATCCAAGTTGGCATGGGGTATTGCCCAGAAGACCGTAAACAAGATGGCATCGTGGCGGAATTGAGCGTCAGAGAAAACATGATTCTTGCCCTGCAAGCGAGTAAAGGTTGGTGGTCGCCGATTTCCATGGCAGAGCAGCAAAATCTAGTAGAAGAAATGATTCATCGTTTGGCGATAAAAACGCCTGATATGGACAAACCTATTGGCGAGTTAAGTGGTGGCAATCAGCAAAAAGTGATTCTTGCCCGTTGGTTGATTACGCATCCTGCCTTACTGATATTAGACGAGCCAACACGTGGTATTGATATAGGTGCTCACCATGAAATTATCCAGATCATTAAAGAGCTTTGTGAACAAGGCATGGGTCTATTAGTCGCATCTTCTGAGCTGGAAGAGTTGGTTATGTTTGCTCATCGG
This sequence comes from Marinomonas sp. BSi20584, assembly GCF_002792415.1. Taxonomy (NCBI): domain Bacteria; kingdom Pseudomonadati; phylum Pseudomonadota; class Gammaproteobacteria; order Oceanospirillales; family Oceanospirillaceae; genus Marinomonas; species Marinomonas sp. BSi20584. The sequence continues at coordinate 43,423 of NZ_KZ454886.1, forward strand.
GTGGTAGTGATGAAAGACCATCATAAGATATCGGAGCTTCATGGTGATGAGGTTTCAGAGCAAGCGATATTACGCACGATTGCGAGTTAAAGTGCGATAGAAAGTCTCTCGATTAATCTCTTTTATAAGCAAATATTCAAAGTAGCCGTTTCTATGAAAAAGAATAATTTTCTGCATAAACATCAAAAAACACTCGCGCCCTTGTTGTCGCTGGTGCTGATCATTTTGGTCACCGCATCGATAACGCCGGGTTTTCTGAGTATTAAAATCGTAGATGGGCATCTGTTTGGTAGCCTGTTGGATATTCTACATCGCGCCACTCCAACGGCTTTGGTGGCATTGGGCATGGCGGTGGTAATCGGTACTCGTGGTATTGATTTATCGGTAGGCGCGGTGATCGCTATTTCTGGTGCGGTGACGGCCGTATTGACGGTGAATACAGACTTTCCTGTGTGGTTGGTTATTTTATGTGCACTCGGCACTGGCGTAGTCTGTGGCTTGTGGAATGGCATCTTAGTGTCTGTGTTTAACATCCAGCCAATCGTTGCCACGTTAATTTTGATGGTGGCAGGTCGCGGTATCGCACAGATGATTACTGAAGGACAAATCGTCACTTTTCATTCTGATGTTTTGGATGCCATTGGTAATGGCTATTTCTTAGCATTCCCTATTCGTGTATGGATTGCGATAGGTATGATTGTACTGACGGTTCTAGTGATGCGAAAAACCGCGCTTGGTTTGTTTATTGAAGCGGTTGGCGCCAACGTGCGAGCCAGTCGTTTGGTTGGTATTGAGGCGCGCCTGCTGGTGTTGTCGGCCTATGTTTTTTCGGGTTTTTGTGCGGCGATGAGCGGTATTATTCTCGCGGCAGACATTCGTGGCGCGGATGCCAATAACGCCGGATTGTGGTTAGAACTGGATGCTATCTTAGCTGTAGTTTTGGCTGGTGCATCGTTAGCGGGCGGGCGTATTTATTTGTTACTGACGATTGTTGGTGTGCTGATTATTCAAACCTTAACCACGGCGATTCTGACCAGTGGTTTACCTGCCCAATACAATTTGGTTGTGAAAGCAACCATTATTCTTGCGGTATTGTTGATTCAATCGCCTAAAACACGTCAATGGTTGTCAGGCTTCTTCTTGAAGAATAAGAATGCAGGCAAAAGCAGTGCTGGTGAAGCTAGCACTGATAAGAGGAGTGCAAAGCCATGATTAACGAACGTAATTTGCCGATATTGGCAACCTTACTGGTTTTCATCATGCTGTACGGTTTTGGCATGTACCAATACCAAGGCTTTCGTGACACCTTGGTATTTTCAAATTTATTAACTGATAACGCGTTTTTGATCATCACTGCGATTGGTATGACATTTGTAATTTTATCCGGTGGGATCGATTTATCGGTTGGGTCAATGATCGCCTTTATCGGCGTGCTAATGGCGTATCTGATTTCCAATACGGGTATGCATCCTTTGCTTGCTATTGGTATTGCCTTGGTTGTTGGCGTTGCCTTTGGCGCCGCAATGGGAGTAATTATTGCATTTTTCGAGATTCAGGCATTTATCGTTACCTTAGCAGGGATGTTTTTGTTTCGAGGCTTGGCGTATTTAATCAACCTAGACGCGGTACCGATTGATCATCCTTTTATTGCTGGGTTATACGATATTTATGTTCCTCTGCCAGGACGCGGTGGTTTGACCTTTATTGCCATGGCTATGTTGGTATTGCTTGCGTTGGGGATTTTAATAGCCCGCCGAACGCGTTTTGGCATGAGCGTATATGCTTTGGGTGGAGACAGTCATTCTGCCGCTTTGTTGGGTGTGCCAGTAAAAAAGACCATTATTAAAATATATGCGTTGAGCGGCTTTTACAGCGCCATGTCAGGGGTGATCTTTGCGATCTACACAGGTTCTGCGTATCCACTCGCAGCCGTTGGGGTGGAATTAGATGCTATTGCTGCGGTAGTTATCGGCGGGACTTTGTTAACGGGTGGCGTGGGTTATGTGTTTGGTACTTTCTTGGGAGGAATGATCCAAGGCATTATTCAAACTTTAATTACGTTTGATGGCTCGCTAAACAGTTGGTGGACAAAACTCGCGGTTGGCGGTTTGTTACTGTTCTTTATCTTGCTGCAAAAAGGCATTGTGGTGTGGGTGAAAAAACGCTCGGCTAACTAACCACTTTATCTGTATAAAAGTATCAAGTTGCAATCATGCATAAAAAAACCAGTGTCAAATGACACTGGTTTTTTGTTTCTGTATTTGCTTTATTTTGGTGCAATTATTTGCTGTGAGCTAAATTACGCTTCGGTCGCATCTTTATAAATATTCTTGTAGCAGAAGTTGGTTGCTTCAACGAAGCCGTCAACGCTACCACAGTCAAAACGTTTGCCTTTGAATTTATAAGCCAATACACAGCCTTCTTTTGCTTGTTGCAAGATAGCGTCGGTGATTTGAACTTCGCCGTTACGGCCAGCTGGTGTATTGCGGATCTTGTCAAAAATATCGGGTGTTAAAATGTAACGACCGATAATCGCAAGGTTCGATGGCGCTTCTTCTTTAGATGGTTTTTCCACCATGTCGGTAACACGGTACAGGCCTTCCATCATGGATTCACCTTGGATCACACCGTACTTATGTACTTCGTCTTCTGGTACTTCTTCAATAGCAACAATGGTGCAACGGAACTGGTTATACAGTTTAACCATTTGTGCCATTACGCCATCGTCTTCGCCAAAGCAAAGGTCGTCTGCTAGTACCACACCGAAAGCTTCATCGCCAATAAGTGGCTCGCCAGTCAAAATAGCATGACCTAGACCTAACATGTTGTTTTGACGAGTAAAAGAGAAGTTAACGTTGTCGATTAAGTAACGAATCTCATCTAGGTATTTTTCTTTGTTGGTGCCGGCAATTTGATGCTCAAGCTCGTAGCTGATATCGAAATGGTCAGCAATAGCACGTTTACCACGACCCGTTACAAAAGTAACATTGTCCAAACCCGCTTTGACCGCTTCTTCTACGCCATATTGAACCAAAGGCTTGTTTACAATCGGAAGCATTTCTTTTGGCATGGACTTAGTGGCAGGCAAAAAACGTGTGCCATAACCAGCAACAGGGAATAGACATTTGCGAATCATAATTTTTCCTTAAAAATGGCTTTGTGCTTTGTTAAGTGGCTGTCTAAGAAATACGACATAGCCAGCCTGTTTCGGCGACGCACTCATTATAGTGCATCTCGTGTGACACTTTTTATCACCTTAGTTAACCGATCCAGTACAGGTGAATTAAGTTTGTACCAATGCCAATAAAGAGGCAAGGCCAGCCGCTTGTTTGGCAGCAAGGATACCAGTTTCTTGCTTTTTATTTTCTGTTTAATTTGAATACTAGGTACTAAAGCACAGACTGTGCCACCCATTACTAACTCAACAAAGCCATGGGAGGATGGATACCAATGGCTGTGGCTAATATCGGTTTTGACCTCTAAGCATTCATTCTGATAACGCGCCCAGAGTTCATCATGTTCGTCATAAATCAAAGATGGGGATTTTAGAACAGCTTCAGCGCTAAGGTCACCTCTTAAATGCTCTTTAATAAAGCTTGGTGTTGCAACCAGTTCGTAATACATATTGCCAAGAAATATTGAATCCCCACCAGACACTGGCGTACCAATTTGACTAATACAAGCGACCACTTCACCTGTCTGTAATAAGGCGCGAGTTTTAGCTTGGTCGGCGGCTTTAATATGTAGCTTGGTGGAATCTGTTGCAGAAAACTGGCTGACCACCTTGGTAAACCAAGTAGCGAGCGTATCGTTATTCACCGCAATGCTGATTGGTTGAGTCGCCTGATTGCCTTGAATGGTTTCTTGTAAGCCTTCTTCGAGCATGGTGACCTTGTTGAAATGCGCCAGAAGTTGTTCACCAAGCGGTGTAGCAACCACTGGTCTTGCGCGAATAAGCAAAGGGCGACCGCATTCTTGCTCCAAACGTTTGATATTTTGTGACACTGCGGATTGCGTTAGATGCAGATATTCTGCCGCTTTGTCAAAACTTTGGAATTTCAAAACAGCATGGAGAGAGGATAGCGCTTTATAATCCATCATAATTTTATCTAATATAACTTTAGTTTAATTGATTTTAATTTAGTGCCTGCTTTGCGTAAGATCAAGCCACTTTTTAGAAGACACGTTTTAAAAGGTACTTTTTAGACGAAATTTTTTAGGCAATAGATAAATTGGAGAAGATTGTGCTGGCATTTGTGAGTGGAGCGATTACGGGCGGCGGTTTGATTGTCGCGGTTGGTGCACAGAACAGCTTTTTATTAGAGCAAGCCTTGAAGCGACATTATGCGTTTCCGATTGCCTTGTTGTTTATTTTGAGCGATGCCATTTCTATTGCGCTTGGTGCGTTTGGCTTAGGGTTAATCTTGCAAAGTCATGATTGGTTATTATCGGCATCCCGTTGGGCGGGGGTGGCTTTTTTGGTGTGGTTTGCCTTAGGTAAATGGCGAGCGTCTTTCCAAGAAGAGCATTTGATTTTACAGCAATACAGTAAGCGTCTCGCTTTATGGCCACTGGTGATGATGGGGTTTGCGGTGACTTGGCTTAATCCGCATTTCTATTTGGATACCATGATCTTAATGGGCAGCTTGGCAAACCAATGGCAAGGATCAAAATGGGAGTTTGTTTTTGGTGGTGTGTGTGCGTCAGTGCTGTGGTTTTTGTCTTTGGCTTTAGTCGGAAAGCTTTGTGCTAAGTGGTTAGAAAAAGCGTCTTTCTGGCGTTGGTTTAATCGCATTAACGCGATTTTGATTTGGAGTATTGCTCTTAAAATCGCCACACAACCCTTGTCTTAATAGAGCAAGCATTGTGTGGTTGTTTTTGAGTATTAGTTATTTTGAGCGTTAGTTATTTTGAGAGCTTAGCTGGTTAAAGCTTGATTTCCACCTCATGGCTTTTTTCTTCTACTGTTGTGTTAGAAGAGTCAGCCTCGACAAGCATTTCTGCGGTTGCGACAGAAGATACCGTAAGGGCAACAGGGATTTGATCCCCTTGCTCTTCGATGATCATAGCTGGCTTGCGGTTGATACGATACAGTGCAACTAGTGCAACCGTCATATTAAGACTAGCGACAAACCAGAATAAGGCGTTTATTTGCAGCGTATCCATTAATGCCGCAGCTATTAGAGGCCCTAACATACCGCCAATGCCGTTCAGCAATATCATGCCACTACTAGCAGAGAGGATTTGCTCGGGGCGTAATTGGTCATTCATATGAGAAGAGGCAAGTGAATACATAGGGAAGGTAAACGCCCCCACCGCAAACATACCAATCATCATTAGTATTTGGCTATTTATGCCGCCACCTAGCGGTACAATAAAGGCCGCTAATGCGCCGACAACACCGACCCACAGTATGGTTACACGACGGTCTTGGCGATCAGAAAGTTTACCTATTGGCCATTGCAGCAGCATCCCGCCAACATAACTTGCACCGATGAAAATCGAAATTTCAGCAATATTTAATCCGATGGTTTTGGCATAGAGCGCGCCTAGCCCCAATAACGCCCCCGAGGTTGCCCCAGCTATGGTGACACCCGTAACACCAAGAGGTGCGGTTTTAATCAAACCAAGAATGTTGAGTTTTTCTGGTACGTTGATGGTAGGTGATGGTGTACGAACCAACAATAGTGGTACTACGGCTAAGGAAATTAATACCGAAGTTAAGATGAACAAACCATAACCGCTAGGAGATGATAGATTCAATAAGAGCTGACTGATGGTTTGGCTTGCCCAGATTTCGATAATATAAATCGAAAATAAACGGCCGCGAGTTTTGTTGGTCGCGATGTCGTTTAACCAGCTTTCTGTCACAATAAATAGACCTGCGTAACATAAGCCCGTGCCCATCCGCATTAACATCCAGAACCATGGGTTAACCACAACGGATTGCATCAAAATGGTAATAGAAGCCAAAGATGCCACAGCAGCAAAAACTCGAATGTGACCCACGTTTTTGACCCAGTTTGGTACCAAAAGGGAACCAAGAATAAAGCCAAGATAGTAAGCGGACATAATCAAACCTGTCGCCGTTGTATTGAACCCCTCGATAGAGGCTCGAATACCGATCAATGAGCTTTGCAAGGCGCTTGCCATAGTGAGAACGGCAATACCTATGAGCAGACTCCAGATTGGAAACAGGGTTTGCTTTAACATTTAGTGTCCTTTTGGGATTTCTATAGTAAACATAAAATTCATAATGGGTCGGGTTGATCATTATTTCGGCTGACTATACCGAATGAGTCTCTTATTGCAATCATAAGCCCCGTATTCTTAGGCTAAACTTTATCATAGCCCATAAATTGTGACGGTACGGATTGCAACATGGCAATATCTTATGCAAATCACATACCTCCTAAGGGATATGGTGTTTTATTATCCAGCTCAGTTAGTTTAGAAGACAAAGAGAAAAATGAACCATTTAAGAAAGGACATAAAATGAAAACCTATCAAGAATGGCAAGCGTTACGAGCTACCATTAAGCTGCCACATAACGCTTACATCAATGGACAATTTGTCGCTGCGCAAAGCGGCGATACATTCGATTGCATCAATCCAACCGATGAGTCCTTACTTGCCAAGGTCGCTAGCTGCGACAGCGCCGACGTTGATCTGGCTGTGGCTGCAGCAAAACAAACCTTCAAAAGCGGTGTTTGGTCGGAATTAGCGCCAGGTAAGCGCAAGCGTATTTTACAGAAATGGGCAGACTTGTTGGAACAACATCAAGACGAGTTAGCCTTGATTGATACCCTCGACATGGGTAAATCGATTTCCGAGATGGTCGGCATTGATGTGCCAGATTCACTTGATTGCTTGCGCTGGTCGGCAGAATGCATCGATAAGCTGTATGGCGAAATCGCACCAACGAATTCACAGAACCTTGCCTTAATTAGCCGAGAGCCACTCGGCGTGGTTGCCATTATTACACCGTGGAATTACCCGCTGATGATGGTGATGTGGAAAATTGCACCTGCACTTGCCGCAGGTAATAGCGTCATTTTGAAACCTTCTGAAAAATCACCATTAAGTGCGTTACGCATTGCTCAATTAGCGACTGAAGCTGGCATGCCTGATGGTGTGTTTAATGTATTGCCAGGGTTTGGTCATACGGCGGGCAAGGCGCTGGCGTTACATTATGATATTGGTACCTTGGCGTTTACTGGCTCTAGCCGTGTGGCTGGGATGTTGATGCAGTACGCAGGTCAATCCAACATGAAGCGCGTTTGGTTGGAAGCTGGTGGCAAATCGCCTTGTTTAGTGTTTGATGACTGCAAAGACATAAAAGCCGCAGCAAAAGGCGCCGCAACGGCTATTTTCACCAACCAAGGAGAAGTCTGCATTGCTTGCTCACGTTTGTATTTACACAGCAGTATCAAAGAAGAATTTATGGTCGAGCTATTAAAAGCTGCCCGTGAATATGTGCCAGCAGATCCACTTGATCCAGCGACGAAAATGGGGCCAATGGTCGACAAAGCTCAGTTTGATAATGTGTCTGGTTTTATTCAAAGTGCCATCGATGACGGAGCAACGCTAGAGCTTGGCGGTGTGCCTGATTATCAGCAAGGCAAAGGCTTCTTTATGAATCCGACGATTTTCTCTGATGCCGATCACTCGATGCGTTTCGTGCAAGAAGAAATTTTTGGCCCTGTGTTGGCGGTGATGACCTTTGAAACCGAAGAAGAGGCCATTGAGCTTGCCAACGACTCTAAATATGGATTAGGCGCGGCGATTTGGACCAATGATTTGTCTCGCGCGCATCGTGTTAGTCGTAAGCTTGAATCTGGCATGGTGTGGGTAAATACCTGGGGCGATGGCGATACCACGGTACCGTTTGGCGGCGTGAAAGCGTCGGGCAATGGCCGTGATAAATCTTGGCATGCGCTCGAAAAATACACTGAAATCAAAAACACTTGGATACGCCTTTAATCATAATGGTTAAAGATTAATGCTTTCGAAAGGAGTACCTAGTTTATGCCTTCACCAAGTCATGTGAACTCGTATTACGCAGATTCTGCCAACGATAAGGTGTTGCGCCCTAAATTAACGGGTGAGCAACGTTTTGATGTTTGTGTGATTGGCGCCGGATTTACGGGTATTTCGACCGCGTTGAGTTTGGCCGAAAGGGGCCACAAAGTGGTGGTATTAGAAGGTACTCGAATTGGCTTTGGTGCTTCTGGTCGTAATGGTGGTCAGATAGTAAATAGTTTTAATCGCGATATTGACTACATTACCGACCAATACGGTGAGGTTATTGGTGAAAAAATGGCGGCGATGGCGTTTTCGGGTCAAGCTTTGATTCGTCAACGCGTGGCTAAATACAACATAGATTGCGATTTGAAAACGGGTAATATTTTCGCTGCTTGCAACCCTAAACAGTTCGAATTGCTAAAAGCGAAAAAAGCCCTTTGGGAAGCACATGGACACGAAGGTCTGACGCTATTGTCCGCGTCTTCTATTCAAGATCATATTGGCTCCGAACGTTATGCGGGTGGCTTGCTAGATATTCATGGTGGTCATATTCAGCCCTTGAATTTGGTCTTGGGTCAGGCGCGGGCGTTTGAATCTTCAGGTGGCGTGATTTATGAGGATTCAAAAGTCATTCGGATTGAGCAAGGCAAGCCTGCCAAAGTAATCACGGAAAATGGTTCGATTGTCGCGGATACTGTCGTGGTGGCGGGAAATGCCTACGTGTTTGGTTTGATTCCAGAAGTGGAGAAAAAAGCCATGCCTTGTGGCACTCAGGTCATTGCTACTGAACCGCTTTCTGAGGATTTACAAAAGCAGTTATTGCCTACGGATCATTGTGTGGAAGACGGTAATTATTTATTGGATTATTACCGATTATCTGGCGATGGACGTTTGATTTACGGCGGTGGTACTACCTATGGTGCTCGTGAACCGGAAAAAATCGAATCGATTATTGGCCGTAAAATGCTTAAAACTTATCCTATGTTGAAAGACGTTAAGATTGATTTCGCTTGGACGGGAAATTTCTTATTAACCATGATGCGTATGCCGCAAGTAGGTAAAATTGGCGATAACCTGTATTACGCGCAAGGTTATTCGGGGCATGGTGTAACAAACTCTCATTTAATGGGCGAGATTTTGGCAGACGCTATCGAAGGTGATGTTTCGCGCTATGAGGTGTTTGCCAGCATGCCGCAATATCAATTTCCAGGTGGCCGTTTATTGCGTGTGCCTTATACGGCAATGGGCGCAGCGTATTATAGTTTGCGAGATAAGTTAGGTATTTAATCTCTAGCGTTTATCGATCAGCGATCAGCGCTACGAGGCTCGTCTAGTTTCATCATGATGATCTAGATGAGTCAGAAATAACGTGAAAATTTCCGATTGCGTCGAAGTATTGAGTCGGGAGTGGATATTCTTGCGATGGACTTTCACTGTTCCCGTACTTATTTCTAATAGATCTGCAATGGATTTTGACGAATGGCCACGCAACAACAATTCCAGCACTTCCTGCTCTCTATTAGTGAGTACACCACGTGCAAAGGTTTTTAATGCGTAGTTCAGCGGCCCAGAGCTGGTGGTTTTCTCTACATATTCGCTTTCTTGGGATAACCAAAATTGACTAACAAGCGCATCAACCATAGGAAACAGGCTTTTTAGGTGATTCAGTTCGGTGCGGCGGATTGAGCCAATGGCCTTTTTTCTCCCCAATGAAATCGCGCACGTGGTGTCTTTATTCAGCGGAATGATCAGATTGATCTCATCTACCAAGTCGAAATCGCGATAACAAGTTTGGTAGTACTCGGTATCTTCAAAGGAGTCGGGAGACAAATCCACCAGACGATAAATCCCCGGCAAAATTCCTTGCTGAATACCATTAAAAACAGGATCTAAAAGATAGGCTTTACTCAAATAAAAGCGCAGCGCAGCACTTTGTTGTGCTGGGTCTTGTGGGTGAATCAATATGGGTTTGAGGGCTTTTTTGTAAGTGATGATGGTAATGGTGTCGAAATGGCAAAGCTTACTCAAAAAAACATCTAACATGGCTGGGAAACTAGGTACACGAACGTAGTTGGTTAGCGTGGCCAAGTCCCGAATTAGCTCTGAAATGTTTGGATGTTCTAAGGTGATGTTTTTTTGCATACCTGCCTCGATTTATTTTTTTCTTGCTTCAAATTAGGGCGATTTTTTTCCATGTTTATTTTTATCGATCCATCTTGATGCGTTGGCCTATATTCCTGAGAGAGTCTTATTTCAAAAATTGATTTCCATCACATGCTAATGCAGCAGTTGAATAATTACTTAAATTTTATAAAGACTTGCCATCATTTTTGCATATACCCACTTGGGGATAGTTACTCATAACATTTGCTTAGGGTAATGTGAAATTATTGTGATCAGGAGTGAATAAAAACAATCCATTAAATGATCGGTATCGACGCAAAGTTCAGCTTTTATACAGCGACTTTCTAACTGTTGCCCCATTTTAGAAGAGTATTTTATATGTCGGAAATGAACGAAGGGAACACAGAGTTTGATTTATTTATTGCCGATTTGAATGGCAATCTTCGAGGTAAGCGCATCCCTGCGAGTGGTTTAGACACTGTTATGGCCCAAGGCGTTAAATTGCCGCAATCGGTTATTGGCTTTGACAACTGGGGTGATGATGTTCTTACCAATGGTTTGGTTTTTGAAACCGGAGATACCGACGGCGTTTGCATGCCTGTTTATGATGAGCCGACTTCTGTGCCTTGGGCGGAATCGCCCCGAGATCAAGTGTTAGCCATGATGTTTAATATGGATGGCACACCTTTTTATCCAGATCCACGGCAGATTCTTGTGCGTATTGTTGATCGTTATAAAGCATTGGGTCTAACGCCAGTAGTGGCGACTGAGCTGGAGTTTTATTTATTGGATGGTGAATCTGAATTTAAACGTCGTCCAGAAGAGCCAATTATTAACGATGGAAATGGCCGAAGACTGAGCGAAACAGACTGTTATTCGATCGATGAAATGGATGGTTTGGAAGGCTTTTTTACCGAGGTTCGTGAGGCTTGCGAAGCCCAAGGAATCCCAGCTGATACGATAGTGTCAGAATTAGGCCCAGGACAGTTCGAAATTAATATGCAACACACCAATGACGCAGTATTATCCGCCGACCATGCGATCCTCTTTAAACGCTTGGTCAAAGGTGTTGCCCGTCGTCATGACTTGGGTTCCACCTTTATGGCGAAACCTTACGCCAATAAAAGCGGCAGCGGGATGCATGTGCATTTTAGTTTGCTGGATGAAACGGGCAAAAACGTATTTGATAACGGTGATGAAGATGGCTCTTTGCTGCTTCATCAAGCGGTGGCAGGTTTGTTGGATCACATGCCGGAATCTATGCTGGTATTTGCGCCACATATGAACTCTTACCGTCGTTTTCAAAATGGTGCTCATGCGCCAACTTTTGCAAGTTGGGGTTATGAGAACCGCACTGTTGCGGTACGCATACCGGAAAGTGAATGCGAGGCTCGTCGTATAGAGCATCGAGTCGCGGGTGCGGATGCGAACCCTTATCTTGTGTTGGCGGCAATATTGGGCGCGGCATTGCATGGTATAGAAGCCAAAATGTCACCGCCTGAGCCAATTATAGGGGACGCGTACGCCGTTTATGAACGCTATGAAGCCTTGCCAAATCGTTGGGAATTGGCGACGGAAGCGTTTAAAGACAGTGCATTTATGTGTGAATATCTTGGTGACACCTTTGTCCGAGTGTTTAGTGCGGTGAAGGAGCAAGAGCAGGAAAAAATCTATGGGCGTATTTCCGATGTGGAATACGAAGCGTACTTATAAAGTTTAAACGTTGGCTTTGGCCAATGTTATTAGCTTATTTATTAGTAAATAGTGGGAGATCCCTAAATGAAAAACAAAACGCTTGGTTTTATGCTCGCATGTGCGGCTAGCTCTGCAACACTTCACGCACAAGACGTCGTTAATATTTACAACTGGTCTGACTATATGGCACCAGGTACTTTGGAGCAGTTTACCGCTGAAACTGGCATTAAAGTGAACTACGATGTGTACGACAGTAACGAAGCTCTAGAAGCCAAAATGATGGCTGGCGGTTCTGGTTACGATGTTGTTATGCCGTCGAACTCCTTTTTCGAACGCCAAGTAAAAGCGGGTGTTTATCAGACTATCGATAAGAGTAAGTTAAGCAACATTGGTAATTTGGATGGCACCTTACTTAAACAAATCGAAAAACATGATGCGGGCAACCAGCATAATATTCCTTACGCTTGGGGAACAATCGGTATTGGTTACAACACGCAAATGATCGAAGAACGTTTGGGCACCAGTGATATTGATTCATGGGATATTTTATTCAATCCTGAGATCGCAGCTAAATTGAAAGACTGCGGCATTGCAGTATTAGATTCACCAGCCGAAGTGATGTCTATCGCGAATAATTACCGTCAGGTTGATCCAAACACTGAAGATACGAAAGAATTGGAAGCATCGGCAAAATTGATGAGCCAAGCTCGTCCTTTTATTAAATATTTCCATTCTAGTACCTATATTTCTGATCTAGCGAATGGCGAGATTTGTGTTGCTATCGGTTATAACGGCGACATTCTTCAGTCCCAAGGCCGAGCAGAAGAAGCCAATCAAGGTGTTGATATCAATTTCGTGATTCCGAAAGAAGGTACCTTAGTGTGGTTTGATTTGATGGCGATTCCAGCGGATGCACCACATCCAGCGGCGGCATTGGCATTTATTAATTATATCTTGCGCCCAGAAGTGGCTGCGTCGATTTCTAACTATGTGTATTATGCCGTGCCGAATAAAGCTGCTGAGCCATTGTTGGACGATGAAGTTGTTAACAACAAGGGTATTTATCCTACGCAAGCGGTGAAGGATAAGCTTTATGTACAAGTTGCTCATACGGCGCGTTTTGATCGTTCTTTGACTCGTGCATGGACAAATATCAAAACTGGTCGTTAATCGACGTATCGGCGGAGCTTTCTTGCTCCGCCATTTTTTCGCTCAATCATTTGGATAGGTCGTAGGTTATGTCTGCTTTTCCCAATACTTCTACTGTACAGACGCAATCTGTGCCGACATGGCGTCAAAAAGACGCTAAACCATTTGTGCAAATTGAACAAATCACCAAGCAATTTGGCCAGTTTACTGCGGTGAATTCGGTATCGCTTGATATTTATCGCAATGAACTTTTTTGTTTATTGGGTGGTTCAGGTTCAGGGAAAAGTACCTTGTTACGTATGTTGGCAGGATTCGAAGAGCCAACGTCCGGTCGTATTCTCATTGATGGCGTTGATATGACGGGAATTCCACCTTGGGAACGTCCGGTTAATATGATGTTTCAATCTTATGCCTTGTTCCCGCACTTATCGGTCGAAGCCAACGTGGCTTTCGGTTTGAAGCGTGAAGGATTAAAAAGCGCAGAAGTGAATAAGCGCGTTGCTGAAATCTTAGGCATGGTTCAGTTAGGTCATTTAGCGAAACGCAAACCTCACATGTTGTCTGGTGGTCAACGTCAGCGTGTTGCCTTGGCTCGCTCCTTGGTAAAGCGTCCAAAACTCTTGCTGTTAGACGAGCCTTTGGGTGCTTTGGATAAAAAACTGCGTGAAGAAACTCAGTTTGAATTAATGCGCTTGCAGGATGAATTAGGTATTACCTTTATTGTTGTGACTCATGATCAAGAGGAAGCCATGACTTTGGCAACGCGTATTGGTGTGATGAACAATGGCGATATTGTGCAGACGGCAGAACCTCACGAAGTGTATGAGTACCCACAGAATCGATTTGTGGCTGAATTTATCGGTAATGTTAATTTGTTTGATGGCACTGTGATTGATGACGAACGCGATACTACATCGATGCGTAGTGCCGATATCGACGGATTATTGCAAGTTGATCATGGTATTAGCTGTGCGCCGAATCAAGATGTGAGCGTGGCGATTCGTCCTGAAAAAATCCGTATTAGTCGTGAGCCAATCGACTTAGAAGTAAATGCGACAACTGGTGTGATTTCAGATGTGGCCTATATGGGCAGCCAGTCGATATTCAAAGTTCGCCTTAATTCCGGCAAAGAAATTCGTATTACTCAGCCCAATGTGTCTCGCGAAATGGGCAACCGTTTAACATGGGAAGATCGCGTTTTTCTCTCTTGGGACGCGGATAGCTGCGTTGTGTTAGTAGCATGATGTTGAGTAAGCTGCGTTTGGGGCGAACGGCGGTTATTCTGGTGCCAATGTTGTGGTTGGCAGCGTTTTTCTTTATTCCTTTTTTGGTGGTTTTCAAGATATCTCTAGCCGAAGCCATGATTGCGGTGCCGCCGTATTCACCTTTGCTGCAATGGGATTCGAGCAATGCTTATCTCACTTTTAAAGTGACGTTTGGCAACTACCTGTATTTGTTTGAATCACGTTTTTATTTGGATGCGTATTTAAGCTCGTTAAAAATAGCGGCCATATCGACGTTTTTTGCTTTGCTAATTGGTTTTCCGATAGCCTATTTGATTGCTCGTAGTCGTCCCACCATGCGGACGATTTTGCTCGCTTTGGTTATTTTGCCTTTTTGGACGTCTTTTCTATTGCGTGTTTACGCTTGGATGGCGTTGTTGAAAAAGAATGGCTTGGTTAACGATTTCTTATTGGCTACGGGCATTATTGATCAGCCAATACAAATTCTGCAAACCGACTTTGCCGTTTATCTTGGCATTGTTTATACCTATTTGCCGTTTATGATTCTGCCCCTGTACACCACTTTAGAAAAAATGGATTTAAACCTGCTTGATGCTGCGCAAGATTTGGGTGCGAAGCCTTATCAGTCGTTCTTCTTGGTGACCTTGCCATTGGCGAAGCCGGGGATTATTGCTGGCTGTTTGTTAGTGTTTATTCCAGCGGTTGGGGAATATGTGATTCCGGCCTTGTTGGGTGGATCGGATACCTTGATGATTGGCCGTGTGTTGTGGGATGAGTTCTTTTTAAATCGTGATTGGCCTTTGGCATCTGCCGTGGCGGTGGTCATGCTGATTGTTTTGGTTGGGCCAATTATGTTTATGCGAAACAGCAATAAGGAGGCCGAATGAAACAGGGCAGTTCAGTAGCTTTAAAAGTAATGGCTGGTGCGGGCTTTGTGTTTCTGTATGCGCCGATTATTGCCTTGATTGTGTATAGCTTTAATGAATCCAAACTGGTCACAGTGTGGGGCGGTTGGTCGTTAAAATGGTACGTCGAATTGTTCCGTAACGAGCAAATTATGAGTGCGGCTTGGGTAAGTCTGAAAATCGCTTTTATCAGTGCGACCATGGCGTCTATATTGGGCACCTTGGCGGGTTTTGTCCTGAGTCGAATGCGTAAGTTCGCTGGCAAAGCTATGTTAACCGGCTGGGTGACGGCACCTTTGGTAATGCCAGAAGTGATCACCGGCTTGTCTTTGCTGTTGTTGTTTGTGTCTTTGGAAAGCATGTTCGGCTGGCCTGCTGGTCGTGGTGTAACCACCATAGTGATTGCTCATACAACCTTTTGTTTGGCCTATGTCGCTGTAGTAGTGCAATCTCGGCTGGCTTCATTAGATGAGACATTAGAAGAAGCGGCGATGGATTTGGGCGCCAAACCTACATCTTTGTTCTTTTTGATTACTTTGCCTTTGATTGCACCCGCAATTATTTCTGGTTGGTTGTTGTCCTTTACCTTGTCATTGGACGATTTAGTGATCGCTAGTTTTGTTTCTGGCCCGGGTAACAGCACCTTGCCAATGGTGATTTTTTCGAAAGTCCGTTTAGGCGTGACTCCAGAAGTGAATGCTTTGGCAACCTTGATGATAGTGACGGTGTCGATTGCGGTGATCGCGGCGATTGTGATTATGCATAGACAGAATCGCTTTAAAGATGCGAATAAATAGTGCTGCTTATTGAAAAACATTTTAAGGATAAATGAATGAAGATCGGTATTCTTGCTGCAGGTATTACACCTGATTCTTTACTGGGTGAGTTCCCAACCTACGCCAATATGTTTGCCGAACAGCTTGGGAAAATGCAAAAGGATTTTTCCTTTGTCACTTATGACGTGCGTTTGGATGAGTTCCCAAGTCATGCGGAAGAATGTGATGCTTGGTTGATTACCGGATCTAAAGCCGATGCATATTCTGATGAGCCTTGGATTCTGCGTTTGTGCGCTTTGATCAAAGATATCGATCAGTTACAGCGTCCTTTAGTCGGCATATGTTTTGGCCATCAAGTCATTGCTCGTGCATTGGGCGGACGCGTTGAAAAATTCCAAGGTGGCTGGGGCGTAGGCATTCATCAATATGATGTATGTGGGTCTTTGCCAGTGCTTCCAGAGGCTAAAGAGCTTGCCTTGTGTGCCTTCCATCAGGATCAGGTCGTTGAAAAGCCTGCGCGTGCGCGAGTGATTTTACGTTCAGAGTTTTGTGAAAATGCAGGCTTGCTTTATGAAGATCATATTTTGACTTTTCAGGGGCATCCTGAGTTTTCCAAAGTGTATGAAAAAGCCTTGGTCAATTTATACGATGGTAAGCAACTTACCCAAGAACAAGCCAAGACTGCTTTAAGCTCTCTTGAAAGTAGCGACATTCACTCTAATCAAATGATGTCGTGGATTGGTTTGTTTTTAAAGAAAGAGTCTTAAAAAATAAAGACTCTTTGTGAAACGGCCTTTGTATTTTGTTAGGGTAATCGATCCAGCATAGAGTAATACAACATCCCCGCTACTAACCCCGGCCAACGCAGTAATGTGCCGCCGGGGAAGTCTTTTATAGGTAAACGCTCAAAGGCGTCTATGCCTTCTAGAGAACCTTGTACCGCTTTTGCAAAAATAGCGCCTGCGTAAGTTGCCAGCGCCACGCCATGACCAGAATAACCTTGTGCGACAAAGATGTTTTGTTCTTGTCGAGCAATGTGCGGCATGCGATTTAGCGTGATGGCTAAAGTGCCACCCCAAGCGTAATCAATCTTGTGAGAAGCCAGTTCTGGATAAATTTCAATCATGTGCTTTTTCACAAAGCTCGCGATATCTTTGGGGAAATGTTGGCTGTAGTTTTCACCGCCGCCCCAAAGCAAACGTTGGTCAGCAGACAGGCGGAAATAATTCACCACAAATTTGGAATCAGCCACTGCGACACGTTCAGCATTGATGCGATTTGCCTGTTCATCACTCAAGGGGTCCGTGGCAATAATGAAGTTATTAATCGGCATGATTTTTTTCGCCGCTGCGCCATTAAGTTTGCCCAAATAACCATTGCAAGCGAATAGCAGGTAGCGACAACGTATCTTGCCTTTTTCGGTAATAACCTCCGGTTTCTCACCCGTTTTATAAGAGATGACTGTGGCGTTTTCGTAAAGCGTGGCGCCATGAGCAGTTGCCGCTTGCGCCATGCCTAAGACGAAGTTAAGCGGATGAATGTGCGCGCCTTCTCGATAAAACTCGCCACCAAAATAACGATCCGTGCCGAGCTTTTTAGCAACCTCGTCAGCGGTTAGATAGTCGACTGCGCTGTAGCCTAATGTATTGCGTTTGTATTCCACGGATTCTTTAATTTCGTCACCATGACGGCGTTTGCTGGCGACGTGCAAAACGCCTGCAGTCAAGTCGCAATCTATGTTGTAGCGCTTAACAAGTTCTTTCACTAAAGCAACCGAGTCCACCGAGCTTTGCCATAGCAAATCGGCGGTGTCTTTGCCGACTTGCTTTATCATGTCTTCGTGGCCCATGTTATGGCCTTGGCAGATCTGACCACCATTACGACCAGACGCTCCCCAGCCAATTTTATTGGCTTCGACTAAACTTACTTTAAAGCCAGCTTCTGCTAAATGCAGAGCGGCAGAAACGCCAGTAAAACCACCACCAATAATACAAATATCGGTTTCTTGTTCGCCTGTTAGGCTTGGGTAATCTGTCTGTATATTCGCTGTTGCAGCGTAGTAGGATGCTTCGTGAGTATTCACTTGGTGAGTCCTTTGAAAACAGATAGCAACGAAAGGTTGGTATCGAATTAGATGATGGTTTTATTTTGACCCATTCTGGCAAAAGCAGTTGCTTTAGTCGATCAACTAAAATAT
Source organism: Marinomonas sp. BSi20584 (assembly GCF_002792415.1). Classification (NCBI taxonomy): domain Bacteria; kingdom Pseudomonadati; phylum Pseudomonadota; class Gammaproteobacteria; order Oceanospirillales; family Oceanospirillaceae; genus Marinomonas; species Marinomonas sp. BSi20584. Next base: position 61,538 of record NZ_KZ454886.1, read on the forward strand.
GTTCAAAGCCAAATTATCAACTAATTTAGTGATCATAGTAAACAAATAGACTGTATCCGCAATAGGCATTTTTTTAGCCGTTTTAATAAAGAAATTCGTTGGCACAAGGTGGGTTATGACAGAGTTTGAAGCTTTTTTGAAAGAACATTCAATAACGGAAGTCGAGTCAACGTTGGCAGACATGACGGGCAACGCTCGGGGTAAATTTTATCCAACGTATAAATTCTTGGCAGAACTATTTGGGCGTATTCCAGAGACTATTCTCGTGCAAAGTGTCACCGGTGATTGGGCTGACAATCACTACGAGCTGGTGGATGCGAGCGACCGAGACATGGAGCTTCACCCTGATCCGAACACCTTCCGATTAGTGCCTTGGGCTGATGAACCGACGGCGCAAATTATCAATGATTGTTACGATAAAAGCGGCCAGCTGCATCCATTATCTAGTCGAACGATTCTACGTAATATTCTTGCTTTGTATGCGAAAGAAGGTATCACGCCAGTGATTGCCCCAGAAGTAGAGTTTTATCTGATTGATCCAAACACCGATCCGGATTATGAGTTAAAACCCGCAGTAGGGCGCTCTGGCAAACGAGAGACTTCACGTCGTTCTTACAGCATTGATGCGGTGAACGAGTTCAACCCAGTGATTGATACGCTTTACAGCTATTGCGAAGCACAAGGTTTGGATGTGGACACCTTGATCCACGAGTCTGGTGCAGCGCAGATGGAAATCAACTTTATTCATGGTGATCCGTTAGACTTGGCCGATCAGGTATTTGTCTTTAAACGTACTTTGCGTGAGGCGGCAATGAAGCATGGCATGTACGCGACGTTTATGGCCAAACCTATGCAACATGAGCCGGGCAGTGCGATGCATATTCACCAGAGTTTGGTAGACAGCAAAACAGGTAAAAACTTGTTTGATGACAACGGCAGCCCAAGTGAACTGTTTTATAACTACTTGGGTGGACTGCAAAAGTACACGCCAAGTGCGATCAGTTTTTTTGCCCCAAACGTCAACTCTTATCGTCGTTTCTCTCCAGATATGGCGGCTCCAATCAATATGCAATGGGGATTTGATAATCGTACTGCAGGACTACGAGTTCCGTTTTCACCACCTGAGGCGACGCGCATTGAAAACCGTTTTCCGGGTGCGGATTGCAACCCTTACTTGGGCATCGCTGCGACATTGGCTTGTGGTTATCTTGGCATTAAAGAGAAATTGCATCCTACCGATCCTGTGGAAGGTAAAAAGCCACCTTCAGAAGAAGTTGAAATCGCTCGTACTCTTGAAGAAGGTTTACGTCTTTTGGAAGAATGCCAACCGCTTTGCGACATCATGGGCGAACACTTCGTCAAAGCCTACATGGGCGTAAAGCGTAGCGAATTTGAAACCTTCAACCGAGTTATCAGCTCGTGGGAGCGAGAACACCTATTGTTAAACGTTTGATGATTTAGGTGTGATAGCAGAATCAAAACTAAAAAGGCCAGACGTTTCCATCTGGCCTTTTTATTTATCCGCATTTCAATTTGGGCTTATCTCTCTATTTTGTCTTATCTAGAGAAAAGCGCTAAGTCGCGGCTTCTTCGCGTCCAAAGTGTTTACCGAGTAGAGCGTGGTAAAAGTTATGGTCGTTGAGGATGCCGACGGATTTACCCGCTTCTTCCAGCACCATGAAGTGGTTGGAATGATAGCGCAGCTCTACCGCATCGCGCATGGCGATGTTGGCAGGCACGATAAAGACAGTGTTATCAGGTACGTTGGCAAAGATGGTTTCTGGTGTCCAGCGAGCCGTTGGAATGTCGCCTCTTGGCCCTTGCACAGAAATCAGTTTGCCGTTTTCAAGTTTCATTCTAATGTCGTCATTGATAACAATATGGTCGTCTTGTACTGCCAATTCAGCCAATGGTGTCATTAGCGAGCTGCCACGTAGTACGTTCAGAGGGTTGGTGTGAGCAACGAACTTCTCTACGTACTCTGTAGCAGGATTTAGCACGATTTGCTCAGGAGCGTCTTCCTGAATGATTCTCGCAGATTCCATGATCGCAATCTTGGTGCCGATTTTCAGTGCTTCATCTAAATCGTGACTAACGAAAATAATGGTTTTATTTAAGCGTTTTTGCAGCTCGATCAGTTCATCCTGAAGTTGTGAACGGATTAATGGATCGAGCGCAGAGAAAGGTTCGTCCATTAGCAAAACGTCTGTGTCCATGGCAAAGGCTCTTGCTAAACCAACACGTTGGCGCATACCACCAGACAGTTCGTCTGGTTTTTTGTCTGCCCATCTGTCTAAGCTGACCATTTTTAGCTGCTCGCGTGCTTTTTTAAGACGCTCGGCTTTTGGCATGCCTTGCATCTCTAAACCAAAGGCGACGTTTTCAAGTACGGTTAACCAAGGCATTAAAGCAAAGCTTTGGAATACCATGGATACGCGACGAGTACGCATGTGACGTAGTGTTGCGTCGTCGCATTTTGCCATATCGACCATCTTATCTCCGTCTCTTACAAGGCAACGGCCACGGGCGATTTTATTTAAACCATTGACGGCGCGCAGCAAGGTAGATTTGCCAGACCCAGACAGTCCCATTAATACGCAGATTTCACCCTCGTTGACTTCAATGTTGGCGTTTTGCACACCCACAATGTCGCCAGTCATACCAAGGATTTGATCACGAGTATGACCTTTGTCCATAAGAGGGAGTGTTTTTGCTTTATTGTCACCGAAGACAATGTCGACGTTTTCAATTGTTACAACAGACATAAATTACCCCGCGTTCTTAGATGATGGCGACTTACAAATACGGTCTAGCATGATGGCTACCAATACAATGGCAACACCCGCTTCAAACCCTTGGGAAATGTTTACCGTGTTCAATGCTCTGATAACCGGCTTCCCTAAGCCATCTGCTCCAACCAAGGCTGCGACAACCACCATGGATAAAGACAACATAATACATTGAGTGACACCAGCCATGATGTTTGGCATAGCAGCTGGCAGTTCAACTTTGTATAGCAATTTTGATTTTGTACAACCGAAGGCTAGGCCTGCTTCGATAAGCTCATTGGGTACTTTACTGACGCCTAAGTAGGTCAAGCGAATTGGTGCGGCAATCGCAAAAATAATGGTCGATATCAAGCCTGGTACGTAACCTAGACCAAATAGAATGAGTGTTGGAATAAGGTACACAAAGGTTGGAATCGTCTGCATCAAATCTAAAATTGGACGCAACATGGTGTATAGCCAAGGCCGATGGGCGGCCGCAATGCCAATAGGAACACCAATTAATACACTTATTGCTGTTGCCGATACGACAAGCACTAGGGTTTGGATAGTTTCCACCCAATAACCCATATTAATAATCAGTAATAGGGACAGGGTTATAAAAATAAGTAAGCCAATGCTGCGATGTAGGAACCAAACACCAACTAAAATAATGGCAATAACAGCGAACGGATGAATGGAATCAATCGCGTCTACCATTGTAACTATCATTGTTTCTAATGTTATAGAGACTAGATCAAAAAAACCGGAAGCTGCAGTAACCAGCCAATCGACAAAGTTTTCCATCCAAGCGCCAAGAGGGATTTTATTATCCGTCAGCCAATTCATATATGTGTTCTCCCGATAGTTCGATGATGCTCCCTCAACGGTGTGTCGTTAAGGGAGCAGTGATGTGCAAATGATGTATTACAGACCTAGGTGTGATTTCACAGCGCTTAGGCCGTTATCACCGGATTTGGTGGTTACACCTTTAAGCCAAGCATCTAGAACTTCAGGGTTCGCTTTTAGCCATTCTTTTGCTGCGATATTTGGTTTTTTGCCTTCATCAAGAATGGCAGCCATGATTTGGTTTTCCATCGGCAAAGAGAATTTTAGGTTTGTGATGAGCTTGCCAACGTTAGGGCATTGTTGGATGTAGCCTTTACGAACGTTGGTGTGAACGTCAGCACCACCGTAGTTAGGGCCGAAATAATCGTCTCCGCCAGAAAGGTATTCCATTTCAAAATTGGCGTTCATTGGATGTGGTGCCCAACCTAGGAAGGCAATCCATTTGTTGCGGCGGGTATTACGGCTAACTTGAGATAACATGCCAGCTTCGCTGGATTCAACTAATTGGAAGTTGCCAAGATCAAAGGCATTTGAATCAATCATGTCTTGGATAATGCGGTTGCCGTCATTGCCAGGCTCGATACCGTAAATGCGACCGGCAAATTCTTTGCGGTGTTTTGCAATGTCTGAAAAGTCTGTGACACCAGCATCAAAGGCGTCTTTACTAACCGCTAGTGTGTATTTTGCACCGACTAGGTTTGCACCAATATCTTCAACAGTGCCTGCTTTTAGGTAAGGATCGATGTCTGCCTGCATGGTCGGCATCCAATTGCCTAGAAAGACATCTATATCGCCATTTGCTAGCGAAGTGTAAGTAACAGGAACAGATAACAATTGTGTTTTGGTTTCGTAGCCTAGACCTTCGACGATTTCGCTGGTGACTGCAGTGGTGGCGGTGATATCCGTCCAGCCTACGTCTGAAAAGCGAACCATTGAACAATCAGCTGCCATGGTTAGTCCCGAAACACTTGCCATACTAACGGCTATTGCGGTCTTCTTTGCCTTATTTAACATACCCTTAACCTCTTTTCTATTGAACTCAAAATCTATGAGCGAATACAGTGCCGAGTGCTGGCACTGAACGTGAACTCCTAAAACATTGGCAGCGTATTTCGTCGGCTACCTAAAAAATAATATATGTTGATAATTCTGTTTCTTGGTGTGTTTAGGTTCGATCCTGAAACACGAGATCCAAGTAATCTTGTATTTGCTGCGCAGACTCTTTTTTGTTGATGCCGCCTGCTAATGATCCGCGTAGCCACATACCATCGATAAGCGCTGCGACGGTAAGCGCGATACTACGGGCTTTTTCAATCTCAAATTCTTCTTTTAGTACACACACTAGCGATGTTTTTAAGCGCTTAGAGTAGACATTTTGCAATCGATACAAAGAGGGCGTATGCATGGCTGATGCCCAAAATCCCATCCAAGCTTTGACGACTTGGGGATGTGTTTGGGATTGGCTAAAACTGGCTTTTACGATGGCCATTACTTTATGTTTAGCTGATTTATTTTTCGTTTTTATGACTTCTTTGGATAAAACTTCAAAAAATTCACGAATCAGGCTTCTCATAGTTGCTTCATATAAGCCATTTTTGCCACCAAAGTAGTGGTTTATGATGGCTGGAGATACGCCAGCTTTTTTACCAATAACACTGACTGTTGCCCCCGCAAAACCGTATTTGTCTATGGCTTTTATTGCGGCCTCGATAAGCTGAGGTTTACGTATTTCAGGCATTCCAACTTTTGGCATTCTGGATCCTTTTTTATTAAACAGCCGTTTAATGAAAACTATACTAGGCTGATTGTGCAATTTAGGTCAACCCTTGACAAATCAAAAACTTAGTTCTCTAAGTAATTTAACTATATGATTTTTAAGGGTTAATTGGCTTTTTAAATTTTTTTTGGTCTTTTTTGAGAACTATTGTGTCGGTTTAAGATAAGAAATGAGGATTTTTTTGCTCATATCTTACTTAAAACGCTATCACAACCTTGCTCTTTTTCATTTTCCTTAGCGACTATTATGGCTGGAGTTTTCGGTCAGAGTTGTGTTAATTATAAAGCTAAATCAAAGATTGGAGTGTTATTTAATGGATGTCTCTTTTTCGGTATTTGATACTCTAATAGACAGATCAAATATGAGCAGCGATAAGTGGTCTAAATACCCTGAAAGTGTTATTCCCATGTGGATAGCAGACATGGATTTTGATTCGCCAGATTGTATTAAAAAATCTTTAAATCAACGAGTTAATGAAGGCGTTTACGGTTATACCCATACGCCAAAAGCCTTAGTTAAAGCGATTAAGTCACACTTGTCTACTCGCTATGATTGGGATGTTTCTGGTGCGCATTTGGTGCATTTACCTGGGCTAGTTTGTGCCTTGCATTTGAGTGTTCATGTCTTCTCAAACGAAGGGGATGGCATCGTAGTTCCTGGTCCGGTCTATTATCATTTGACCAAAGCTCCATTAGCATCAGGACGTGATTTATTAAATGTGGATATTGTCATTCAAAATGGCCGCTGGGTGCCCGATATGACACAATTTGAAGTAGCTTGTGCCAATCCAAAAAGCAAGATGATTCTTCTATGTAACCCTCACAATCCGGGTGGAACTGTCTATACCAAAGAAGAGTTGTTAAGCATTCATGCATTGGCTGAAAAGTATGATCTGGTCGTTGTTAGTGATGAAATTCACTGTGATTTGATTTTAGACGATTTACCTCATGTGCCATTTGCCAGTTTGAATGACGACGCAGCCAATCGAACGATTACCTTAATGGCGCCGAGTAAAACCTTTAACATTGCGGGGCTAGGTTATGCTTTTGCTGTTATTGAAAATGCCAAATTACGTCAAGCATTTAATCAAGAAAGAGCAGGCTTAATACCGTCACCTAATATGTTAAGTTTAGCAGCTACTATTGCAGCTTATGAAGAAGGCCAAGAGTGGCATAAAGAGCTATTAGTGTATTTGAAAAGCAATCGAGATTTATTAGCCAAAAGGATTGCTGCAACACCCCTTAAAATGGTGCATTTAGAGGCGACGTATCTTGCTTGGATCGACGTTTCTGCCTTGTCTCTTGATAATCCGTATCAATTTTTTGTGGATGCAGGCGTTGGTGTTTCTGATGGTAAAGATTTTGGCAATCCTAACTATGTTCGCCTAAACTTTGGTTGTCCCAAATCTATTCTCGACCAAGCGATGACTCGTATTGAAGAGGCGTTGATAAAGCATAAGTTTATGTGATTTTTCGTTTTAATATCTATCAAGTCAGTGAGATCGAGCTCTGTTTACTATGTATCTAAAGGAGCAGTTCTTATGTTGACGTTAGTATCGAATGATTTTGTTAGTCGTTATGTCCAGCAAACGCCACTCGCTATGCGAGAAGATTTGCTGGAAATAATTCAAATGATGGCGTTAATTGCGCCTGAGGCTGAGTTGGTAAGTGACTTGGGTATTCCTTATTTTCAGCAAAATGCCAGCTGGATTTATGGTGTGGCAGCGCGTGAAGATCATTTGTGTGTGTATTTTTCCGATTTGAGTGTGCTGCACTCTTTTGCAAGCCGTTTGCCTCATGCTCAATTTGGTGACGATTGCCTTATTATTCATCGTTTAGATGAGATTAATCTGAATGTTTTTATGGAACTTCTTGGACAAATCAAAGTCCATTTTTTACTGAACCATAGAGAACCACCTGAACTGGTTCAATAACAGAGATATATATTATTATTTGATATATAAGGTTTTTTTAATTTAGGCTGTCTGCTAAATGATAGATTTCACTGTTCGTATAGGTGTTTTTGTTCTGGTCTTTAGCTCGCTGATTTTTTGGCAATGGAATTGGCCCAGAGGGGCGCTGTTGCAGTGGCGGCAACGTTGGCGTCATAACTTTTCTTTGTTAGTCATCGGAGCGATTAGCGTTCGAGTTATTCAGCCGTTATTACTGTCTATCGTCGCAATATTTAGTCAAAATTTTGGTTTGTTCTCGGTCTTGAGTTTGCCTTTCTGGGCGGTTTTTTTGCTGAGTATTTTATTACTAGATTGCCTTATTTATTGGCAACATAGACTATTTCATCGTGTTCCTTTCTTATGGCGTATTCACCAAGTTCACCATTCTGATCCTGAGTTAGATGTGAGTTCTGCGGTACGTTTTCATCCTATCGAAATTATATTGTCTCTTTTTATTAAGGCTTTAGCCGTTTGGTTATTAGGTATTCCTGTGGAGGCTGTGTTGGTGTTTGATATATTATTGAATGCATCTGCTATGTTTAACCACACTAATGCAAGATTGCCTGTTAATATCGAAACATGGGTCAAGAAGCTGGTAGTCACTCCAGATATGCATCGCATACATCATTCAAGGGTAAGTCTGGAAGCGAACAGTAATTACGGTTTTTTCCTGAGTATTTGGGATGCGTTTTTTAAGACTAAAAGAAATGATGCATTAGAGGGAGATGAACATTTAAAAATTGGATTGCCTGGTACGGTGACGTATCAACCAAGATCGTTAAAGGAAGTATTGGTGATGCCTTTTAAGTTATTAAGAAGGCTTCGTTAAAGACGAATTGAAGAAGCAGTTAGGAAAAACTATGAGTTATCACGAAGTAAATTTTATCGAAATGCGTGTTATTGGTTGTCTTATGGAGAAAGAGATTACCACGCCAGATCAATATCCTCTTAGTTTGAATGCCCTCGTTAATGCCTGTAATCAAAAGTCCAATCGTGAGCCTGTGACTCAGTTGTCAGAGCTTGAAGTTCAAGACGCGGTTGATGCTTTGGTTGGGCGTGGCTTGGTGACTGAAATCAATGCATCCCACAGTCGCGTTAGCAAATATCAGCACAGGTTTTGTAATACGGAGTTTTCCGATTTGCAATTGTCGCCAGCGGAAACGGCTATTATCTGCCTGATGTTTGTACGTGGTGCTCAAACGCCAGGAGAGCTTCGCTCACGCAGTGGTCGTCTGCATAGCTTTCAATCACGCGATGAAGTTGAATTGGCTTTGCAGTCGCTACAGACGAAAACTGGCGGCCCTTATGTTTGCCTGTTACCAAGAGAGCCGGGTAAGCGCGAGCAGCGTTACCAAGAGTGTTTCTGTTCCGAATCAGATCGACCCGCGGCCTCTTTTTCTTCTGATACAAGCGGTGAATACACGCAACAACTTGAAGCCAAAGTTAAAGAGCTAGAAGCACAAGTTGAAAAATTAAATGAACGCATTCAAGAACTTGAAAATGCCAGTGGACTATAGTCTTCTTTGACGTCAAACTTAGCGAGATATTTGCACGACTACTGTGCTTGCCAATACTTTGTTAAAAATAGACTCGAAATGCTCATTTATAAATCATAAACTCTGCTTTCTCGTCTCTTTTTGCCTCGTCTTGGTTTCGCTCGTAACGTCGTGCAAAGGTCTCTTACGTGCGTTTTTTAGTGTCGCTATTTTTAACACTAATAAGTTGTTGGCGTTAATGCTTTGATTAAGTCTATGGGGAGAATCCTATGAAGAAGGTACGCTGGGGTATTATTGGTACAGGTCAAATCGCGCATTTATTTGCCAGTGATTTTTGTCATGTCAAAGCGGGCGAACTTCGTGCGGTTGCTTCTCGTGATAAGGCCTCGGCTGATGCATTTGCAGCCGAGTTTGATATTGAATTGGCATTCATTGATTACTTTTCACTGATTAATAGTCATGAAGTAGATGTTATCTACATTGCAACACCTCACGTGTATCACTACGACCTTACTAAAGCCTGTATTTTGGCTGGTAAGGCCGTATTATGTGAAAAACCTTTCACTATCAATCAGTCACAATCTAAGGAGCTTTATGACCTAGCCTTAGAGCATAACGTGTTTGTTATGGAAGCCATGTGGACACGCTTTAATCCAGTTATAGAGCAAGTTGTAGAGTGGGTTGAAGAAGGTGAGATCGGCGATCTAAATAGTATTCAAGCAAGCTTCAATTTTGTCGGGCCTACAGACCCAGATCATCGTTTGATGAATCTTGAGCTTGGTGGTGGCGCTTTATTAGATATTGGTATTTATCCGGTATTCTTAGCGCAGTTGTTTTTCGGTAAACCTGATTTTGTGCAGAACCAAGCAGTAATTGGCGACACAGACGTGGATCTGTTCGAGCAAATTCTATTGGGCTGGGAGAGTGGACAGCTTGCTTCTTTGGATGCGTCTTTGATTTCATGTAACCCGAACCGTGCCATGTTATCTGGTTCTAAGGGCTATATTGAAATCGATTCTGAATGGTTCAAAGCCAAATCTTGCCGTGTTATTAGTGCGGATAATAAAGAGCGTGCTGTGGAGTTTGATTTCCCAGGAAATGGCTATCAGTTTGAAGTGGATGAAGTGAACCGCTGTCTTGAAGAGGGGTTGATTCAAAGTCCTAATCACAGTTGGCAGAACAGTTTGGAATTGATTGCGACGCTAGATGAAATTCGTCAGGATATAGGTTTGTACTATCCAGGCGAAGATGGCTCTAGTGATGGGCACCACCATCACCATGATGAAGAGGATTTACATCACCATCATCATGAACACAGTCATCATAAGCATTAATTATTGAAAGTATGTGATAAATAAAAAAGGCTCTTTTCATCGCTGAAAAGAGCCTTTTTTGTATCTATCTTCTTAAACCAAGTTTAATTCTTAGTTTAGGTGTTTGTTCAGTGTTGGTAACAATACTTTAAACAAACGTGGTGCTGCGCAAAGTACATCGCCTTTTTCTAGACTTGGTGAGCCATCAAAACCAGCGAATAAACAACCAGCTTCTTTCGCAATAAATAGCGGCGCTTGCATTTCCCACTCTTGAAGTTTAATGCCCCAAGCGGCATCCAGACGGCCAGCAGCAACGTTAGCAAGCATCAATGCTGGGCAATCTTGCATAACTGCACGAGCACCTTGCTCTGCAATTTCAGTTAGCACAGCGAATTGACCAGATAGGTAAGGCATAAGACGATCAGTTGCAGGGAATTGTGCTGCTACAGTAACGTTTTCTAATGTACGTGCAGCGCTGCTACGGATTCGAGAGTTGTTCAGGTAAGCACCACGGCCTTTACTAGCGTAAAACTCGTCTTTGGTGTGAGGGTTTAGCACAAGAGCGTGCTCCACTTTACCGGCAACTAGGTAGCTCATCGTAATAACGTTGCCTGTTAGGCCGCGTGAGAATAAGTGCTGTCCTTGGATTGCATCAATGATCCATTCGCCTTCATTACCATTTTGTACTGTGCCTTGAAGGCGAGTTGTAATGGTGTCAGCTGGGTAGGCTTTTTCTAGGTGGTAAACAATGCTGCGTTCTGCGCCAGAGCAAACAGTTTGATAAACCTGTTCAGCGGATTGGCCTTGTTCTTTGTCAAAAAGTAGTTTCTCTTGCGAGTGAACTATATATTCTGCAGCGGCACGAGCTGCTTTAAGTGCGACATTGATTCTAGGTTGCATAATTTACCGTCAATTATTCCGTCATTAAAATGCATATACCGTCTATAAGACGATAAGTTGCCAAATAAAGTGTTAAAGAGCGAGCGGTCTCCGTTTTATCAATTGCCTCACAAAGGTGAGTCTCTTTAAAGTAAGAGCGTAATAAAACCGAGCGCCTATAAATAAGAGCGCGAATTCTAGCGTAACAGCACACTTTTTACTAGTGAAATGTTGGTTAAAAACTGATCTGTTTGCGGCTTTATGATAAATATCTGTTAAGATGCGCGGTATTATCTGACAGCTACTATTGGTACCTCATAAAATGCAAAATAAAGTAAGAATTGTCCTTGTTAATACATCGCACCCTGGCAACATTGGTGGCGCTGCTCGTGCAATGAAAAACATGGGGTTAGCTGATCTATATCTAGTTGCACCTAAGGAATATCCCAGTGATGAAGCGGTAAGTCGTGCCTCTGGCGCGACTGATATTTTAGATAACGCTGTTGTTGTCGATACTTTAGAAGAAGCTTTGGCAGACTGTCAGCTAGTCATCGGTACCAGTGCTCGCGAACGTAATATTCCTTGGCCTTTGGTAGATCCAAGACAAGCGGCAGACTTAGTCTTTGATGAAGGCTTGGTCACTGCGTTTGTGTTTGGTCGAGAAGACCGAGGGCTAACCAACGAAGAGCTACAGCGCTGTAATTACCATGTTCACATTCCTTCTGTTGAGACCTTTAGTTCCTTGAACTTGGGTGCAGCGGTGCAGGTTATAGCGTATGAGCTACGCATGAAGACGTTATTGATGAAAGATGCGCCAGTGGTTGCGAGTAAATGGGATGTGCCAGCAGCAAATGTTGAGCAAATTGATTATTTGCTTGAGCATTTAGAGAAAGTCTTAGTTCAGACAGAGTTTCTTGATCCTGAAATGCCAATGCAAGTGATGACGCGTTTTCGTCGTTTGTTTCAGCGTTCTCGATTGGATCAGCAAGAAGTGGGTATGCTGAGAGGGATGTTGACTTCGATGGAAAAGAAAATGAAGTAATGACTAGTGCTTAATACGTCATTATATAAAGGTAAAGACCTTTAATAAAATTAAGCATCTTAAGTTGAAACAAAAAAACGCTGACTTATTGCTAAGTCAGCGTTTCTTTTAGCTAGAAGTTGGTCTTAAGCTTTACGCTCTGGACGACCTTCTTCTTGCCAGTAAGTATGGAATTTTTGACCTGGCTCTGCGTCTACGCGTTCATACGTGTGAGCACCGAAGTAATCGCGTTGCGCTTGTAGCAAGTTAGCAGGCAAAACTTCAGAGCGATAGCCATCGAAGTAAGCTAACGCAGAGAAGAAAGATGGCGTTGGGATACCTGATTGCGCAGCAAGAACAACGGCTTTACGAAGACCTGTTTGCTTGCTCGCCATGGCGTCAGCGAAATAATCGCTTAGCAATAGGTTTTCAAGTGCTGGGTTTTCGATAAACGCATCGGCGATCTTCTGTAGGAAAGATGCTCGAATGATACAGCCACCGCGCCAGATTTTCGCGATATCACTAAAGTTGAATTTCCAATCGTATTCTTTTTCAGCTGCACGCATTAACTGGAAGCCTTGGGCGTAAGCACAAATTTTTGCACAGTAAAGCGCTTCTTCGATTGCTTTCTCTACTTCTTCGGCTTCAATCTCGCCACTTTCTACATCCGCAACAAGTTTGCTTGCAGCAAGTTCTCGTTCGCCTGTTAGTGTACTTAGTGCACGAGCATAAACGGATTCGCTGATAATGCCCGCTGGAACGCCCATTTGTGTCGCGCTGATAGATGTCCAGCGGCCAGTACCTTTTTGGCCTGCGCTGTCTAGAATCATATCAACTAACGGAGCGCCAGTTTTGTGGTCGTATTGTTGAAGGATGTCTGCAGAGATTTCAACAAGGTAGCTGTTTAAAACGCCCTGATTCCATTTCTCAAACAACTTACCAATTTCTTCAGGTTCGTAACCAAGCAAAGAGCGTAGTAGGTGGTAAGCTTCACAAATAAGCTGCATGTCGGCATATTCAATACCGTTATGAACCATTTTTACGTAATGACCTGCACCATTTGGCCCAAGGTAAGCGGTACAAGGTTCGCCTTCAGTAACAGGTTTGCCAGGTGTATTGCTCTCGATAGGTTTGCCATTCTCGTCTACTTTAGCAGCAACGGCTTCCCACATTGGTTGTAGATATTTCCAAGAGTCTGCGTCGCCACCAGGCATAAGAGATGGACCAAAACGCGCACCCACTTCGCCACCAGATACCGCGGTACCAAAGAATTTGAATTTTTCTTTGTACTCTGCTTCACGGCGAATGGTATCTGTCCACTGACTGTTTCCGCAGTCTACGACGATATCGTCTGCTTCTAGTCCTGCATCAATTAGGCTATTGCATACTGCATCTACAGGGCTTCCTGCAGGAACTAAGACAACGATCACACGAGGTTTTACTAAGTTTGCTAGCATGTCTTCCATGTTGGAGCAGCCAACGATTCGTGCTTCTGCTGATGGATCCGGGCGTTCTGCCTTTTCGGTGTCTAAAACGTCTTGTACTTTATGCGCGTCAAGATCAAAACCTGCAACTCGGTAGCCATGGTCAGCTAAATTTAAGGCCAAGTTTTTACCCATGACACCCAGGCCGACAAATCCAATATTGCAGTTCTGATTCGTTTTTAACATAAATATCGATCAACCTTTTGAACAATTGGGGGAAATTGAAGAAAGAATCTTACCATGAAGCGCTATGATTCAGGACATACTAGAGGTAATAAAAATTCAAATAATTGTGTTTTTTTGATGTTTTTTAGTAGAAACCTTACATTCTTGATGGCTTTTTAGTTGGGAATTGTGGCGAGTTGATAAGTCTTTTTTGTTGTTTTCTTAATTGGTAATAAGTTTTCCATTTGGTAGAAAGCCTACAAAAAAGAAAGAAAACTACAAAAAAAATGGTATTGAGTAGTATAACCTAGTGTTGAAAATGAGTTATTTAAGATTGATTTTTATAAAAATCAATACATATCAATGTCTTATGTAATATTGGAAAGTTTCAAAATGGTAATAAAATAACATATTGTTATAACAATATTTTTTTTTAGATTGTTTTGTTACTATCCTTTTCACAGAAAAAACTTCGCATAATAACAAGAATGACCAGACAATCTTTTTAGTTCAGAGGATTTAGTAACATGAACTCCGCATCAGACGTAACTAACATACATAAAAATTTAACTACGCCGCAGTTGGTTGAAAAAGCTCTGCAAAATGGCGAAGGTGTTCTTGCCGATAACGGTGCGCTTGTTGTTGAAACAGGTGCTCGTACTGGTCGTTCTCCTATGGATCGTTTCATCGTAGAGGAAGCATCCAGCAAAGATAGCATTCACTGGGGCCCTGTTAATCGCCCGTTTTCCGAAGCAAAATTTGCTCCGCTTTGGGAGCGAGTTGCTGCGTATCTTGATGGTCAAGAGTCGTTTGTATCTAACATTCATGTCGGTGCGGGAGATGAGTATTATTTGCCTGTGATTATGCGTACTGAAACCGCTTGGCATCAGTTGTTTGGTCGCAACCTGTTTATTCGTCCTGATGTATATAATCCATCAAGCAAAGGTGAGTGGCAGATTCTTAATGCGCCAAACTTTGTTTGTGAGCCTGAGCGCGATGGCACTAACTCCGATGGTTGCGTGATTCTAAACTTTGCTGAGCGTAAAGTGCTTATAGCTGGTATGCGTTACGCTGGCGAAATGAAAAAAGCGATGTTCTCTGTACAGAACTACTTATTGCCAGCTCATGATGTATTACCAATGCATTGTGCTGCTAACGTCGGTACAGAAGATGATGTGACTTTGTTCTTTGGTTTGTCTGGTACTGGTAAAACAACTTTGTCTGCTGATCCTGAGCGCTTTTTGATTGGTGATGATGAACACGGTTGGGGTAAAGATACTGTTTTCAATATTGAAGGCGGTTGCTACGCAAAAACTATCGATCTTTCTCAAAAGAATGAACCGATCATTTGGGATGCAATCAAATTTGGTACTATTGTTGAAAACGTCGTTTTGGATCCTGAAACACGTATTGCTAATTACGCAGATACGTCTTTGACTCAGAACGGTCGTGCTGGTTACCCTCGTGAGCATATTGAAAAACGTGCTGCGGGTAATCGTGCTGGTGAGCCAAATGCCATTATCTTCTTAACGTGTGATTTAACTGGTGTTCTTCCTCCAGTTTCTATTCTGACGAAAGAAGCTGCGGCATATCACTTTTTGAGTGGTTACACTGCGTTGGTTGGTTCAACGGAAATGGGTGCAGGTACTGGTATTAAATCAACCTTCTCGACTTGTTTCGGTGCACCTTTCTTCCCACGCTCTGCTGACGTGTATGCAGATCTTTTGATCAAGCGTATTGAAGAGTTTGGTAGTAAGGTTTATCTAGTTAACACTGGGTGGACAGGTGGTGCTCATGGTCAAGGCGGTAAACGCTTTAGTATCCCAACGACTCGTGCGGTAATTTCGGCTATTCAATCTGGTGTGTTGGCTGATGTGGAAACCGAGCATTTAGCCGATGTTAACCTAGATGTTCCTACTCAGGTTCCTGGTGTTGATAATGTTTTATTGAACCCTCGTAAAACATGGGCTGATCAGGCTGCTTATGAAGCGCAAGCGAAAAATCTGATCAATCAATTTGTTGAGAACTTTAAGAAATTCGATACTGTATCTGATGCTATTGTTAAGGCTGGTCCATCGCTTTAAGCTGATTTTATAGAACCTCTCAAAAAGCCGTGCATTTTGCACGGCTTTTTTGTTTTTAGTGATTTATGCGCTAACACTTAGTGTCTAAATAATGTAATCTTTTGTGTATGTTTATTGATAGCCATTGTCATTTAGATTTTGATGTGTTCGACGAGCAACGTGATTCGTTAATGCTGTCCTGTTTGGAAAATAAGGTGGCTGGCTTTTTAGTGCCTGCGACTACTTTTGTCAGTTGGCCTAAGTTAGCAACATTAACTAAGCGTTATCCTGAGTGGCGTGCTGCTTATGGCTTACACCCATATTTTTTGGCAGAAGCTTCTTTAGATCAGATCGATTTTCTTGCTGAGCAATGTGATGCACCTCGTGTGGTTGCTGTGGGTGAAATAGGGTTAGATTGTTGGCCAAATGCTGTCGATATGAGGATTCAGTTAGATTTTTTCTCTCGTCAGCTAAAGATTGCTAAATCATTGAAATTGCCTGTTATTTTGCATGCCAGAAAAAGTTATGATTTGGTTTTTAAATGCCTACGGGAAACTGGTTTTAATGACGGTGGTGTTGTTCATGCCTTTAATGGAAGTATTGAGCAAGCCAAACGATTTATAGATTTGGGTTTTGTGTTGGGAATTGGTGGCACGGTAACGTATCCGAGAGCACACAAAGCTCATCGAGTATTGGCATCGCTTAGTGATAAAGCGTTTATTCTTGAAACAGACTCGCCTGATATGCCACTTCATGGTTTTCAAGGTAAAAATAATACCCCACTC
Source organism: Marinomonas sp. BSi20584 (assembly GCF_002792415.1). NCBI lineage: Bacteria > Pseudomonadati > Pseudomonadota > Gammaproteobacteria > Oceanospirillales > Oceanospirillaceae > Marinomonas > Marinomonas sp. BSi20584. Next base: position 78,086 of record NZ_KZ454886.1, read on the forward strand.
TCTATTCCACTTATTGCACAATGTGTTGCGATGATAAGAGAAGAGAGTGAAGAGCATATAGCAGTGCAGACATATGATAATCTACTGAGGGTTTTTCCTAGGTGGAATGAGGACTTGCTTTGAATAATACACAAAATATTAATGCCCCGATTCGTATTCTCCTTTTAGGAAGTGGTACAGAAGTAGGTTCGTCTTTATTGCTTCTCTCTGAAGGAAAAAATGAATTTGAATGGTTGTGTCCAGAAGAGTCGTTATTACTTGATGTTGCAAGAAGAGCTGAATTAGATGCGATGCAGTTTGACGTGATTATTGATGCGTTAAGCTTACGTTATGCACTGCAAAATGATTATGGAAAATTCCAGTCCACTTTGCGGTATTTGAGTGAAAAAGCGAACACGACATTAATCATGATTAGTAGTGCTAGGGTATTTTCTGGCAATAAAGATGTGCCATATGCTGAAACAGAGGTTCCAGATAGTACTGAATCTTATGCAAAGGCTTTGATTGCAGCTGAGTCTATTGTGCTTAGTAATCCCGAAAATATTGTATTGCGAACTGGTTGGTTATTCAGTGGTAAAGGTGATGACTTTGTTTGTAGGACGCTGGGTTTGATTCAAGACGGTGTTAATCTTGCTTATAAAGACGACTTGATTGGTAGCCCAACACCTGTATCAGACTTAGTTCGAGTTATTTTGTCTATTGTGAATCAAGGGCATTACGGAGCTCAAAATAAAGGTGTTTACCATTATTGTTGTGCTGAGGAGATTAGTTGGATTCGTTTAGTTGAGGCTATTTTGGCAACGTCTAGTCAGTTCGACCCGAAGGCGCAAGTAGAAGTTGAGGCTATTGGTGATTCGTTTCCAGAGGTGCAAGAAACCTCAGCTATGCAACGGCAATCATTGTCTTGTCGAAAGATATTTAATCACTTTGGAATAAAGCAGCGTCCGTGGCGATCAAAATTACGAAGTTTAGTTAAAGAGTTATATCAAGCTAGTTAGTAGGCGGTTTTTCGTTGGGCTAAATAGACAAAATAGGGGGGTGATGTGTACAAAATAAATCATAAAGCGGTCGTATTGGTTTTTATCTTTCAAATGGTTGTTGGGGGGATCTGGTATGCTTCTACACCCTTTTCATTTTTAGGGCGCACAGCCTTGGAGGATATGGCTAAACAACCTACCGTTGGAATGGTTTTATTGTTCGCATTTTCTACTTTTGTGTATTTGTATTTTACTGCTTGGCTTTTGGCGAAAGTTAAAGGGTTGTCTGGATTTGGGCGCTTTTTTTTAGTTATGGGGATATGGTTATTTATTGTTGTACCTAATTATATTTTTGTATTTATTAATCTTCATCTTAGTGAATCTGACGTCTTGTATTTGTTGTCATATGGCGCGGTTAGCTGCGCCATAGCGGCGATTATATTACCGTTATGGCGATCTTCTAGATCAATCTTTAAAGATTAAAGTCTTTAATCAATATAAGCTGCTTTCTGGCCAAACCAGCCATAAGCTTAGCCCGCTGATTAGGATGCTGACGATTGTCTGGCCAATAATGATAAAAGTACTTTGTTTATTACTTAATTTGTTTCCTAGTGCAGTAGCTAATGGCGTTACAAAGCAGCTTGCAACAAGCATGAGCATAACGTTTAACGGAATGTCTGCGAGAACGTGGCTTTGTGTAATTAGTCCGCCTAATATTAAGAATGCAGGAATAGCTGAGTGGCTTTTAGTTGCTTTTATAAAGTAACTAACAGCTACATAACCAAATAATGCAGCTCCTAAAGCTCCTAATAACTGTCCTATTAGTAGGCTTCCTCCAATTGATATGACAGGTGCCGCCGTGCCAGCAGTAATCATCAATCCTATTGGTAAAAGCAGTGGGGAGATACTGCGCTCATTGTTTGTTTTAAATTTAACCGTTTCTTGTACTTTCTCTTGGATGAGAAGGTGATATATCAGTGTGACAATTGCGCAACTGACTGCCCAGCTAAGGCTAATAGCAAGCCCTGAGTGCTTTAGTACAGGGTTAAGTAAGAAATAGAATGACAGCCCAAATAGCACAAAGCTAGCACTGAAACGAAGTGTTAGTGATTTAATTAAAGTTAAGCAAAGTACTGATGCTATGCCAATTAACGTAGTTACGCTGTAATAATCTATCGCTTGGTTTGGAGGGAAACTCAAGCCTGAATGTATCAGGCCGAGTCCGACAATAAAACCACCAAGATAACCAAGATAAGACGATGCACGTAACAATTTGCCAGCAACAATGCTGACTATTAGTGCGGCGAGAAAGGGGTAAACTGCCGTATGTAATAGCATTAAAATAGTAGAGTTGCTGGCTTCTTCGTACATGATCGCTTTCCTTGGTGCTTTTTTTAAATTGATTACTGGCGAATGCCTTCTACGTAAACTTCAATTTCAGTTGTATCTGTTACGCCAGGAATAAAGTAAGTCACACCAAAGTCACTGCGTTGAATAACGGTTTTTGCTTCAAAACCTGCGCGGTAGCCGCCCCAAGGATCTTTACTTTCACCGATTTTTTTAACATCAAAGCTAACTGGTTTTGTTACGCCATGTATTGTTAGGTCACCAGTTAAAGTGTCACCTTCAAATTTAGTGCTTTTAAATGTCAATGTTGGAAATTGCTTAACATCTAAAAAATCAGGGCTACGAAGATGTTTGTCACGAGCATCGTGGTTGGTATCGATGCTATCCGCTTTGATAGTTAGGGATGCACTACCTGATTTACCGTCTTCTGCGTATACGAAGCCACCTTCGAATTCATTAAAGCGGCCAACAGTTGTACTAACACCCAAATGTCCGACTTTAAACACTACCCCTGAATGGGCAGGATCAATTTTGTAATCCGCTGCCATTGTTAGGCTTGATGCGAGCATTAATGCACTGATAGTAATTACTTTCATTCTTGTGTTCCTTTATGAGATTCAAAGATGTGAATAGTTTAAATTGTTTTTTTTAATAAATAATCAACCCAAAAAACAATTCAATATTCACTAAAAAGAAATGATAATGGGGGAACTTTTTATTTTTTAGGTAAGTGAATGGATAAGCTGCAAGCAATGAAGGTGTTTTGCCGTGTTTATGAGGCGGAGAGCTTCAAGTTGGCAAGTGATTCTTTGGGAATTTCTCGCCCCATGGTGACACGCTATATAAATTCCATTGAGGAAGAGCTAGGCACTAAGCTGTTACAGCGAAATACTCGTAATATCAGTATTACTCATGCTGGCCGTAAGTACTATCAGCATTGTATTGCAATACTCGACGCGATTGAGGAAGCAGAAAGTGAAATAGGTGAACTGACGCAAAAGCCAAAAGGGCTTTTGAAGATAAGTGTGCCAATGGATTTTGGTTTATCGCATATTGTTCCTTTGTTGGACAGCTTTAGTCGTTTGTATCCTCAAATTGAACTGGATGTTGATTTTAGCGATAAGCGTGTTGATATGACTGAATCTGGCGTGGATATAGCCATTCGGGGTGGTGATTTAGGTGGGGATCAGTTTGTGGCGAGGCCCTTATGTTATTCCAGAGGGTTTGTTTGTGCGTCACCAGATTACATTTTACAGTATGGAGAGCTTGATCATATAGAAGACTTAAAAAATCATTCCTGTCTTTTGTATAGCAATGCACTGGTGCCAAAGCGTTGGTCATTGACGGATGAGAATGGGGTGTCTCAAACGGTCTCTGTTTCTGGTGCCTTTACTGCGAACAATGGTGGGGCTTTAACGCGTTTTGCTTTGGCTGGATTGGGGATAATTTATCAACCTGATTTTTTGATAGCAAAATATATTGAGTCAGGTGAATTAGTTAATTTATTGCCAAACTACAAAGGCTATGAAATCAGTTTTTATGCTATCTATCCACAGCAAAAGCTAATGTCTAGAAAGACTCGATTATTGCTTGATTTTTTACAAGAAGAGCTAGCCAATACAAAATTTTAATAGTGTATTGGCTAGCCTTTTGGGTCTTGATTTTGCGTTATTTTAAATCGCTAAATTCATTTTCTATATTAAGATTTACCGGCATATCATAGCCAGGTAGACGGATTTCTTGGTCCGTGATACTAAGCTCTTCGCCACCCAATACATTAAATCCAAACTTATAGATAGGAAGGGTTTCACCACGAATTGCGGATTGGTTGTATTCTTCCGCCGCTGCTGCAACCTCAATGTTTTTAGCTTGGTAAGCGTTAATTTGCTCAGTACTATAGCGCTTACTTAGCATTTTCATGGTTTGAATCGGAGATAGCAAAACTGCGGTTGCGTTGTTTCCGCCGAAACCTTTTGAGTTTAGCAAAGCGGCATCAAAATAGTCTTTTCCATAGGCTTCGTGTTTTAGCTGGAATTTTAGGCCATCTTGATAAACGTCATCGGCAACAGCGTATGATGTTGTGATACCAGGCAAAATACCATCTTTCCACACACCTAAAGACAAGTGTAACTGATCACCACCTGCAGTACCTTGAGAGTGCCCAAGGAAAGCTTTCATCGCCACAACTGGTATTTCTGTTGCGCCAAAACTTGTGGCTGCTTTGCTTAGTACATGGGACTCAGTGATGCGGTTTTGCGGTGTACTTGTGCCATGCGCTTGGATGAAGGTGCGCTGTGTTAAGCCGTCATTACCTATGATGTTTTGTAGGTAAGCCATAGCTTTGCTCATGGTCAAATAATTACCAATACCTGGCGCTGAAATGGATTTTTTATGCCCATCCGCATGGGAGAATACTGCTGGAATAGAACCAAAAATTTCTGCGCCCAACTCAATAGCAAGTTCATCATCCATTAATAGTGTCCATTGACTAGATTCGCCAATGGTAAAGCCGCAGTTTTGAGCAAATGGTCGACAGCTCCGGGTATGATCTGGTTCTTCTTGATTTGTAATTTCGTCTAGAGCAAGTAAAGCAGTATCTTCTGCTAAGGCTCCCATGGTTCTGAAACCCTCAATAATTTCAGGGGTGATGGGAGCATCACTACCGCCAACCATTGCGACGCGAAATTTTCCAGTTTTGATGCCTTCTATGGCTTTTTCTAAATTAAAAAAGTATGTTGCGCAGGCGCCTATTGCTGTACCTACGTTACCAACACTACCTAGAATATAAGCATTTACAAAGTCTGCTGGCATTTGAGCATAGCCAAGAGGCAAGTGCTTTGATGTTGTGCGTTTACCCATAAGGGCAGATTTCAGCATGCCGCCAAATCCTAAGTCGTCCATTTGACCTATTGAGTTGGCTGCGTAAACTGCCATTTGATCTGGAGCGACTTTACTGCGAATAATTTCCCAATCAATACCACTACTCTTAACTGCATCTGATGCGCCATAGACCGTCATCTGTAAGCCACGAGGATGATTTCGGCTTTGGTATAGCTTAGATGGATCAAAGCCAGTAGGCAGTTGTCCGGCGGCTTTTACAGAAAGAGGTCGCGTGTCTTTTATGAAGGTTTCTAGATTACCATCAACAACAACTTCACTTAGGGTGTCTGAAAGTTCAGTTACTTGCCAGTTTGTAGGGCGATCATTTGGAAGAGAGCGTGTCTTAATAGTAAAGCTGAGTTTTTCTTCGCTTTGGCTCGACTGCAATGTTGTTGATTTGTGTAAAACCACATGGTCAACATCAAATAAACTAGGGTGAATACGACGAATCAAAGTGCGAGCAAGAAGAGATTCCCCGATGCTGTCAACAAGTGCAGCAGCATCTAATGCTTCCCCACCATTTGTATACCAAAGGCCATTTTTATGCTCGGCCATGTTAGTAATAGTGGCAAGATCGAGTAAAACATCCTGCTGGATTGAACTTGGAAGAAGATCAAAGACAATTCGGCGATATGCTTGATGTGAAGAGGTACGACCAGCCGAATTGATTCCGCCAAAGCCAACAATAACAGGTAAACGGGCCAATTGAATTTCCTCGTTTGATGAGTGGGTGAAATATTACGGTATTGTAATGAAGGGGGTAACGCTTAGCCACCCCACATAAAGTAATTTCGTAACAATAAGTTGCATTTTATTACATTTTTTTCTTGTTTGAGCTTTGAATGTTGTTATTGGATTATGGTTGCTCTGGTTTTGGCTGAGAGCGATTAAAGCGCCAAAGTTTGTTGTAGTTAATTAAACCTTCTATTTCTTCTACGTAGGCTTGGCCCCGTTCCGAATAGTGTTCTAAACCATGAACTAGGGCAAGGCCAGTGACAACTTCTTTATCTTGTCTTAACTGTGCACGAGAGGCTCTGAGTTTTTTGTAAGCTGCATTGGTGTTTAAGTTATCTATATAAGCAAAGACTGATTCGCGAGCATCGTTGAACTTTCGTACTTCATGGTCAGCGTCACTGTCTCTCGACTCAGGAACTAGACCACAGCCTTTTCTAAAGCACCATTGGCCAAAGTAGTTGTTACCTTTTGTGGCGAAGCGAGATGTTCCCCACGCAGATTCATTGGCTGCTTGCGCTAAAACCAGTGAGGCAGGAATAATGTCGAGTCTATTAAGTAATGCTTGTATATCGTCTTTTGAATAGTTCTCAAGTTTTTTGAGTTTGTGGTTTTGACGAAGTGTAGAAATCCATTTTTTGTTTTTTGTTGATAACTTTTTATTACTTTTAAGCAGAGCATTTAGACGCTCGCGATCTTTTAAAATAAGACTATTTTTTTCATTTATAAAAGGTGTTAAGTAATCAAAGAAGGCTTTTTTGCGTTCTTTTACATCAGTTATCGCGGCAAAGTCAGGGCTGTTTTTTTGAATAGGATGTGATTTAAAGTAGTTCTTTTCATCAGACGTTGCTTCCCCAGACTCTTCGTATAGAGAGCTTGTTTCAGATGCTCCATCTTGCGTATCGTCCAGGTCATTTTTAAATGGGCCAGCTTTTATCCACAAAATAAATATTAGTGCAAAAGAGATAATCCAGAGTATTTTCTTTTCCATAAATAGCCACAAGTCTCAAATATTTATATTTTTCAGCTGACATTACAAGGCTAGTAATGACTAACTGAAGGGGTGCGCAGATAAAAAAGTGAGTCTATTATCCTTAAAAATAGCTCACTTTAATAGACTTTAACTCAGGCTTCTTGAATTTGCCTTAATTCCTTTTTTTGTGAACTGATGTCTAAGGAAATAATTTAGCGGGTCCTACTGGAACCACTTGAGTTGGGTTGATTGTTTTGTGGCTGTAGTAATAATGTCGTTTGATGTGCTGTAAGTTTACTGTGTTAGCAATATTGGGTACGTCGTAGAGTCGTTTTAAAAAAGAATTAATATTTGGGTAGTCTAAAATGCGTTTTAGGTTGCACTTAAAGTGTCCAAAATAGACAGCATCAAAGCGGATTAGCGTTGTAAAAAGGCGCCAGTCTGCTTCTGTTTGTTCCTCTCCCAATAAATAAGTTCTCGTGGATAGTTTTTCTTCTAAAAAATTCAGAGTATCAAAAAGCGGTTCTAATGCTTCTTCGTAAGCTTCTTGAGTTGTAGCAAAGCCGCATTTGTAGACACCGTTGTTAACCGTGTTATAAATTCGCTCATTTAGCTCGTCAATCTCATTGGCTATGCTACTTGGGTAAAAATCCAAATGATTTCCTGTCATTCCATTAAATGCACGATTAAAAATACGGATAATTTCTGACGATTCGTTGGATACAATGGTTTGGCGTTCTTTGTCCCACAGAATAGGTACAGTGACTCTACCGCTGTAGTCTGGTTTAGCTTTGGTATAAAGCTGATAAGCAAAATCAAAATGGTGTAATGGATCGCCTATGTCAATGTTAGGGTCTTTGAAATTGTCGTCTTGCTTAAATTCCCAACCATTTTCAAGCATGTCTGGATGGACGCAGCTAATGCTAATAATGTCCTCTAGTTGTTTTAATTTAATGAAAATCAAAGTTCGGTGAGCCCAAGGACAGGCAAGCGAAACATACAGGTGATAACGTCCTGCTTGGACGGGAAAATGGTTTGGGTTATTTGATTGGTATTCGCTTTCTGGATAAATCCAGTTTCTGAATGCAGACTCGCTGCGTACGAATTTACCTTGGTTTGCCTTTGTGTCGTACCATTGGTCGACCCATTGACCATCTACAAGTAATCCCATCGTATTTTCCTTCTCGTTTAGAATTCACACTATTATTAATGAAATCGAATCGTTTTCGGGGCAATATATTGGTCGTATTTAATCGAATGATTCGATGGGTTTGATTTTTTTATGTCCGAACGCTTAAGTTCATTGTTAGTTCCGTGCTTCATTTTACTAGTGAGTGTTTATGCTAGTTTGTATGTTGGCCTATTGCCACCTTTGTGGTTTAGTCTGTTGCCTTTACTTCCCCTTATCTTTGCTGGCGTAGCTATTTTACTGGCTTGGCATTTTAATAAAGGCCGAGTGTTTATTCTCGTTTTGCTGTTACTGATTCCGAAGCTCTATGGTGACTCGGATCAGGCTGCATCATTAACTGCATACTTGGTCATTTCTTGTTTCTGTATTGCTTTGTTGGGGTTCGTCCCTGAACGGGGCTTTTTTAATCGATTTGTGGTTAATCGTATATTATTCGTTTTGATGCTTGTGAGCTGGTGTTACGCCATTGAGCGTAATTGGGTGTCTTTTGCTTTTTTGGATCATGCTTTTTTAAGTACTAAAGTAAGTTGGTCTACTGTTTTGTTGTGGTGTGTTCTATTTATAAGTACTTTGGCAATAGGTACGGCTTGGTGGTTAAGTGGTGATACTTTTCGAGCAAGTGGTCTGATTAGTATTGTCAGTTTGTTGATTGTCAGCCATTTTGTTTCTTCGGACATTCAGTTTGATGCTTTGCTATCTGCACAGTTTTTATTGTGGATTTGGTTCTTACTGATGGAAAGTCATCGTATGGCTTATTTGGATGATATGACTAAATTGCCAGGTAGGCGCGCCTTGAATGAGCAACTTGTAGGGCTGTCTAGGCACTATGCTATTGCTATGGTCGATGTGGATCATTTTAAGAAATTTAATGACACTTATGGGCATGATATGGGCGATAAAGTGCTGAAGAGTGTTGCCGCTCAATTGAGGCTATTTTCTAGCCCTGGGAAAGCATTCCGTTTCGGTGGTGAAGAATTTACCATTATTTTTCGAGGCAAGCGCCTTTCTGAGGTTGATGGCATTTTGGAATTGATTCGAGAAAATATCGAAGACGCCATGGTTGAGGTGTTTGATCCCAAGAAAAAACAAGAGATAGAAGTGAAGGTTACTGCCAGTGTCGGTGTGGCTTTTGCTGCTAGTGGTGAATCTCCTGATTCTGTCTTAAAGAGGGCAGATGAAGCCTTATATCAGTCCAAAAAGAAGGGGCGCAACCGAGTTTCTAAATCCCCATCTCCTAAAAATGTCTAAATTATAAAAAAACTGATCGATCGGTCAGTTTTTTAGCTCTCATCTATTGCACTGTAAAATCAGCTGTTTATAATCGTTATATAGATTTTATAAAAGACAGTATTTACTTGTCTGAATCGCCTGATTTAAGTTCTAAAAGTGTTAACTATTAGAAAATGGTAGAGTATTTTTGGTTTACTAGTATCAGTGACCAGCGATGGTAATAACCATCGATCAAGAACATTGAAGTACGCTGAATTTTATTGGTTTTGCGTCTCAATTACAGCGCCAACGTGGTGTAGCAGTTAGCCTAATGACGAATGCCTATAGTCATTAACGTCTCTGCTACGAGGGGAAATGGGGAGCTTCGGCTCCCTTTTTTTATGCAATTTTTTCTTAAGGCTTCGTGCCTATTGTAAAGAATGTTATTCTTCCGATGTATCGCACAGGATGGTAAGTCGATATAAAAAACATTCCCCCTTTAGTGACATGTTGATCAGCGAGGCTTCACCTTTGACCGAAGTAAAACGACCAAAAGATCAGTTGAAAGCGCACATTCGTGCTCAAAATCAAACCCTTATTTTAGAAACATCTGAACGTGTTTTTGCTCGACAAGGTTTAGCGAAAACCACTACTCAGATGATTGCCGATGAAGCTGGGTTACCTAAGGCAAATGTTCATTACTATTATCGCTCTAAAAAAGACCTTCTAGAGGCTGTGTTAGAGCGCATTCTTCGTCTTTGGCTAGATTCCGTCAGCGAATTTAATGTTGAAGAAGGACCTAAGCAAAATCTAACGCGTTATATCAGTGAAAAAATAGATCAATCTCGTACCAATAAAAATGCTTCTAAGATCTTTGCGATGGCATTAATAGGTGAAGAAACCTTTGTTTTAGATTATCTTAGAAATTTGTTTGTTACTGAATTAAGTCGCGAAAAGGTGACAATTCAGGTTTGGGTAGATAAAGGCTTGATGAACCCTGTTTCAACCGAACATCTTTTTATTAGTATTTGGGCGATGACTCAGACTTATGCTGATTTTGATGCACAAGTGAAAATTCTATTGCAGAAAAATGAGTTAGAAAAAAGTGATTATGAAGAAGCTAGGCAATTTATTACTCGCATGGTTTTAGCTGGTTGTGGTGTTGCTGAGCATTAGCCGTAAGTTGGTGGAGGGTTTGATATGACTCTAGAAAGCGGAATTACATTTTTTATCGCTATTTTTATTTTTAGCATTACTCCGGGACCTGGAATTTTTGCTATTTTGGCAAGAAGTATCTCTAGAGGCGCGAGAGCGAGCTTTTCTCTTAGTCTTGGTATGGTAATGAGCGATATCGTCTATTTAGTTATGGCGTGTTACGGCTTGGCAGCCATTGCATCAGCTTGGGAGGAAGTGTTTCTTATCATACGTTATGCTGGTGCTGCTTATCTTATTTATCTGGGTTGGAAAATGTGGATATCGCCAGTTTCTACTGTTTCCTCTGGTGATAATCTGCAAGACGCAAATAACGAGATGGCGAGTTTTATTCAAGGCTTTATGATTTCTGCTTCTAACCCTAAAGTTATACTTTTTTATGTCGCTTTTTTGCCGACATTTATGGATTTAACAGTCTTAAGTGCTTCTGATATTGTGTTGGCGTCGTTTCTTACTTTTGTTGCGCTGTTACTTGGTTTGACAATAATTTCTGTTGGGGCTTCTCAGGCGAGACGTTTTATGAAGTCTGAACGCTCTATGAAAACATTGAATAGGACGGCTGGTGGAATCATGGCAAGTGCCGGAGCTTTCCTGGCTCTTAAGGGCTAGCGTTACAATTAATTTGCTACTTTTGAATGATATAAAAGCCGTCTCTTTATTGAACTAAGAGGCGGCTTTTTATTTGTTTATTCAGTAATTAGCGCGTGCCGTAAATACGATCGCCAGCGTCGCCAACACCTGGGCGAATATAGGCATGCTCATCAAGGCCACGATCGATTGATCCGATATACATGGCAACATCAGGATGCGCTTGTTTAAATGCTTGAATGCCTTCTGGTGCCGCAAATAGGCAGATAAAGCGAATATCTGTTGCGCCCATTTCTTTCATCTTATCGATGGCCATAATGGCAGAGTTACCCGTTGCCAGCATTGGGTCAACCACAATAATGGTACGCTCATTCACTGAGTGTGGCATTTTTAGGTAGTACTCAACAGGCTGCTTTGTCTCAGGATCGCGATATAAGCCAACGTGCCCAACTCGTGCACTAGGAGACAGTTTTAATACTCCTTCAGCAAGTCCATTACCCGCTCTCATTATTGTAACGATACAAAGCTTCTTGCCTTTTAGAACTGGGCACATAGCTTTTTCTAGAGGTGTTTCAATTTCAACATCAGTTGTTTCTAAATCACGTGTTGCTTCGTAGCCAATTAGCGTTCCTAGCTCTTCTACTAACATGCGAAATTCACGTGTGCTGGTGTTTTTATCGCGAAGACTGGTTAATTTGTGTTTAACAAAAGGGTGTTTGATCACAAATATATCGTTGTAAGCCTTAAGGAGTTCATCGCGGGTCATTAGCCTTTCCTTTTTTGTAACTCTGAGTCGAGAGTGTGAAATTGAGCGAGTTCTATCTATAGCATGGCTACTATAATAACACTAAGTCGGAATAGGCCAAATAACTAATCCTGTCCTGAGGGTTAGTTTGTTTCTTGAAGTGAGTAAGTATTTGGGAAAATAGCCTATGGTATTGTTTTCGGCAATATCGTCATTACATAAGATCTATCCATAGCAAAAGCTTATAAAAAATAGCCACAGACATTTCTGGCGTCATTTTTTACAAAAATACAGATTTATTGAGAAGTTTATTATGAGTGATGACGAGCAATACTTAGATGCACAAGAAGGCCAAGTTGAAGTAACAGAAGAGGAAGGCATTGTTATTAGTGATCCTAGAGGTCTTGCCCTTCCAGATGATGTTTTGCCTGAGACATTGTTTATTTTGCCTATTTCAAGCCGCCCATTTTTTCCCGCTCAGGTACAGCCTGTTATGGTGGATGCCGAGCAGTGGGAAGATACTTTAGAGCGAATCGCAGAACATCCTCAAGCGGTCGTAGGTTTGGTTTATGCTGATAAGAAAACGAAAAAAGCGCCTTCAGTAGACGAATTTCGCTCTATTGGTTGTGTTGCAAGAGTACATAAAGCCGAGAAGCAAAATGATAAATTGACCTTTCTAGCTCAAGGTGTAAAACGTTTTGAAGTTATTGAATGGCTAAGTGAAGAAGCGCCTTACCTCGCTCGCGTTCGTTATCTTAATGATGTGAAATCCAATGATGATGAATCGAAAGCTTATTCTATTGCCATTCTGGATGCGATTAAACAGCTGATTCGTTTAAACCCGTTGTTTAGTGAAGATCTAAGGCAGTATCTAGGTCGGTTCTCATTTAATGAATCGGGTTTGTTGGCAGATTTTGCTGCATCTATCACTTCTGCGGATGCGGAAGATTTATATGATGTTTTGGCAACCATTCCAGTAAATGCTCGCATGCATTTGGCTCTTACTTTGCTAAGAAAAGAGCTTGAAATTGCACGCTTGCAGAACGAAATTAGCGCCGAAGTGAATGATAAAATCAGTAAGCATCAGCGAGACTTTTTCCTAAAAGAGCAATTGAAAATCATCCAGAAAGAGCTGGGTATTTCAAAAGACGATCGTACTTCTGATGTAGAAACATTCGAAGCTCGTTTAGAAGGTAAAACTTTACCCAAAGCAGTGAACGATAAAATCCAAGAAGAGTTGCATAAACTGAGCATTCTTGAGACAGGTTCTCCAGAGTATGGTGTGACGCGTAACTATCTGGATTGGGCGACGTCTTTGCCTTGGGGTGTTCACTCGAAAGACAATTTGGATATCAAGCTAGCGCGTGAGGTTCTTGAATCTCATCATGCAGGCCTTGGTGACATAAAAGACCGCATCGTTGAATTCTTAGCTTTGGGCGCACACCGCGGCGAAATGGGCGGTAGCATTCTATTGTTAGTTGGCCCACCAGGTGTTGGTAAAACGTCGATCGGTAAATCGATTGCTGAGTCTTTGAATCGTAAGTTTTATCGCTTTAGTCTTGGTGGTATGCGCGACGAAGCTGAAATTAAAGGTCATCGACGGACTTATGTAGGCGCCTTACCGGGCAAGTTTGTTCAAGCATTGAAAGATGTTGAGGTCGAAAACCCTGTCATCATGTTGGATGAGATTGATAAAATTGGTTCTTCTTTCCAAGGTGATCCAGCGTCTTCTTTATTGGAAGCGCTTGATCCTGAGCAAAATGTTGAGTTTCTTGATCATTATTTAGATATGCGCATCGATTTATCTAAGGCGCTGTTTATTTGTACGGCAAACCAGTTGGATACTATTCCTGCGCCTTTGTTAGATCGGATGGATGTTATTCGATTGTCTGGTTACATCGGTGATGAAAAACTAGCGATTGCTAAGCAGCATTTATGGCCGAAATTACTTAAGAAAAATAAGCTGTTGAAGAAGCAGCTGAATATTACTGATGCTGCACTTCGACATATTATTGAGCATTATGCTCGAGAAGCTGGTGTTCGAGGCTTAGATAAGCTGCTGCAAAAAATCTTGCGCAAGAGTGTCGTTGAGTTAATGACGGGTGAAAAAGAGCATATCAATGTTGGCGTGAAAGACGTTGAGACCTTGTTAGGTATGCCTTATTTCCGACCAGAAAAAACATTACAAGGGGTTGGTGTTGTTACTGGCTTGGCTTGGACTTCTATGGGCGGGGCGACCTTACCGATTGAAGCTAACAAGGTACATGAATTAACGCGAGGCTTAAAACTCACGGGTAAGCTTGGCGATGTAATGAAAGAATCAGCCGAAATTGCGTATTCCTATGTCTTCTCTCATGCAAAAAGCTATCAGAAACACCCAGAATTCTTTGATAAAAGCTTAGTGCATTTGCATGTTCCAGAAGGCGCTACACCGAAAGATGGCCCAAGCGCAGGTATTTCCATGGCTACAGCATTGCTGTCATTGGCTAAAGGTGAACCGGTTCGACGTGGATTAGCAATGACAGGTGAGTTGACGCTTACTGGTCAGGTTTTAGCTGTTGGTGGTATTCGCGAAAAAATCATTGCCGCTAAGCGTAGTAAAATTAGTGAAGTAATTTTGCCTGAGCCAAATCGTCGTGATTTTGAAGAATTGCCTGAATCGGTGAAAGAGGGCATGACTGTACACTTTGCCGAACGCTTTGCAGATGTTGAAAAAATTGTTTTTAATCGATCAAATAACGATCTTCACTAGGTTGTCCACAATGTAAGCATTTTCTCAAATCGTCATACATGAGAAAATACCCGACCGGACAAGTATTTGCTTGTCCGGTTTTTTTATTTATTGGCGAATTTTTTTGTCGCGTTTTTTGCCGCATAGTAGTTAGATGCGTCACTTTAGGGGAAACAAATGCCTGGTCCGGCAAAGCTTACAGAAGGTTCAACCTTTAAACATGTTGTTAGCATGTCTGCCACTGGTGCGTTTGGTTTGATGTGCATGTTTTTGGTTGATCTGGTCGACATGCTTTTCCTTTCTATGTTGGGCGAGAAAGAAGCGGTGGCGGCGGTAGGATTTGCCAGCACCATCATGTTTTTTACCATTTCGTTGAGCATTGCTGTGTCTATTGCGGCGACAGCCTTGGTCTCAAGAGCGGTTGGTGAGGGGCAGATCGAGTTGGCTAAACGTCGTGCAGTCAATGTGCTGGCATTTGGTATTTTCTTTTCGACCGGCGTGGTCTGGCTTATATGGCCTAATATTCCTCATATCCTTTTGTATGTTGGTGCCACAGGGCGAACGCTTGACTTGGCAACAGGGTATTTGCAGATTTTAGTCATAGGCATGCCAGCGGTAATGATAGGCATGATTGGCTCTGGAATTATGCGAGCGTTGGGTGATGCCCGCCGTGCTATGTACGCCACAATGGTTGGTGGATTGGTCAATGCACTATTAGATCCTATCTTTATTTTTGCTTTCGGATTGGGCGTGCAAGGTGCGGCTATTGCTTCTTTGATTGCGCGCTTTTCCATGGTTGCTGTGTCGTATTATGGTGTGGTTCATATCCATAGGATGCTGGGCGAGTTTGATCTAATGGATTTCTTCAAAGATGCTAAATCGATTTCCGTAATTGCCATTCCTGCCATGTTAACTAATATGTCCTCGCCGTTAGCGAATGCCATTGTCATGGAGCATACTTCGTCGTTTGGTGATGATGCAGTTGCTGCTGTGGCGGTTATTGGGCGTATTATTCCTGTGGTGTTTGGCGGGATATTTGCCTTATCTGGTGCCGTTGGGCCTATATTAGGGCAGAACTATGGGGCAGGGCGTTTTGATAGAATGCACAGTGCAATTAGTAGTGCTGTCGTTTATGCTTTCGGATATTGCTTGGTATTGTGTTTTTGTCTTTATCAAATGCAAGATTGGCTTGTATCAGTGTTTCATGCAACACAAAGTAGTGCTGACCTAATTCGATTCTTTGCTACCTTTGTATCTTTTAGCTTTTTCTTCCAGAGTTTGTTGTTTATTGCGATTGCTGTTTTTAACAACCTTGGTAAACCGTTAAATAGTACCTTGCTAAATTTTGGTCGTGCGACGTTAGGTACATGGCCATTAATTACTATCTTCTCTCTCTTTATGGGCGCAGAGGGGGTACTTTTTGGGCAGGCTGTAGGATCCGTTATCTTTGGCTGTTTGGGGTTCTACATGGCAAGAAACTACATTACCGAGCTTGAAGAAAAAGAAGCTCGCCAGGTTTTACCTAATAGTCATCATAGTTATGATGAGGTAATTTAACCACCTTTATAAACCGAGATTTTAAGATCTATGATCTGGTTGCCCAAAGTAAAAATTCTTGATTACCGTCACCGCCTTTTATTGGGCTTTCTATATAGCATTTGACCTCAAAGCCTAGTTCTTTGATGAAGTCTTGCATGTCCTGTTCGAGCTGTTTTACACGCGTTTTGTCTTTTACTATTCCGCCTTTACCTATGAATTCTTTGCCTACTTCAAATTGAGGTTTTACTAATGTAATCAGGTGCCCTGTTTTACTTAGTAAATTTGGTAGCTGAGGCAAAATTTTAGTCTGTGATATAAAAGAAACATCCATGACAATAAGATCAAAGCCGTTTTCTGGGAAGTGTTCACTTAGGTCTTTAATACTCAAGTTTCGAGCATTAATTCCTTCTAGGCAGATAATATTTTGATGATTACGTAGGCGAGGGTCCAGTTGGTCATGTCCGACCTCAACACCAACAACATGTGCTGCACCGTGCTGAATCGCGCAATCACTAAAGCCACCGGTAGATTGGCCGATATCTAATACAAGGAAACCTTCGATATTGAGTTTTGTGTGTAGTAGAGCACCTTCAAGTTTCAAGGCGCCACGGGAAACGTATTTATCGGCCTCGTCTGAGATGACGTTCAGCTCGATATCGGATGGCAATTTCAAGCTAGGTTTGGTGACTTTTATCCACTTCTCGTTTTGCTTGTATGAGATTCGTCCTTCACTGATAAAAGTTTGTGCTTGCGAGCGAGATTTAGCAAGGCCTTGCTCGGTAAGGATTAGGTCGATACGTAACATAGAAAACTCAGTAGTAAGATAATTGCTGCGAATATTAGCAAAAAATGAATAATCAAAGTAGATTTAAAAGAAACAGAAGCGGTCTGTTTTATGACCCCGTATGATTGTCTGAGGAAAGCCTGTGCTATTAAAAACATTAATTAATACAAATGAACTGGCCCTATTACTTGGGCAGCTTAACGTTGTTGTTTTAGACTGTAGATTTTACTTAACGGACCACGCTAAAGGTCTGTCTGAATATAATAAAGGACATATTCCAGGTGCTATTTTTGTGGATGTCCATCATCAATTGGCAGCACCAGAGACAGAATTGACTGGTCGACATCCTTTGCCGGATGAAATTGTCTTTTCCGAGCAATTGCGGGCTTGGGGAGTAGATTCTAGTACTCAAGTTGTCGTGTACGACGATATGGGGGGAGCGATTGCCGCACGAGCTTGGTGGATGCTTAGTCAGCAAAATATTGATGTACGTGTTTTAAATGGTGGTTTTCCTGCATGGCTGAGAGAAGGGAGGGATGTATCACTGGCTCCTGTCAAAGCAAAATCGACATCCAATCAAATTGAGGTTTCTTTTCCTTGGGCGGTCAGTGAGCAAGCGATAGTTGAAAACTTTGAAACGAATCAGTTTCAATTAGTGGATGCTAGAGCATCAGATCGCTTTAATGGCGAGAACGAAACCATTGATGCTGTTGCTGGGCATATTCCAGGTGCTATTAATCGTCCATTTTCAGATAACTTAGATGCAAATGCTTGTTTCAAACCCGCTGAGCAGCTTCATGTGGAATGGCAAGATTGGCTATCTAATAGTAGTGATGCATACGTGTATTATTGTGGTTCTGGTGTAACTGCTTGCCATAATGTCTTGGCTTTAAACTATGCTGGGATAGAGGCAAAGCAAGTCTATGTTGGGTCGTGGAGTCAATGGTCAAAAAGAATGCTGCGAGCTGTTGCTTTGTGATGACATAGACTTTGCATAGTGAATATGACGGAGCTGGGCCTTTTGATCGAGGTAAGCTCCGTCATGAAACCTAGTTATTTTGGTGTTGCTCCTGCCATAAATATTTGCACTTGTTGGTGTGTTTCCCCCCAAATGTGTGATTTAACTGCAAGCAAGAAATGTTCGGCTTCTTTTAATGTTACGATGCCGTCCATTAATTTGATGCCAATTCCTTCTTGAGTAAAGAAAAAGTGCCATGTGTGTTTATCGATAATGGCTTCGCCTTCGCCATTGTTGTAGCTGACTTGTTGGAATGGATAGTCACTGGGAATAAAGCAGGAAAGCTCTTGTCCTGAGGCGCCATAGATAAGATCAGGGATATAGCCTTGACGATCTACCAGTTCAAACTTCATATAGAACTCCTTGTTTTTTATTAAGATTAGCTGTGGTGTTCTCGATTTGCTGCATTTCTTGATGTAAATAATAAAAAAACACGATTTGGCATTTTTAATTATGGTGCAAACTGTAAAATAGCCTCTTTTGAATACAAATTCTATCTTTAAAACAAAAGGTAAACTGAATGAAAATAGCAGTGGCTGGAACTGGGTATGTTGGCATTTCTAATGCTCTGTTATTAGCAAAGTACAATCATGTCGTCGCCTTGGACATTGTTGCCGCTAAGGTAGATATGCTTAATAAAAAACAGTCACCTATCGAAGACCGTGATATAGAGCGTTATTTAGCCGAAGAAAACCTTAATTTTGTTGCAACGCTAAACAAGGAAGAGGCTTATCTTGGTGCAGACTATGTGATCATTGCAACCCCTACCGATTATGATCCAGAAACAAATTATTTTAATACTAGCCATGTTGAGTCCGTAATTCAGGATGTTATGCGTATCAATCCTAATGCGGTCATGGTGGTGAAATCTACTGTCCCGGTAGGCTTTACAAAGTCCGCGAGCGAGCGTTTTTCTACTAATAATCTTTTATTTTCACCTGAGTTTTTGCGTGAAGGCAAGGCGTTATATGACAACTTATATCCTTCGCGGATTGTCGTTGGGGAGGTCTCAGATAGAGCGCAGGTTTTTGCCGATCTGCTTGTTCAGGGCGCGGAAAAAACAGACATAGATGTGCTGCTCACAGGGGCAACTGAAGCTGAGGCCATTAAGCTATTTACTAATACTTATTTAGCCATGCGCGTTGCATTTTTTAATGAGTTAGACAGCTATGCGGAATCTCACCATTTAGATAGTCGTCAAATTATTCAAGGTGTTGGGCTTGATCCGCGTATTGGTAGTCACTATAACAATCCGTCATTTGGTTATGGTGGATACTGCTTACCAAAAGATACCAAACAGCTACTAGCTAATTATGACAAGGTCCCAAACAATTTGGTGCGAGCGATTGTTGACGCAAATGCTACACGTAAAGATTTTGTTGCTGAATCTATCTTGAAAAATAGCCCCAAAGTCGTCGGGATTTATCGTCTCGTGATGAAGGTTGGTTCTGATAATTTCAGAGCGTCTGCTATTCAAGGTGTTATGAAACGTATAAAAGCCAAAGGTGTAGAAGTTGTTGT
Source organism: Marinomonas sp. BSi20584 (assembly GCF_002792415.1). Classification (NCBI taxonomy): domain Bacteria; kingdom Pseudomonadati; phylum Pseudomonadota; class Gammaproteobacteria; order Oceanospirillales; family Oceanospirillaceae; genus Marinomonas; species Marinomonas sp. BSi20584. Next base: position 97,531 of record NZ_KZ454886.1, read on the forward strand.
GTATGAGCCAGCGCTTAATGAAGATAACTTTTTTAACTCGAAAGTAATGAAAAGCTTAGAGGAGTTTAAAGCGATATCCGATGTGATCGTAGCAAACAGAATGACAGATGATATATCTACCGTAAAAAATAAAGTTTATACGCGGGATTTATTTGGTGTTGATTCATGATTTTATTTTCAATTTTTGCTTTTTAAATTAATCTTCTAGGTTTTTATCATGGCTCTTGGTAATAAGCGTTCAGTTTTTGGTTGCTTCCTAATAATAAACATATTTTTTTCTATACTTTTAGCAATAAGGTACTTCTCATTTTTACCTGAATTTCCTACAGATATCTTAGGGTCCTCTTTTATTGTCACGAGTTTAATAGGGCAAATGGCATTATTAGGTGGGATTTTAGGTTTTTTTGCTTTTATATTTATTTTTCTTCCTAGAAAAATATTTTATTTGATTATTAGTTTTTTGGCGTCTGTTTCGCTATTTGTGCAACTGATTGATACCTTTGTTTTTGCCCAGTATCGTTTTCATATCAACGAGGTCGTCCTTAAACTTGTATTGTCCGGTGATGTGGTTGATTTTTCCATCGTTACTTGGCTTGTCGCTGCTTTTAGCTTTCTCGTTATATTTTTAATTGAGTATGCTTTACTGCATTTTTTAAGTGCCTATCCAGAAAGAAAACTTAAAAAAAGGTATTTTGTATGTTTTTTTGTTTTATGTTTTTTTGTTAGTAATTTTATTCACATATGGGCTGCAGCAAACGCATACCAGCCTGTTACTATCAGTAAAAGCTATTTGCCTCTATTTCAACCTGCTACTGCAAATGATTGGATGCGAAAACATGGTTGGATTGATGAGAAGGCATTAGAGCAGCAAAAGAAGCTGTCTTTAAAAGTAAGCAGTAACCTTAACTATCCAATTGGAGAGCTGAATACAGTTACTGTCGATAAGCCTGTGAATATTATGTTTTTGGTAGTGGACTCATGGCGTTTTGATACCTTTAATGCTGATAATTCACCTAACATGTGGGCTTATGCTCAAAACGGCGTTTCTTTCGCTAATCACATATCAACAGGGAATGCGACTCGAACAGGTATATTTGGCCTTTTCTATGGTCTACCTGGGACGTATTGGCAAAGCATGCTATCGAATCAAAGGTCTCCCGTTTTTATGGATCGCCTTCAAGCGTTGGATTATCAGCTAGGTATTTTTACTTCTGCTTCTTTGACAGATCCTGAGTTTAATCAAACTGTTTTCGCCAAAGTGAATGGTTTGCGTCTAAGGTCTGAAGGAAGCTCTCCTGCTGAAAGAGATAAAAATCTGACCGAAGATTGGTTGCGGTGGTATCAACATAGAGATAAGTCTAAACCAACCTTCTCGTTTCTTTTTTACGATGCTCCGCATGGCTACGATTTTCCGAAAGATTACGACAAAAAATATGAACCTATGTTGGCGGATGTAAATTACTTAGCTCTTAATAAAGATTCTGATCCTACACCATTTATGAATCGTTATAAAACGAGTGTCCGCTATGTTGATGATTTGGCTAAACAGGTGCTGGATGAGTTGAAGTTAACTGGTGATGCCGAGAATACCCTTGTTATTATTACGGGTGATCATGCCCAAGAGTTGAATGACAATAAACTCAATTATTGGGGGCATAATAGTAATTTTACGGCAGCACAAACTCATGTACCATTTATTATGGTTGGACCTAATATTGGAGTGAAATTAGAAAAAGAAAAGCTAGATTCTATAACGAGCCATGAAGATGTTGTACCTACATTAATGAAAAATTATCTTGGCGTTACTAGTCCTCTAAATACTTATTCAGAAGGCATTGATCTTTTAGGTAGTAGTGAAAAGCGAGATTGGGTGCTTTCGTCAAGTTATGCTGCTTATGCCTTGATTACTAATGATAGTATTTTGGAAGTGGGTGCTGGTGGTCAATATAAAATCTATGATTTAACAAATAGAGTAAAAAAAGGTGCAGAGCCTAACTATATCTATTTAAAGGATGCACTAGAAAGTGTTAGTCGATTTAGGAAATAGTTAGGCTTTAAATAACGGTCTGTTTTTGTATATCAGGCCGTTATTTTTTCATAGATGGAAAAATATCTTTCAGCCATTTTTTGTGGCGTATAATTTTCAATTTGTTTTTTGGCTCCCTCGACCAATCTCGTTTGAAGTGCCTTATCACTGGAAAGCTTTATTATGGCGTCTTTGAGTGCAGAACTATCGTTTGCTTCGATTAATATTCCAGTCTCGTTATTAATAACAATGTCTGGAATGCCACCAACATTAGAGGCAATGATAGGCACACCTGCATCCATAACGTCTAACAATGTAGACCCTAAACCCTCATTTCTAGAGGGGAAGGCAAAAAGATCGAAGTAAGGTAAATAGTCACCAATCTTTGGTTTGAATCCCATCCATGTAATATTTTTAATGTCTTTGGATAAAGACTCAAGTTCTTCTTTATCTGCACCATCGCCGAAAAAAACAATATGTAAGTCGGGATGGCTTTTTTCTAATAGGCTAGCAGCTTCAATAAGAACTTTTTGTCCCTTATGTTTATCAACTAATGCACCTACATGGCCAATAATTGTCTTTCCAGGAAAAGCATTTCGAAAGGCTTCGCCTTCTTTGTGATCGGTTTCTAAATGGGCTAAGGTACTAGGGATCTGATTGACTTCTCCCCATTTTTTATCACGAATTTGGTTAGCAATAAGTGTGGATATGCCCACTAATGCAGACGCATTACTGTATGTCTTTTTATTTAACCACTTATCTTTTACGACAGTATCGACTCGTCGAGTAAGTATGTAAGGGGTGTTTCTTAATAGCTTGTGAATATAAGCCCAATGGACAGCTTTGGCTTCATGCGCATGAACGATATCAGCATGAGGAGCTGCATAGTGGCCTGATAACTGGTTATTTGCCGTAACAAAAGACAGGTCCTCGACGTCAGCAAGCCTAGTACGAAGCGGGGAATCTTCTCGACAAGCAAGCAATTGCTTTATTTTAAAGTGCTTTGCTAGGGCTCTTATAAGAAGCTCTGTTTGTCTCTCGCCGCCACGGAAGCCTTTAGCGAGATTGACATGAAGTACTGTTAGCATTTTGCTCAAGGTGTATCGCCTGTTTTGTTACCAGATGTTTTTAAAGTCGTCTTGTTTTGTGACGCTAGGATCGCGTTGATATTCAAGCAGTTTAGCGTATTTGAGATAGCTATTGACCGCCGCACTCAATGCTACTGTCATTCCATCTACGCCACCCATGAATCCCCTTTGAAAAATATACTTACGGATAAAAGCATTTAGGCCGTGAGTAAAAGGAGAGAAGCAATTCGCGCGCTTGCCTTTTGCGTACATGATTTTAGCTGCTCTTCCACTGAAATTACGACCAGGCTTGGCAAATAATTCGCCAATATTTTTAAAGGAATAGTGGATGATATCGGCATCGATATTTTTGACGTTTTTAGTTTGCACGCTGGCGTGTTGTTTAACATCGGCAAAGCGAGTTTTGTCTGTATTGTATAATCGAATGCAGCGGTCAGGGTACCAACCGCAATGCTTGATCCAGCGGTTGCCAATCATATTTTGTCTGCGAAATGAGTAGCCTTCAATGCTGGTAGATTCTAGATCTAGCTGCTGAATGGCTAGTGTCATTTCTAGTGTTAAGCGTTCATCAGCATCTAAGCTTAGTACCCAAGTATTTTGAGTGTGGTTTAGTGCGACATTTTTTTGGATGCCGTCACCTAGATAGGGCTGCTTTACTACGGTTGCGCCTAAGCTCTTAGCGATTTCAATCGTATTATCGGTGCTTCCTGAGTCAACTACGATAATTTCATCGCAGACAGTTTGCATAGACTCTATACAAGCGGCGATATTTTTCTCTTCGTTGAGGGTGATGATATTGCCTGAAATTTTCATGCTTGGCTCTTCAATAAATTAACAGCGTATTCGGTGACGCTTTTGGTGGTAATGGTTTTGATGTCATTTCCTTTTTGTGGGAGCACTTTAACCGACTTTGCATGGCTTAGAAACCACTCAGTATTAGGCTCTCTAAATAGACCTATATATGGTTTTTGCATGCATTGCGCTATGTGAGATGGCCCACAGTCATTTGCTATTGTTAAGTCACAGTGATCGACTAGCTTTGCTATGTCGTTAAGAGGGATGTTTACGTGAAGAGATGAGTTTTTGATATTCAGCTCCTGCATGTATTGAATTTCTCTTTTCTCATCTGGCCCTAATAGAATATGGAGATGACAATTTTTTTCTAGTGTATTGGCAATGGATTGTACAGCGCTAATAAAGTTCTCAATTCCCCATTTTTTTCCTTCACCAGCACCGCCACCAGGCATTATAAGTATGTTTAGTTCTGCTCTTTCTAGATTCAAATTGGAGTCTTGTAATAACGCTAAAAAGGGCGCTGCTAGGGCATTCAGTAGGGCGCGCTCATCTCTAATGAAGATTTTTAGATAAGCTAGCGCTCTGTATTCTGTATCATATAAAACGTTATGTTTTTCAGAAGTTAAGTGGATAAGAAAATCATTTTTTACAAAGTCGAAGACTCTCCCACCTTTAATAAATTTATATAAAATGACAGGAAGGCGATTGCTAGGTCTCAAATTAAGCAGGTTGTCACAATGCTTAAGTTTTTTAAGGTCTTCGAGTCTACTTTTTGACTGAATGCATTCTTTTACCCAAGGCAGCTGGTTGTAAATCCATCCGACATTGCTTTTTGATAAAAGAGTCAGGTCTTGATTGCCGTAGTTTTGGAAGAAGAAAAACAGCACCGGAATACTGGTTATTTGAGCTCCAAAATGTGGCCTATTTCTGAGTAATACAAGATTCATTGGGTAATGACTGTCCTTATAATCATGTCAGGAGTCAGTTGATTCTGGCAGTTGGTGTGCTCGAGCGGACAGATTCTTTTAAAGCAAGGAGAGCATTCAAGGTGAAGATTATGAATGGTCTTGTTGCTTGTGAGAGGTGGTGTAAATAATTCGCTTGTAGATCCATAGATTCCATGTACTTCAGTGCCAACGGCAGCTGCAATATGCATTAATCCAGAATCATTACTAACGGCTTTTTCTGCTACCGCCAGTAAATCTATAGCGTCTACCAATTGGGTTTTTCCACAAAGATTTACGGCAAACTCACCTAGGTGGCTAATGATTGCCTCGCCGTCGTTTTGGTCTTTTGGTCCACCTAATACCCAGATTTGATAACCCGCTTCAATGGCGCTTTTGGCTAACTCATGAAAATAAGCGATAGGCCACTGTTTAGAAGGACCAAATTCCGCACCCGCCATAAGAGCGATTGCAGGTCTATTTGATAAGCTGTGTAATTGAAAGAGTTTTTTCTGATTATCTGTGTCAACTCGTAACGCAGGTAACGGGATATCCATAGGTGGATAGGCTAACTCGTTAGGCAATCCTAAAGATGTAAAGCGTTTTACGGTTTGATTTAAAATGCTTTTATCTAGTTTGCGACGCTCATTTAGCAGAATGTAGCGCTGCTCACCAGTAAAGCCGACGCGATGCGTAACCTTAGCAAAAAAGGGTACCAGGGCAGACTTCCATGAACGAGGCATCACGATTGCGTGATCATAGTGTTCTGAACGGAGTGAATGCCCTAGTTTGCGGCGCGTACTGATCCCCCATTCACCATGACCTGTGGGCAAGGTAATTGCGTTACGAACCTCTGGCATTCTAGCCAATATAGGTGATGACCAGTTTGGACCAATGACATCTATGATAGCCTCTTCATCACGCTGTTTTAGCGTAATAAAGAGGCTCTGCGCCATGACCATATCACCAACCCAAGATGGGCCAACAATTAAATATTTAGCCATTCGTATCGAGCCAACCTAAGTAATCTTGAACACCTTGCGCTAGTCCGCGGAAATTTCCTTCATATCCAGCTTTACGAAGCTTGCATATGTCTGCCTCAGTGAAGCTTTGATAAGCCCCTTTTAAGTGTTCAGGGAAGGGAATGTATTCAATTTCGCCTTTTCCATAATGGGCTATAACAGTTTCAGCTATTGTGCGGAAAGGCTCCGCTTTACCTGTACCTAGATTAAAAATACCTGACTTCTCTGGGTTTTCTAGGAACCAAAGTTTGGTATTAACCAAATCTTCAACGTAAATGAAATCACGGCTTTGACCGCCAGCTTCGTAGCCATCGTAAGCGCCAAAAAGCTTTGGATTCTCGCCAGCAAGTACTTGGTTACGAAGGTGGAAAGCCACGCTTGCCATGCTGCCTTTATGTTGCTCACGAGGTCCATACACGTTGAAATAGCGGAAACCAACAATTTGGCTTTTCGCTTTCGGCAAAATAGCGCGAATGTATTGGTCAAATTGGAATTTTGAGTAGGCGTACATGTTAAGTGGCTTTTCGTTTTCACGGGACTCCTGAAAAACGGGGCCAGAACCATAAACAGAAGCTGAAGACGCATAGGAAAATGGTGCATCATGTTTTAAACAAAAATCTAGTACCGCTTTTGAATATTGATAATTCACGTCCATAACATACTTACCGTTCCACTCTGTGGTTGCTGAGCAAGCACCTTCATGGAAAACGGCAATAGGGTTAATGCCTAATGTATCGTTCTTAATAGCATCCAAGAAGTCATACATATCCATGTAATCAGCAATATCAAGATCGGACAGGTTTAGACATTTTTTACCGTCCGTCAAATCATCTACCAAAAGGATATTCTTGATGCCTTTGTTGTTTAAGGCCTTGATGATATTACTGCCAATGAATCCGGCACCACCAGTTACTATATACATAATATATTTGTCCTAATATCTAAGGTTTTGCCTTTGCTAAGTTTACGTATAAGCCTAAGCCAGTAAGCTAAAACTAGAAAGAGCCCAGAAAACCGTTGTTTGCTTTTGCCCATGCTATCACTTCTGTCAGGCCGAGAAAAATATGATAGCTGCTGGTTCCGGGAAGCGGATAGTTTTTTGGTGTGTTGTCTTCGTTAAGGTATTCATTCCAACGGCCGTTTGTTAGAAAATAGTGCTGCTGAGCAAAATTGATGCATTTCTCTAAACGGTCGATTTTCTCTTCTTTGCCAATCGGCATTACTGTGACTGCTTTTAAATATTCGGTAATCGGCCAGATACGTTTTTCTTTATCAAGGGGGTGCTTGGTATCTCCGTCTATTTGATTGTAAATGCCGCCATTGTTGGCTAGTCCATGTCTGGTTGCTGTTAGCCATAGTTGTTGTGCTAAGTCAGTATAGTCGGAGTTAGGGATTATTTTATTTGCTTGGTAAAGCAACCAGACCCATTCGAAGTGATGCCCAGGTTCTACTTGATTGCCTGTTTGAGGGTCAATACTCCAATCAGCACTAAAAAACTCACGTAGTGTCTTCGTTTCTTTGTGATAAAAACGTTCAAGTGCTAATGAAAGTAGAGATTGGATAGCCTCTTTATAATCGTCATCGTTAGTTGTATTAAAAGCAGCAACATAACCTTCTAGTAAGTGCATGTGTGGGTTTTGGCGACGAATTTGGCTTGTATCGACAGGATAGGATTCATAAAAACCACCTGATAGGGCTCGCATATTATCTAATAAAAAGAGATGCGTTTTTTTCATAAAAATAAGAGCGCGATCATCTTTTGTTACTCTGTAATAATGGCTAAAAGACAGTAATACGAAAGCAAGAGCATATGCGTCTGATTGTGTGTCTTTGATTGAAAGATCGTCATGCAACGAAAAAATCCAGCGTTCATCGATAAAATAATGAGAAGTGATGAAGTCGAAAAGCGGGGTTAGCTTCACTTGCCACTCTGGCATGTTTTTGATCTGGCAGGCATGGCTAAAAGTATATAGCTGACGACATTGAGTTAATAAACGAACACGGCCAACACTATTGTTGGTCCAGTCATGGTTCATGCTTTCATAACTATAGCCATTTTCCTTGTTGATACCATAACAAGACCAATTGTTTAAAAGTTCATCAAATAAGAACGATTGGCTAGATAATAGAGCGGAATTCAGCATTGTGTAAAAGCCTTATTTCGTATGTTTTAGGTATGTCCAACTTGGTGTGGGAGTATGATAAGATGAGTGTCTCTAAAAATCGATTATTATGTGCCTATGAACTCTTCGTATTTGAATTTTAAAGATAAACACATTCTCGTTGTTGGGGATGTGATGTTAGATCGCTACTGGCATGGTGGCACCTCGCGTATTTCTCCTGAAGCTCCGGTTCAAGTCGTTAAGGTTTCCAGTATTGAAGATCGCCCCGGTGGTGCCGCAAACGTAGCACTTGGTTTGGCTAAATTAGGTGTATCTGTAACGTTAGTAGGTGTAGTCGGCAACGATGAAAATGCTGATGTTTTGTCTCGTTGCCTAGAAGAAGTAGGGGTGACTTGTCGTTTCGTTCGCTCAGAAACCTTACCAACCATCACTAAATTGCGTGTGATGAGTCGTCATCAACAACTTATTCGTTTGGATTTTGAAGAGCGTGAAGACAGTCTTTCTCAAAATGAAGCATTGGCAAAAGTCGTCGAGGAGTGTTTGCCTGAATCTGATGCTGTCATTTTTTCTGATTATGCAAAAGGCTGCCTTGCTGATGTTCAGTCTTTGATTAAATTATCAAATGCGGCGAAAGTGCCTAGTTTTGTTGACCCTAAAGGTAATGACTTCTCAATCTATCAAGGAGCAACCTTAGTTAAGCCGAACCTTCTTGAGTTCGAAACGATAGTGGGTAAATGCCGCTCAACGAAAGAGTTGGAAGAAAAAGCCAAAGCTCTGCGCGAGCAATTTGGCTGGAAAGCATTATTGGTCACTCGTGGTGAAGACGGTTTGATTTTATTGAGTGATGATAAACCTCCTTTTTCATTGGCGACGGCTGCCAAAGAGGTGTTTGATGTTACGGGCGCTGGCGATACCGTTGTTGCAGTTTTGACTGCGGTTTATGTTACGAGTAAGCGTTTTATTGATGCTGTTGAATACGCTAACCAAGCAGCGGGTTATGTCGTTGGAAAACTGGGTACGGCATCAATCAGTGCTGAGCGACTAGACGCCATCATGTTTCAGCGTTCACATAACACAAACTTTGGCGTGCTTTCTCCAGAAGATCTGCTTGAGCAAATTAAACTGGCGCAGATGAATGGTGAAAAGATTGTTTTTACGAATGGTTGTTTCGATATTCTTCATCCTGGACATATTGCTTACATGAAGCAGGCCAAAGCGCTTGGAGATCGTTTAATTGTTGCCGTCAATACCGATGCATCAGTTAAGCGACTTAAAGGCGAAAAACGTCCAATTAATAACTTAATTCACCGCATGTCTGTGCTTGAAGGCGTGGGCTCTATTGACTGGGTAACTTGGTTCGACGAAGACACACCAAAAGAAATTATTGAATTCTTAACGCCTGATGTTTTGGTTAAAGGTGGGGATTACACCATAGAAACAATTGTTGGTGCTGATCATGTCTTAGCTCATGGAGGGGAAGTGAAAGTTTTGACTTTTGTTGATGGTTACTCAACTACCTCTATCATCGAAAAAGCGAATTTATAAATGCAAGATAAAGAAAATATAGAAATCGAAACTCCGGCTCCAAAAGCTCCTGTTTCTGGTATGCAAAACTATTTTCGCCTTTTGGGTTATGTGCGCTCATCTTGGTTGTATTTGGTTCTTAGTATAATAGGTTATGTCATTTATGCTTCGATGGAGCCAGCTTTAGCTGCTTTACTAAAGCATATTGTAGATATTGTTTCTGTAGGGCAAATATCAGATAGTCGTCTATTAATACCTTTGGCTATTCTGGGGGTTTTTATTGCTCGAGGGATAGGTACTTTCTTGGGTAACTACTTTATGGCGAAAGTTGCCAATAATGTGGTTTTTGATTTACGTACCAGCATGTTTAATAAGCTCGTACTCCTACCTTCTAATTATTATCATTCTATTCCTACTGGACGACTTCTCGCTAAGCTGACATACGATACTGAACAAGTCATTGGCTCTATTACCCAGGCAATACGTGTTCTTTTGCGTGAAGGCCTAACAGTTGTTGGTTTGTTAGGTTATATGATCTATATGAACTGGCGCCTTTCTTTATTGTTTTTATTGGTTGTGCCTTTAATTGGCTTAATTGTTTCTTATGCATCTAAGCGTTTTCGCAAACTGAGTACTCGAATTCAAAATGCGATGGGTGGTGTTACTGATGTGGCATCAGAAGCGATTAAAGGTCATGAAGTGGTTAAAATATTTGGCGGTAGCCAGTATGAAATATCGCGTTTCCATAAGGCTGCGAATGAAAATCGTCGTTCTCAGTTAAAAATGGAAATGACTAAATCTCTTAATATTCCGATTGTGCAGTTCATTCTTGCGCTGATGATGGCGATTTTAATTTGGTTTGCCTTGAGTCCTTCGATCAGTTCTCATATGTCTCCAGGGGATTTTATCGCCTTCCTGACTGCTGCTGGTATGCTAGGTAAGCCTATTCGTCAGCTGACTGATGTAAACAGTATTTTGCAAAAAGGTATTGCTGCTTCTTATAGTATTTTTGATTTCTTGGATTTGCCAGAAGAGGTTGATAAAGGATTAACACCCGCAACCCGATTTAAGGGGGATATTGAGTGGGATAATATGTCCTTTAAATACACTGGTGCTGAGAAACAGACATTAAAAAATATTAGTTTGTCTTTGCCAGCTGGAAAAACTTTGGCGTTAGTAGGGCGTTCAGGTAGTGGTAAATCTACTATAGCGAACTTAATTCCGCGTTTTTATGATATTGATGATGGTTCTTTGAGTATAGATGGTGTTCGTATCAATGATTATAAGTTGACTGAGCTGCGCTCTAATATCGCTTTGGTAAATCAACAAGTTGTACTTTTCAATGGCACGATTCGAGATAATATCGCCTACGGTTATTTGCGTGATACCAGTGTAGAAGATGTCATTGAAGCAGCTAAAGCAGCCAATGCTTGGGACTTTATTCAAGAGCTTGATCATGGTCTAGATACCATGGTTGGCGAGAATGGTGTTCTCTTGTCTGGTGGTCAGCGACAGCGTATTGCGATAGCTAGAGCTATCTTGAAAAATGCGCCTATTTTGATTTTGGATGAAGCGACGTCAGCATTGGATACGGAATCAGAGCGAGCAATTCAGACTGCCCTGGATGGTCTAATGGCGAATCGTACCACTATCGCTATTGCCCATCGATTATCGACCATTGAGAATGCCGATATTATTGCGGTTGTGGATCATGGTGAGATCATTGAACAAGGCTCGCACAGTGAGTTGTTAGCGATGAATGGTGCCTATGCACAGCTTCATAATCAGCAATTCAGCGAGACACCAGCTTAATTATGTGGCTGTACCGTTCTTTACTAGTCTTATTAACGCCGGTTATTTTATCGAAAATACGGCGTTTTAAGAAAACCTATCAGCACTATCGTGCTAAAGAAGCGTTTGGCTTTTGGCCTTCTGTTGAAGCGGATTTATGGATTCATTGTGCGTCTGTGGGCGAAGTGCTTGCTGTACGCCCCTTGGTACTTCAGTGGCGTGAAAAATACCCTACACAGCGATTATTAATTACCACTATGACACCGACGGGGGCAGAGCAAGTAGTAAAAACCTTTCCTTTTGCAGAGCATCGATATTTGCCAATGGACTGGTGCTCAAGTGTTAAAAGGGCACTTAAAAAACTAACCTGTAAGCATTTATTAATTGTAGAAACCGAACTTTGGCCTAACTTGTTACAACTGGCTAAGCAGCGAGGTCTACGTGTTGAGGTAGTGAATGCTCGTTTGAGTGAGCGTTCTTTCCAGCGCTATCAGAAGTTTTCAGCTATCTCGCGCCCCTTATTTGCTTTACCGGATTGTTTTTTGGCGCATGCACAAGCTGATGCAGTGCGCTTTGAAGCGTTGGGAGCAAAAAAAGTATTAGTGACAGGAAGTATTAAATTCGATCTTGCTGTGCCGCCTGAAGTATTTCAAGCTAACTGGCGTCGACAGTTAGGTTCAAGGTTTGTCTGGGTGGGAGGAAGTACTCACCAAGGTGAAGATGAAATGCTATTGCGCGTTCATAAGGCGCTGCTACAAAAATATCCAGATGCGTTATTGGTACTGGTTCCTCGTCATCCTGAACGCTTTGAAGCAGTACAAGCTTTAGCTATGCAGTCTTTTGAGCGAGTCGCTCTTCGTACTCAAACGGCACTCGATCAATGGGCTAATTTTGATGTGGTGATTGGCGACTCCATGGGAGAGTTGATGTATTACTATCAAGCATCTGATATGGCTTTTGTTGGTGGCAGTTTGATTAAACGCGGTGGCCACAATCCGATTGAGCCCGCCTTGCTTGGAAAGGCAATTTTAGTTGGACCCTATACCTTTAATTTTATGGATATTACTGAACAGCTTTTGCAGGTGAATGGCGCTATTCGTTGTCAAGACGAAGCGCAATTGACAAAAGTAGTTGTGGATCTTGCGGGGCAATCGTCTCAGCGTTTCCGTCTCGGTCAAACTGCATTGCGTTTTGCAGAAAAAAATCAAGGTGCAGTCACCAGAGTGCTTGCTGAAATAGACTTCCGTTGATCGACTCTTTACAATAAACGCTCATTATCTCATGGGGTGCTTTAGCATTTAGTAAATGTTAGAGCTGAGAAGCAGATTGTCTGCTAACCCACCGAACCTGATCCAGATCATGCTGGCGTAGGAATCGAGATAGCAAGTTGAACTGCCGACATATATAGTAGCTCAAAAATCATCCTTGCCATTTCCCCTGTACGCCGCTCACTTATTTTAGGAGCGACACTTTGAAACCATTTTTGTTAACCACTCTTTTTTCTGCGGCTGTTGTTAGTCTTGGCGTAGCTTTTTCGCCTGTAACATTAGCCAAAGATACTCTGAATATCTATACCTATGATGCGTTTGCATCCGATTGGGGGCCGGGTCCGAAGATAAAAGCTAATTTCGAAAAAGAATGTGCCTGTGAAGTGAATTTTGTCGCATTGGACTCTTCGGTTGGTATTTTGTCCCGCGCGCAACTAGAAGGGAAGTCGTCACAAGCTGATGTACTTTTGGGGTTAGACCTAAATCTAATGGAAGCCGCAAAACAGACAGGTCTATTGGCGAACCATGCTGTTGATACTTCAGCTATCACTATTGCTGGTGGCTGGTCGGATAAAACCTTCGTGCCATTTGATCAAGGTCACTTTGCTTTTATTTACAATTCTGAAACGCTTAAAAGTCCGCCAACTAGTTTGGAAGAAGTGGTGGATAATCAAAACCTGCGTGTTATTTATCAGGATCCAAGAACGAGCACGCCAGGGCTTGGTCTGTTGTTATGGGTGAAATCTGTTTATGGCGATAATGCTGCTGAAGCATGGGAGCGTTTGGCTTCTCATACCGTGACAGTAACGAAAAGTTGGTCTGACGCCTATGGTTTATTTTTGAAAGGCGAAGCGGATGTTGTGTTGAGTTACACCACATCTCCTGCTTATCACATTGTTGCGGAAGGGGATAATAAGTATATGGCTGCTGCAGCCAGTGAAGGTCTTTATCCACAAATCGAAGTGGCAGCGATGATGAAAGGTGCGCCTCATCCTGCCTTGGCGAAGCAGTTTATGCAGTTTATTTTGCAGTCAGGTTTCCAATCGACAGTTGCAACGGGCAATTGGATGTTACCCGTGGTTAAGCTAGATGAAAAATTACCAGCGGCTTTTGACAGTGCTTTAAAACCGGTAAAGAGTTTGGTTCTGCCGGCAAAAGACGTGGCGCAACATCGTAAAGCTTGGATTGATGAGTGGTTAAATGCCACGACTCGATAATCGACGTTAAGTTGTTTTTCTTTCGAACCGTCAAAGGGTTATTGCCGGCGCTATTTGGTGTTGGTTTTTTCCTGCTAATGGGAGCTGCCAGTTTGGCGGCTCTTTTGCGTTATAGCGAATTACACTCTTGGCTTGGCTATATGCAGCAGCCTTATCTTTGGCGGGTTGTACGTTTTTCCTTATGGCAAGCGCTGCTAAGCAGTAGTATTAGCTTACTTATTGCTATTCCTGTTGCTTCTTGTCTTATTCATCGCCAGTTTTATGGCCGATCTGCTTTACTGCAATTGTTTTCAGTTTCCATGGTGGTGCCAACCATTGTGGCGATTTTAGGCTTGGTGGTTGTCTATGGTCGTACCGGGTGGCTGAATCAGTTGTTTGGGGTGCAAGTTCCCTTGTATGGTTTGGTGGGTATCTTGCTTGCCCATGTATTTTTTAATATGCCGTTGGCCGTACGCCTTTTGTTGCAAGGTTATGACTTAATTCCATCAGGGCAGTGGCGTCAGGCTTCGCAGTTAGGTTTTTCTCGTTGGGCGGCCTTTCGTTGGATTGAATGGCACTACATGAAAAAGGTTCTACCTGGAGCCTTTGTACTAATTTTCATGTTGTGCTTCTCTAGCTTTGCTGTGGTGTTAAGCTTAGGTGGCGGTCCAAAATATAGCACCTTGGAAGTGGCCATTTATCAGGCGCTTAGATTTGATTTTGACCTCAACAAAGCCAGTTTTTTAGCTTTGCTTCAGGTGTCCATATGCACTTTATTTGCGGTTGTTGTTTATCGGATCGCACCGATTAACCGTCAAGATGTGAGTTTATTGGCGGTAAAGAATTATTCACTTAAAGATTCTTTTTGGGCTAAGTCGGCAGATTTTTTGGCCTTACTCTGTGCGTTTGTATTGGTCATTCCACCTTTTTTAGCGATTTTTGATCCGATTATCTCGCCTATTTTTTTGAAGACATTACAGTCTGTTGCTTTGTGGAATGCTGTGCTTGTTTCATTGCAAATTGCTATTCCAGCGGCTCTGGTAAGTTTGCTGCTTGGTGTCTGTTTTGGTGTGCTGGCGCGGTTTTGTATGGCGCGTCAGTATTTTGCTTTTTTTCCGAATAAAATCGAGCATCTAGGGAATATGATTTTAATGGTGCCGGGTTTGGTGATTGCCACTGGCTTGTTTTTGACACTGCGTGATTTTGGCTGGGGGCTGCAATCGAGTTATTGGATTGTGGTATGGGTCAACGCGGTCATGGCGCTGCCTTTCGTGCTGCGAGCTTTGATGCCAGTTATGTATCAACAAGAGCGGCGTTTTCGAAATGTATACTTGAGTTTGGGGATTCGCTCTTGGTCTAGATGGCGTCTGGAATGGCCTTTAATGAGAGCCAGTATCGGGCAAGCATTTGGTTATGCGCTGTTATTGTCTTTGGGTGACATGGGAGTGATTGCGTTATTTGGAAGTCAGAGTTTGGTGTCTCTGCCTTTATATCTGTTTCAATTGATTGGCTCTTATCGGTTGGAAGAGGGGGCTTGTGTTGCTGTGGTATTAATTTCTCTATGCTTGATCTTGTTTTATTGTTCGTCTCGCTTTATTGGTGGAGTAACAGCACGTGTTAAAAATTAACCTTCAATATGATTGGGAGAATTTTCATGCCAATTATTGTGTGGAGATTTCCCCTGGTGTCACCACTTTACTTGGTGGTAGTGGCGAAGGAAAAAGTACGCTATTGCATTTATTGGGTGGCTTTTTAGACGGCCGTGGAGAGCTTTTTTTCAACGAAGAATCACTGCTTTCTTTACCCCCTTACGAAAGGCCAATATCGACCTTATTTCAAAGTGATAATTTATTTCCGCAATTAACCGTCTGGCAAAATGTCGCCATTGGTTTGTCTCCTTCTCTCTCTTTAAGCGGTGAGCAAAAAACAAGAATTCAGTGGGCGCTTGAAAAAACACAGCTTGTTGATAAAAAAGACCGCTATCCACAGGCTTTGTCTGGCGGGCAAGCCCAGAGGGTCGCTATTGCACGGGCATTGGTACGAAAAAAACCTATCCTGTTACTCGATGAACCTTTTAGTGCTTTGGATCCTGCATTACGTGAAGAAATGCTCTACTTGGTCAATGATGTAACGCTAGAATTGGGATTAACCACCTTGTTGGTATCGCATTTGCCGCAAGAAGCGAGTTTGGTCGGCGGACGAGTTATCTTGATTGAGCAAGGTCGTGTTACAGCTTATGAACCCGTATCTGTTTTATCTCAAATCGAGCCTCATCCGCTTTTTTCTCGTTACCTTGGAATGCCTAGTTCTGGATTGCCGAGCGCTGAAGGAGCTAATAGCTCGACAATCTAGCTTGATTGAGTTAAACAGTCTTCCTGTTTCACTTACATAGAAAGAGCGATTTAGTGTTAGATGATAACGAGTTATTAAAGAAAGGCATTGTGATGACAATCGCTTATGCGTTTGTTATGTCGCTTACTGCATTGGCTGCCAAACAGGCTCAAACCATGATCGCGGTATCAACCCTGGTTTTTTGGCAGAGTTTATTTTGTGCCTTAATACTTCTACCCCAAATGCGCGGACGCTGGCAAAAACGATCGCTTTCTGTGTGGAAAATTCACTTTTTGCGCAGTTTTGGTGGCTTCATTGGTTTTCTTTTTTATTATTGGTCGTTGAATCATATTCCTTTGGTGGAAGCTTCTTTACTTCGAACCTGCGCGCCATTGTGTGTTCCTTTTGTGGTGCTAATACTGCATAAAATCAGAATTCCAAAGGCGCGTTGGTTACCGCTTATAATCGGTTTTATTGGTGTGGCATTTGTTATTCAGCCTACGCCGGACCACTTAAATCCTTGGCATATTGTTGGGTTTATTTCCGCGATAGGCTTGGCCTTGTCTATGGTGACGACGCGAATGCTATCCCAGCAAGTATCTGGGCAAGAAACCTTGTTTGTGTATTTTTTCGTGTCGACAATATTGTCTCTACCATTGATGTTAGTGCAGGGTGATTCTTTGGTTTTACCTATTGCTGTATGGCCTCTGGTGGCTGCGGTCACCATCACTTTGTATGTAGGTATGTACCTTTATAATTTGGCTTATACCTATGCGCCAGCAAGTGTTGTTTCTCCCGTTAGTTATGTTGGTGTGGTGTTTAGTGGGTTTTGGGGATGGGTTGTCTGGGGCCATGTCCCTGACATTTACGCCATTCTTGGAATGTTGTTTATTTTTTCAAGCATTTTGATTAGTACCCGAATGGCGCGAAATAGAGGCTAGGCCGTTCGCAGCTTTTTTTTGTTTAGTATTGTCGCCACAAATATTCCTGAAAAAATTAATGTTATACCGACGTAATGGAAACTAAGCAGTTGTTCGCCTAGGAATATCACTGATAAGCCGATACTGAATACTGGGAGGAGGTGGATAAAGTGTCCTGCGGTTGCCGCACCGAGTTTCTGTACGCCAGTGTTCCAGCATAAAAAAGCCCCAATTGAAGCAAATAGCCCCATATAAATGATGGCGCCCCAGTTACTTACTGTGAAGTCAGTTAGTTGACTATGTCCAAATAGGAAGAATAGTGGAGCCTGAAACAAGGTTCCTATAATTGCTGTGCAGGCAAAGAAACCAATCAAAGACATTTCTTTCGGGCGTTTTGCAATGAGTACCGAATAAATAGCCCAGCTAATAGCCGCGGTAATAATCCATAAGTCGCCTTGTGAGAAACTTAAGTGTAAAAAGGTTTCTAAACTGCCGCGGCTAACGATGGTAATTGCACCAAGGGTGGAAATAAGTATGCCAGTATTCTGTAACCAAGATGTTTTATTTCCCAAAAGTAGACGAGCTGTAATTAGTATCATCACCGGCATGATGGAATTGAGTAGTACTGCATTGGTGACTGTTGTGGTACCGAGCCCTATGTAAAGGAAAAGATTGTAATTGCAAATGCCAAGCCAGCCAAAAAGAACAAGCAAAGGCCAGTTTTTTGCGATAATGCTTCGTTCTCGCCAAAGCTTCTTATAAGCAAAAGGCAAAATGATTAGGCAGGCAAGGCTCCAGCGTAAGAAAGATATTGAAAACGGGTCTATTCCATTGGAAACGGTTAATCGTCCTAAAATGTAATTGCCTGACCAGAAAAAAATAGGCAGTAATAGGTAGATGAATGCTGGCATTTTTTTGTCCTTATTGTTTTTTTCTTTTTGCCCAGTTTTGAATAAATAGGCCAACTAGAATACAAGCTAAGCCAATGAGTGTGGAACGTAAGATAGGTTCACCTGCGAATTGTGAAAGCCAGATAATTGATAGCAATGGGGATAGAAATATTAAGTTCGCTACTTGGCTGGCATTAGTTGTTAGTTTTAATGCTCTATTCCACAATACAAAACTTAGTCCCATTTCAAATAAACCAATATAAATTGCGCCCCATAATCCATCATTATTCCAGTGGTTTAGTTCACCTGTTACGCCTGCAAATATCGTGATTAAGGGGAGTGCAAAGGCAAAATTAAGCGTTAGGCCGATTAAACTGGGGCGTTTGTCTTTTGTGTTCAATAACCAATAAAGAGCCCAGATAATAGTACTTAGAAGTGCGAAGGCAACACCTGTGACGTTTGAAAACTCTAGTGACGCTATCTGGCCGCGAGTAGATATATAAAGTACGCCAAAATAGCACGCCGCAGCTGCGATATAGTCCGCGCTTTTGAGGCGTTGTTTGAGTATTGGGACGGCCATAAAGCTAAGCATAATGGCCCAAGTATAATTTATCGCTTGTGCCTCTTGTGCTGGAAGCATGTTGTAAGCTTGAAGTAATATTAGGTAATAAAGAAAGGGGTTGATTGCGCCAAAAAATAAAGATGATTTCCATGATTGCTTGGCGAAGCTAATTAATTGCTTTGTTTCACCCTTTAATGTAATCAGGGTTGTTAAAAAAATCAATGAGACGATGTTCGCAACAAGCAATAACTGTGTTGGCGAGAAGTACTTGAGTGATATAGAAAACGCAGTGGCAACGGTCGACCAAAGTAACACAGCCCCAAGGCCAAACAGCATGGCTTGGGTGTTGTTGGAAAATTTACTCATGACTTATTATTCCGAAAACTCAGATTTACCTGTGAGGCGATATTTATGTTGTATCTATCAAAATGAAAAGATAATACCAGCTAGAATAGATGTGATCGTATTGTCCTCTACCATAGGGCTTTTTAAAATTTCACTATCGAATTTAGTGTGATTGATGCCTAACATCAGATTTACACTTGTTGAAAGTGGATAAATGCCTCTTACCCCATATCTGATTTGAGAAACGGCACCTGAATCGTATGCAGCGATAGCACCACCAGTATTTACTGATTCGCTTTGAGAGACGCCAAATAAGTGGTTGCTCATTTTACTGTCCATGTAGCGATATGATATAGAAGGGATGACCTTCCATGCCCCGACAGGAAGTGGATATCCTAAGGCGATTTGTGCATAGTAGCCATCATGTTCACCGCTAATATCTTGAGCAAATTTTGTTGAAATCGGCCCCACTCGATAACTGGCAAAAGCCATGATGCTGTCATCTCTATCATCTAGTTGTTGGATGTTTATATTATCTGAGTCGTCAGGGTCAAAGTTCGAACTTTCGTAAGAAAAGCCGATAGCAAAGTTTTGTGGTGCTTGTTTGGGTAAAAAACGATAACCAATTTCAGGTAATTGAAGGAAAAAGTGTTCACCTTCATAACTTATGTTGGGAAGGAATTTAGATTGAGTATCTGTCTCTTTGTACACGGATTCTGATACAGCACCAATTACGCCTAAGCTACCATCAGCTTGAGCAATAATAGGTGTGGATAGCAATAATGCTAAAAATGTTTTTTTCATGATGTCCATATCCGTGGGTTAGAGTGAATTATGAAGAATCTAATTCTATTGTCTTTAATTGAGGCTGTAAAATAACCAAACTAAAATAGGTTTTATTTTTACTGTTTTAGACTAAGAAGGGTGGTGCGAGTATTACTTTGGTTGATTTCGTTTACTTATTGTTCACTAGTGCTATATAATGCGCGTCCCTGTAAATCAATACTCCTTGTCTCACAGCTTTTTTAACAGGGGGAGCGTGGAGACTAAGAACCCATAAGGAGAGCTTAAATGCGTCATTATGAAATCGTCTTTCTGGTTCACCCAGATCAAAGCGAGCAAGTACCAGCAATGGTCGAGCGTTACACTAACCTAATCACTGAAGATGGTGGTCAAGTTCACCGTCTTGAAGATTGGGGTCGTCGTCAACTAGCTTACCCAATTAACAAAATTCACAAAGCACACTATGTTCTTATGAACATTGAGTGTTCTGACAGTGTTTTGTCTGAACTAAACGACACTTTCCGCTACAACGATGCCATCATCCGTAACTTGGTGATTCGTCGTAAAGAAGCGGTAACTGACGTATCTCCTATTAAAGCTTCTGAAGGTCGTGAAGATCGTCGTTCTGCTCCTCAACGTGAAGAGCGTAACCACGACAATTCTGACGAAGTATCTGAAGAATCTGAAGATTAATCTATTTTTATTAGGAGACACTCATGGCTCGTTTTTTCCGTCGTCGTAAGTTCTGCCGTTTTACAGCAGAAGGCGTTAAAGAGATCGATTACAAAGATCTAGACACACTGAAAGGTTATATCACTGAAACTGGTAAAATCGTTCCTAGCCGTATTACTGGCACTAAGGCTCGTTACCAGCGTCAGCTAGCGACTGCAATCAAACGCGCTCGCTACATTGCTATTCTTCCTTACACTGACAGCCACTTTAATTAATAGGCTGAAAGAAGCGCTACTATGGGTGGTTTAGCTAAATGGGTAATGAAAAAACGCTTGAATGCCATTATTGGTGTGATGGTGTTTGGTCTAATTCCTATGATGTTTTGGCTGGCGGCTGCAATCTTAGGATTGGTGGTGCTTCGTAAAGGTGTAAAAGAAGGAATACCTGTATTAGCTTGGGGTTGTCTACCAGCACTTGTGTTGTGGATGTTCCAAGGAGATGCTACGGCGCTCATGGTATTAGTTGATGTGATGTTGTTGAGCTATTTGCTTAGATCAACAATGTCATGGAGTTGGGTGCTACTAGTCGGCAGCTTTTTGGCGGTTATTAGTACTCTGCTTCAGCCTCTTTTGATGGCAGATATTTTGAATTTGGCGGTAACGTTGGTTCAGAGTGTTTTGACGAAAGAAGGTGTTGAAGTTCCTGATAGAAATTTAATTTTTAACCAGGCAGTGATGGCTATATCCATCTTCCAAGTGGTTATTGCTATTATTTCTTTGTTTTTGGCAAGAAAATGGCAAGCAGGGCTCTATAATCCAGGCGGATTACGTACTGAATTTCATCAGTTAAGATTGCCAGTAGTGTTTAGTTTGGTATTGGGAGGAATGATTCTAATAGGTGAAAGCTTAGGTGGATCCTTTAGTATTTTATCCCAAGCCGCTGTGCCTGCTTTGGTGTTGCCGGGGCTCGCTCTAGTGCATGGTGTTTTAGCAAAAAAAGAAATTGGGATTGTTGGACTGATCGCATTTTATCTTGTAGGTTTTTTTGTACTGAATGTGTACTTTGCAAATATTCTTGTCGCACTTTGTGTGATTGATAGCTTTGTAGATATTCGTTCTAGAATACAAGGTAAGGCGTCCAACTCAAGTGATAGCTAATGATTAATTAGAGGTGATCGAGATGGAAGTTATTCTACTCGACAAAGTAAACAAGCTAGGCGGTATTGGTGACGTTGCAGTTGTTAAACCAGGCTATGCTCGTAACTTTTTGATTCCGAACAAAAAAGCTGTAATGGCTACTAAAGCTAATTTGGCTAGCTTTGAAGAGCGCCGTGTTGAATTAGAAGCGCAAGCTGCAGAGCGTAAAGCTGCTGCTGAAGCTCGTGCTCTAACATTAGAAGGCAAAACTTTCACTATCGCTGCAAATGCTGGTGATGAAGGTAAGCTTTTTGGTTCTATCGGTACTCGTGACATCGCTGATGCTATTTCTACGCAAGTAGCAGTAGAGAAAGCTGAAATCCGTCTTCCAGAAGGCGCGATTCGTCACACAGGTTCTTTCGAAGTAGACGTTCAACTTCATTCTGAAGTTATTGTAACGGTTACTTTAGAAGTAATCGCTGAGTAATTTGCTTCGGTAAATTACTTAAGAAAGATGCGAATCTTTCTTAAATAAGAGAAGGGTATCTTGCTTTGCAAGATGCCCTTTTTTTGTTGGCGTGATAAGCTAATCTTTCTGTATTTTTTCTGTATTTGTATGGGTATTTTGCGTGCAACTAAATGATTCTGAAGTCGCTTCTATTAAATTACCACCGTATTCCATTGAGGCTGAGCGTTCAGTTGTTGGCGGATTGATGTTGGATCCCCAAGCTTGGGAGAAAGTCTCCGAGCTTGTTATTGCTGATGATTTTTATCGTCCAGAGCATAAGGCAATTTTTACCGTTATTGCTCGTCTAGCTGACGAATCAGAACCTATTGATGTGGTTACCATTGGTGAGCGATTAGATAAGCGTGGCGATCTAGAATCTATTGGTGGTATGGCATATTTAATTGAGGTTGCAGAAGCCACGCCCAGTGCCTCCAACATCGCTTCCTATGCTGATATCGTTCGTGAACGTTCTATTTTGCGCCGTCTTATTTCTACAACAAACGATATATCTGCGCGAGCTTTTCACCCAGAAGGTATGACTGCTGCTGAAGTATTGGATGAAGCTGAGCGAAAAATATTTCAAATAGCTGAGGGTGGAGAGAAAAAAGGCGGTCCGCGAATTGCCGCAGATATTTTAAGTGCCACCGTCGATAAAATTGATGAGCTGTACCATCAAGAAGGTGCCATTACAGGTTTAAGTACGGGCTTTACTGATTTAGATGCTATGACGGCAGGGTTGCAGAAGTCGGATTTAATTATTGTGGCAGGGCGACCTTCCATGGGTAAAACGACGTTTGCGATGAACTTGGTAGAAAATGCCGCCATGATTAGTGATAAGCCCGTTATTGTATTCAGTTTGGAGATGCCTGCTGAATCACTCATGATGCGTATGTTGTCTTCCCTTGGTCGAATCGATCAGACTCGAATGCGTTCTGGGCAACTGGTTCAGGAAGACTGGGATAAGTTAATGTCTGCGGTAAAAATGCTAAAAGATCGCAAGCTCTTTATTGATGATACTGGTGGTATTAGCCCAACAGAAATGCGCTCACGTGTGCGACGTATTGCTCGTGAACACGGTGGTGTTGCAATGATCATGGTCGATTACCTTCAGTTGATGCAAATTCCAGGTTTCACTGAAGGTCGTACCAATGAGATCTCTGAAATCTCTCGTTCTCTTAAGGCTATAGCCAAAGAAATGGAATGCCCTATGGTGGCGCTTTCTCAGCTCAACCGTAGTTTGGAGAATCGACCCAATAAGCGCCCAGTTAACTCTGATTTGCGTGAATCTGGGGCAATTGAGCAGGATGCCGATGTTATTTCCTTTGTATATCGAGATGAGGTTTATCACGAAGATACACCGCATAAAGGTATTGCTGAAATTATTATCGGTAAGCAGCGTAATGGTCCAATTGGTACATGCCGATTGGCATTTGTGGGTAAATATACTCGCTTTGAAGATTTAGCGCCGGATGCTTACCGAGACTTTGATGATGAATAAGTCAATGTGATATATTTTTAGGGTATATTTACAAATAGTAACAATCCAGCATACGTGATAAAAATAACTAATATAAAAAATCGAGAGTTGTTTATGCGAAAAATGCCAGTAACAAATAAAGAAAATGATTTTCCCGAAAGCTACGTGTTAGTTTCCAGTACAGATGTGAAGGGACGCATTACGTTTGTGAATGATGTTTTCTGTGAGATAGCAGGTTATAAGCGTGAAGCTCTGATTGGCTCGCCACATAATATTATCCGTCACCCTGATGTGCCAGCAGCGGTTTTTGCTGATATGTGGGCCAATTTGAAACAGGGTAAGAGTTGGATGGGGTTGGTAAAAAACCGCTGTGAAAATGGAGATCATTACTGGGTAAGTGCTCATGTAAGTCCGCTATTAGATGGCAGTAAAGTGATTGGTTATGAATCTGTTCGCCGCAAAGCAACGCGAGATGAAATTCAACATGCTCAGTCTATTTATGATCGTATTAATGCGGGAAAAGGTTTGTTACCAATAACGACCAAGGTATCTGCGCATTTAAGCAATGCTTCTTGGCCTTTAATGTCCAGTTTTATTTTATTGGCCATTATTGGTTTATTGTCTAACGTATTAGCTTTGCAAGTTGCTGGGCCTATTTTGGCTTTGTTCGGGATGTGGTTAACCTATTTCCAGGCTCAGTCTTTGCACTCGGTTGTCTCTGGCTTATCGTCCGAGTCGCATAACCCAATAGGTCAGTATTTATACTGTAAAACGGTTGGAACCAAAGCCGCGATCAAGTTTGCAAAAATTCATCAAGAAGCGGCTGGTAATACTTTTCGCTATCGCCTAAAAGAAGGTGCTCAACAGCTTCGTCAAAGAGCATCGGATGCGAAAGCCAGTGTGACAACGAATTTGGTCAATTTCAATAAGCAACGAAATACCTTTCAGGAAGTGGTTGCGGCGAGTTCTCAACTCTTGTCTAGTGTGACTGATGTCGCAGAGCATGTTCATGTGGCGGTTGAGGCAACTGAGTCTGTCGGTGGATTATCTCGTGAGAGTCGTTTGTTGGCTCAGCAAACGGGTGAGACTATGCGTCAGGTTTATCAAGACATTTCGGATGCTAAAAAAGTTGTCGCGATATTAGCTGAACGCAGTGATAGCATTAACGAAGTGGTTAATTCTATTAGTGGTATTGCTGAGCAAACAAATCTGTTGGCGTTGAATGCGGCCATTGAGTCTGCTCGTGCGGGTGAAGCTGGGCGTGGTTTTGCGGTGGTTGCGGATGAGGTTCGAGCATTGGCAATTCGCACTCAGAATGCCACACAAAGTATTCATAGCATGACGGAAGAGCTGAAGAAAAACACTTTAGATGTAACTAATACTATTGATAAAGGCACTGCGGTTGCACAAGAAGGTGTTGATAGCGTTAATAAAGTGGCTCAGAAAATGGGTGATATAGAAGCGGCTATAAAACGTGTTGTAGAGATGACGGCACAGATCAATGTATCCTCTGAAGAGCAAGCTAGTGTAGCTAGAGATCTTAATGAAAAGATGCAAGATGTCGACGCATTAAGTATTAACAGTATTGAGCGCGCGGAAAATATAGTCGTCAATATTAGTCATATTGAAGAAGAAGCTTATGAGCAAGGGAACCTTGCTGAGCGCATGAAACAGTAATGCATTAATAAAATGATTTTTTAGGTCGCGCGTTAGTGCGTCAAGTTTGTTGTAGGTCGTGCTTTAGCGCGTCAAGGGTTTTGGTTTGGTTTAACTAGGCTTTTGATGGCCTGAAGTCTGACCTACATGTGGTTGGTTTTCTGTAGATACCATCTCTCCTAATCAGCCTCAA
>NZ_KZ454887.1:0-98184 GCF_002792415.1 Marinomonas sp. BSi20584
AATGTGGCTTTGTATTTACGCCATTGAGGTTCGGCAAAATGCTCCACTGTATAGCTTTTTATCTTAAGCAGATGATCTTGAGCCAATAGGCTCAGTTTGAAGTGTTTATTTTGCATATTGGTGTAGTGAGCAATCAAAGAGAGTTTAGAAAAGTCGCACCATCAACCACGACACCGCTGTCGACATCTTTTTTTGCTGATTCAAAACAGTATTTGAGGTAATCGACCTTCATTGCTTCTAGTTCTTCGAAGTCTTTCATCGACATAACAACAACTGTATCTTTACTATTTTTACTAATGATCACAGGCTCACGCTGGGCGCTTAAAAGAAGCTCGCCAAAATTTCGTTTTGCGTCATTTGCCGTTAATGTGTTCATTGTAAACCCCTCATTCAAAGTTATGAAAAGTATAGCTTATCGTGCGAATCGATTAAAGCGATCGAATCGTGCGATTTTAAAAGTAAAACCTTGTTGAATTTATTCTGCGCAATGAACTATAGAAAAGCCAAGACCTAACAAACTATAACGAGATTTTAAGTATGCCGTTTTTCTACTCTTTTGTTTGCTCTCAAGCTTCCTCGAAGCGGTTCCCACAAGAAAGATTCTCTCTCCTAATAGGTATCTAGCAAGCAAACTAGGCAGATGCAGAGAAAGGCCGCCTTGTATAAGGTGCCGCCATCGCAACAGCTATCGTTGCCATATTTTGTCGGTTAGAGTAACAGTATGATATTGTCATACTGTTTTGAATTAAGGGTTTTAGCTATGGGCATGCATAGAAAAACAATCACGCTGACTGAACAACAAAATAATTGGGTAAAGAGTCAAATCGAAAGTGGTCATTTTGGCAATGACAGTGAGTATATCCGTGATCTAATTAGAAAGGATCAACAAGCCAAAGAGCGTCTTGCCATTCTTAGGCAGGCTCTCGTTGAAGGCGAATCGAGCGGAGAATCTAAACCACTTGATATATCAGCCATCAAGACGGCAGGTCGCAAAAGAATAGATGCAGCCAAGTAATGCTCAGGCTTAGCATTACACCGAAGGCAGAATCAGACCTAATCGGAATTTGGGTTTATACCTGTGAAGAATGGGGCGTTGATCAAGCAGATACTTGCATTGATCAGTTGGAAACAGAAATGAAACAATTAATGAATCACCCATCTCTCGGTACCAATTATGCCCATGTTTTCCCAGGATATCGTCGATTACTACTTGAACATCATGCTGTTTTTTATCAAGTACTTGAAACTGAAATACTTGTTGTTCGTATATTACACGAGGAAATGGACGCCCCCGAACGACTTCTTGATTAGCGACAGTTATAGATAGTTTACGTAATCAAGCTCCGAGCTCACTTTGCGGAACCAGATGATGAGACCAAACACCTTAAAGCGCTCGCATCATGACTTTGGCATCTTNACCGTAACTCTCGCTAGCTTGTTGATCCGTCATTTCAACAAAGCCGTGTTTTTGCCAAAATGGTACTGAGTCTTGTACAGAAACCAGTAAGGCTTTTTGAAAGCCAGACGAGACTGCAGTATCAAGTAAATGCTTAACCATTTGAGAGCCCACTCCCCTTCCCACGGCACGTTTTGATAGTGCTAGGTCGTGCAGAAACAATATAGGGCCATGGCTTCCTTCTGGTAGAGGTTGGTATAATTTGGGCGGCGTTTCACCGTGCCAAGCATGAGCCAATAAATATCCCAATATGTTCTTTTCTTGCCCGCTTTGCTCTTCTAGCTCACTTTTTTCTTCTAACCAGCTTCGTTCTCCTAAATAGGCAAAACAGCAGTCTGGGGATTGCTGCCATTTGCTTTGCAGTACTTCTAGGCTCTCAGGTTCGATTGCTGAATAGGCTTCAGCTTGGATATTTAGTATTTCAGCCCACATGGTTTGGGTAATTGGCTGTATCGGCATGATCGTCCTTAAATGGTGGCATTTGTCTCTGGTGCACCTTATTTTTCTATTTCGTTTAAGTCAATAATGACACTAATACTCTTTCCATTTTTTAAACGGCCAAACTGCCTATATTCAATAAACAAAAGCCTCGACGAACATTAATCAGACAAAAGCGTTTACAGTTGGCCGATTAGAAATTAAATTAGTCGCGCTCATTTTCTTCAGAAAATAGTTCTCTCTAAAAGGCATTCAACTGTGACTAAAGCACTGAACCTTTCCTCCCAAATACAAAATGTGGAAGCTATGAACGAAAAAGTTACGAATGTGCCTAATACGCCACCATTCAAGGTGATTGGTATTGCCTGTGTAGTGTGTCTAATCTTAGGCTTTGGAATTCTGAATCCTGGTAGTTTGCCAATTAACTCTGTGGTGTTGGCGATTGGACTGATGATTTTCCTTTGTGTTGCGCGAGTTCCTGTCACTATTGCTCTAATCGCTTCCGCTTTGGTGGGTGGTTTGCACAGTGGGCTTTCCACTCAAGAAGCCATTGCGGCGATCAATGACAATTTGTTGGTCGGTTCGCAAGTCGGTATGACCTACATTATGGTGGGTGCTCTTGCGGTTGCTCTTGCTCGCAGCGGTGTGCTCGATTTGCTCGCTAGAAAGCTGGTGAGCATGCTGGGCAATGAAGATACTCGCCACCAAAACAAAGTGAAGTGGCTGCTTTATGGAATTTTCATGGTCGCTTCGATCTTATCTCAAAATGCCGTACCAGTTCATATCGCTTTTATTCCTGTGATGATTCCGCCTCTTTTGGTTATTTTTAATAAGCTGCGTATTGACCGTCGCGCTATTGCTTGTATTTTGGCGTGCTCAATCAGTTCTAGTTATTTATTACTGCCTACAGGCTTTGGGGCGATTTTCTTAAATGAAATTTTGTTGGCAAACGTCAATGAGGTCGGCTCTGCATATGGTCTAGCGGTAACGGCTGACATGGTCCCGAAAGCCATGTTTTTGCCTGTTATGGGCATTCTTGCCGGTATGTTGGTGGCGATATTTTTCTCTTACCGCAAACCTCGTGACTACACGACAAATGAAGCGGCTCAGCAGCATCTTGATAAAACCAAAGACACTGTGTTGAAACCCTTCCAGCTGGTCATGACACTAATCGCTATATCAGTCACTTTAGTGTTCCAAATCACGTTTGATTCGCTGCTTGTGGGTGCCATGATAGGTTTTATGATTCTATCGATTTCAGGCATATTTCGTTGGAATCAACAGGATGATGTCTTCACTGAAGGCATGCGAATGATGGTGCAGATTGCGGTAATTATTACCATCGCGTCTGGCTTTGCGGGTGTGTTAGAAGCGACTGGGGAAATCAAACCTTTGGTACAAGCTTCCGCTGAAATGATCGGTGATCACAAAGCTTTAGCAGCGGCTATCATGTTGATTGTTGGGTTGTTTATTACGATTGGCTTTGGTGATTCATTTGCCAGTGTGCCAATTCTAGCGCCTATTTATATTCCTCTCGCACTAACTTTAGGCTTCTCGCCAATGGCGGCGGTTGCATTGTTGGGTGCGTCTGCAGCACTGGGTGATGCGGGCTCACCAGCTTCAACTATTACTCTTGGCGCGACCTCTGGACTCAATGCCGATGGTCAACATGATCACGTTCGCGATTCGGTTATTCCTACCTTTATGCACGCTAACTTCGGCATGATGATCTTTGCTTGGATTGCCGCCATGATTCTGTAAGGCATGTATCCCCTTTTTTGACTCCTGTACGAAAAGGCTAAAGTACAAAAAAACTAAAGTACAAAATACCTTTTCAACAGCAATATAAAGCCCCAGAGACGGGGCTTTGTTTCCTAAATGACACGAAGAAGAGAAGGTGTTATCAGCAGCAAAAATAGTGACACTATCAAATCACTCTTTAGCTGTCGTACTAACAGCAGAAGCAAAATACGCCATAACTTCTGCTCTAGTCATTTCTTTCGTTTCATTAGAAAAACAATAATAATCAGGACGTTGATCGCTGAAATATTGCATGTCCATTTCAATACCATCAAGGTTTGAGAAAATCCCTACTGACATGTTGTAAGCGCCGCTTTCTTTCAACTTATAAAATAAATGCGTACCGCATTCTGCACAAAAACTCCGTGAAGCCCATGCCGAAGAGTCATACTCTTTGATGTGATCTTGGCCTTCAATAACCACGTCAGTACCACATTGAACCGCAAAAAAAGGCGCACCACTCCATCCACGACAAAAATCACAGTGGCAAACGGTGAATTTTGGATTAATCTGATTGGCCATAATGGTCACCGCGCCACATAAACACTGTGCTTTTGCTTTTAGCATTAGGCTACTCCTCATTAAATAAAAGCTTTTGAATGTATGTCTCAATACATTTTATGATCACCTAATGACAGCCCTATGTCAGGGGTAAAAACTTATTTATAATAACGATGAAACCATCAACCATAACGACAAAAATAGTCTTCTAGCGTCATATCGTGGGGCGCAAATGTTTCGGAGAGTAAATCAAGGTTTTGTATTCTATCTAAACGAAAGTTTCTAAAATCTTGTCGTAAACGACACCATGCAACCAGTATCCAGCTATTTCTCGTACTTAATAAAGCAAAGGGTTCAATACGTCTTTGCGTCAATAGACCGGCTTCATCCGTGTAGCCGATATCAATGAGAAAAAAGTTCGTTAACGCGCATTGTAGTGTCGATAAATTATCGCTGTTTTTCTCTTGCATCTTCATTTGGCTAAATTGCGTTCGTTCAGAGAGAAGATTAACCTTCGCTTTGCTCTCACTATTGAGCGACGACTTAATTTTATCAATGGCATCAGAGTAATCTTTTACCAGCGAAGAATCCTTATTATGAAGTACCAACTGCTCAACCATCACCAAAGCATTAGCCTCGTTTTCGGTAAACATAATAGGCGGCAAACGATAGCCGTCTACCATTCGATAGCCTTTACCTTCTTCTGTATAAATAGGGATACCCGAACTTTCTAATGCTCGAATGTCTCGGTAAATCGTCCTGACACTTACAGAAAACCGAGCCGCCAACTCAGTCGCCGTAACTAACGATTTCGCCTGTAATTGTGTCGCAATCGCGGTTAACCGCGAAAGTCGTTTTACATCACCGTCACCCAAAGTACTTTCCCCATTTAAAGATCTGAAGTCTTGATGCTTGCGTATTATTAGCTAAGTTCTACTGTTGAATTTAAAGTATAAGCCCAAATTATAAGCTGCTATTAACCTAAAAGTGATTTTTCCATGTTTGTGATCAAACTCTTTCTTGCCTTGATTCTTGTGCTTGTTCTAGCGGTTTATATCGTTAACCTGAACATTATGTCCAAAGTTAATCCCATCAAGGAAGTCACGTCCGCGCCTTATAAAGACGCTAAGTTTCACAATACTGCACCGCGTAAGCCTATGTCTTTTGCAGACACGGCTACTTTGTGGGTGCGCTTTTTTACTGAGAAAAAAGTCGATACTACGCCAAACATCAATATTCCGGTACGTGCTGTTAGCCGAGTAGATTTAGATATGCTGAGTAATGATACGCTGCATCTGGTTAAGCTTGGGCATTCTTCTATTTTGCTCAAGGTGTATGGCGAATATTGGCTGATTGATCCTGTATTCTCAGATCGTGCGTCGCCCTTTCAGTTTGCTGGCCCAAAACGATTCCACCAGCCACCCATTAGTTTAGAAGACTTACCGCCTATTGATAAGGTGTTGATTTCCCATAATCATTACGATCATTTGGATAAAGCGAGCATCAAGGTTTTATTAACCAAAGCGAAGCAATTTTTGGTGCCAAAAGGCGTTGATGGTGACTTAGTTAATTGGGGCGTTGAGGCAAATAAAATTATTACTTTCGATTGGTGGCAGGAACTTCAAACCAGTCAAGGTTTGGTAGCCTTTACGCCTACTCAGCATTTCTCGGGGCGCGGCATGGGCGATGGCAATGCGACCTTATGGGGAGCCTGGGTCATCAAAACGCCGCAGGAAAGCATTTTCTTTAGTGGCGACTCTGGTTATTTTTCAGGTTTTAAAGAAACTGGCGATAAGTACGGGCCATTTGACCTCACTATGATAGAAACGGGCGCTTACGATAAAGACTGGGCCGATATTCACATGAAGCCAGAAGAAAGCGTTCAGGCTCATATCGACTTACAAGGAAAAGTGATGATGCCGATTCACAATGGCACTTTCGATCTGGCTTTTCATACATGGCATGATCCGTTTGACCGAGTGGTTGCTGAATCAGAACGTCGAAATGTGACCTTAAGTACACCTGAATTTGGTCGTATTTTTTCTATTAACGATTTGCCCCCTCTAACGACTTGGTGGCAAACAACACCTTAATTTCTCTATTCGCCTTTGTTCTTTTCAGCACTTTTACTCTCTGTTTTTGGGCAGTAAAAGTGCTGCTAACAAGACAATAGAATTAACACTCTAGACTTAATAAAAGGTCTTCGCTTCTTCTCTTAAGTATTGAATCAATGTGTGCATTTTTTTCGGTAAATGACCAAAAGGATATTGTAGGTAAACAGGTAATGATTTGCCCTTCCACTCAGGTAAACAAGAGACAAACACTTCAGGATGGCGCTTTAAATGTTTTTCAGCAAAATAATGTGGCAATAATCCTACACCCTTTCCTCGGATAATAGCCTCAGCGTGAAGTATGTATTGATCCACTGTAAGACGAGACTTAGGTAAATCAAAAGACACATCTCCCTGCGTTTCATGCTCTAGTACTATGTTGTTTTGCTCATTTTTAAGCGTATCGACCCAAGCATATTGATTTAGCTCACTTGGATGTTTCAACATTCCAATTCGCTCTAAATATTCGGCGCTAGCATATAAACCTTGGCTTAATGTGCCTATCTGTTCTGAGCGCAGTTGATCGTTGATAGGCTCCCCCACCCAAACGCAAACATCATTACTTTTTATCTCTTGAGATAGCTGATTACCTGTACGTACCTCAATATTAACTTGAGGAAACTCATCCAAAAAATCAAACATTAGCCAAGAAAACCAACCTCGAAGCAAGGTTGTATGAACATAAACCACTAAAGATCCACTAATTTCATCTTTTAATTCTTCGACGGCTTTATGACCTTCATCGGCGACATTGAGCATTTTTTTTGCAAAAGGTAAAAACTTAATTCCTGCTTCATTAGCGAAAAGCCGATTGGCTTGACGGCGTAATAACGGCTGATTTAATGCTTGTTCCAAATGGCTAATACGACGGCTCAGGGTAGACTTAGATACCCCCAATTTTTGAGCACTTTCTTTAAGACTGCCCGTTTCCATCACAGAAACGAATGTCCTAACTTCGTTCAGATCGTACATTCACTTTTCCCCTGATCTACCTATAAACATCCCTAAGATGCAGTCCAAATTTTGCTTTTCTGTTCGCTTTAATACGGCCCCCATAAAACCAGCTGATCTTGAGGTCTCTTGTAGGTGTTGCAAAAAGAGGAACAGAACGTGCCACCACAAAAAATGAATATTATCAGATAATACAAATGATAAGCATTCTTAATATCTTTTGTATGACAAATTATACGAGATAAACTCTACTTCTACTACGGAGAAATTGTTCATAATGACCCCTTCAACTCGCCATTATAAACTGACCACTTTAGCCGCACTAATCAGCGCCACAACGTATTCTGCAACGCTGCTAGCAGAAGAAAGCATTGTCGACCTAGATAAATTGGTTGTATCTGCTTCTGGTTATGAACAACAAATTTCTGATGCGCCAGCTTCTATAACGGTAATTACTCAACAAGAACTTGAAAAGAAAGCTTATCGAGATGTTACCGATGCTTTGAAAGATGTTCCTGGCGTAATGGTAACGGGTGGTGGTTCGACAGAAGAAATATCCATGCGCGGTATGAGTGGAAAATATACTCTAATACTGGTCGATGGAAAACGCCAAGGCTCCCGTGAAACAAGACCAAATAGCGATGGTTCAGGTATCGAACAAGGCTGGACTCCGCCGCTATCAGCCATTGAGCGCATTGAAGTAATTCGTGGTCCAATGTCTTCACTTTACGGTTCCGATGCGCTTGGCGGTGTCATTAATATCATAACTAAAAAAGTACAAGATAAATGGGGCGGCGAGCTATCGTTAAGTACCACGATTCAAGACAGCTCGGCGTCAGGAGATAGCCAACAAGCCGACTTAATGTTGAGTGGACCTTTAGTAAAAGACAAACTCGGCTTGCAACTCTATGGACAAGTTTCACAACGTGACGAAGATAAAATTGTCGACGGTTACGCTGATCAAGAAATCAAAAATGCAACGGCAAAAGTGTCGTGGGCCATATCCGAAAATCAAAATCTGATATTTGAAGCTGGTAAAGAAGAACAAACACGCTATCGCAACCCCGGTTACTCTGTTGCTGCCGATGGAAGTGTATCTGAGCAAGACTATGACCGTGAACACTACGCTATCACACATTCAGCGAGCGCAAATAACAAGAACATTGAAACCTATCTAACCCACGAAAAGATAGATAATTCTAGCCGTGATATGTCCTATCAGAATACAGTTCTCAATAATCAAACTGTACTACCATTTAATACAAACGTATTAACTGTTGGCGGGCAA
Organism: Marinomonas sp. BSi20584; assembly: GCF_002792415.1. Classification (NCBI taxonomy): domain Bacteria; kingdom Pseudomonadati; phylum Pseudomonadota; class Gammaproteobacteria; order Oceanospirillales; family Oceanospirillaceae; genus Marinomonas; species Marinomonas sp. BSi20584. The sequence goes on from NZ_KZ454887.1 coordinate 8,546, forward strand.
TATGATTATCAAAAACTAGAAGATGGAAGCAATGAAGCCGGCAATGGTATAGACGAGTTAACACGCTGGAACGCATCACTATTTGCAGAAGATGAATATTTTATTACTGACAATCTTTCGATTACTGGTGGCTTACGCTACAACGAAGATGAAAACTATGGCTCCAATATATCACCACGTTTGTACAGTAACTGGTCATTCGCTCAAGACTGGACACTAAAAGGTGGAATAAGTACTGGCTACCGTTCACCAGATCTTCGTCAAGGTAGCGAGGGTTGGGGACAAATATCTGGCCGTGGCTCAGCACTTATTTTGGGCAATTCTGATTTAAAACCAGAAGAAAGTACCAGCCATGAAATTGGGCTTTACTGGGATAATCAGCACAGCACACAAATCAGCACAACGTTATTTCATACAGACTATAAAGATAAAATTACAGAACAGCGTATTTGCGATACTACAGCTGGAGATGCAAGTTGTTCGTACTCAGGCAATTCTTATACCTTCATCAGTGAACGAACGAATGTAGACCGAGTAGAAATGCAAGGGATTGAATTTACTTTATCCCATGAGTTCTCAAACATTATCAATGTGGTGGGGAACTATACTTATACAGAGTCAGAGCAAAAAACAGGTAGTTTTGCTGGTGAGCCGTTAAATCGTCTGCCAAAACACATGGCTAACGCGACCCTTAACTGGGATGCAACACCCAAGCTTACTTCTTGGACTCGTATAAACTACCGTGGAGAATCAAGCGAAGGTTTAAACCGCACCTCAATGCAGGAAGCGATTCCTTCCTATACCTTTGTGGATACAGGCATTAGCTACAGCATCAACGATGCCATTTCTGTTTATGCAGGAATTTATAACTTGCTAGATAAAAAAGTAGATATTGAAAACTACGATACGGTATTAGATGGTCGTAGATACAACGCTAAAGTAAAAATGACGTTCTAAACTATATAACTTTCGTTTTCCCTTAGTGCGATTCGCACATAAAAGACCGCAACTTATTTGCGGTCTTTTTTTTGGTGTCACTTTTTATCAATGAATAAAATCATAGACATAAAAAAACCACGACTCTCAAACGAGAGTCATGGTTTTTAGATCATCAACAAAAATTAGTTTTGGTTGATGAAGTAGTTAATCACGTAAGCTGGAAGATCTGCCGCGTTCACAACAATCTGTTCCATAGTGTCACGATCACGAACGGTTACTGGTGCGCCTTCTTGCTCGATAGAGTCGAAGTCGACAGTCACACAGATTGGCGTACCCACTTCGTCATGACGACGGTAGCCTTTACCTACGTTACCGGTGTTTTCATAAAGAATACGACCAAGGCCAAGCTTCTGAAGCTTGTTTTTCAATTCTTTAGCAAGAGCAACGATTTCTGGCTTGTTCTTCTTAAGCGGCATAATAGCCACTTTGATAGGCGCTAGGTGCGGTTTGAACTTAAGTACAGTACGAGAAGTGCCGTTTGGTAGCTCTTCTTCCGTATAAGCTTCTGTCATTACAGCCAATAGACCACGGTCTAGACCAGCAGAAGGTTCAATACAGAAAGGCACTTCCCATTTATTTTCTTCAAGATCGCGAATCGCCAACTTAGCCGTTGAATGCTCGTTCTTTTTCACTTTCGCAGAAAGACCGAACTCTTCTTGTGCTTTGGTGTGAGAACCTAGATCGTAGTCTGTACGGTTAGCAACGCCTTCTAATTCTTCAAAACCATGTGGAAACTTGTACAAGATATCCACAGTAGATTTTGAATAATGAGCTAAGTCATCGCCAGTCACATATTCAAACTGGATATTCTCTTCTGCTAGACCTTGATCCAACCACCATTGTTTACGAGCATTAACCCAGAATTCATGCCATTTTTCATCTTCACCTGGCTTACAAAAGAATTCTAATTCCATTTGTTCGAATTCACGAACACGGAAGATGAAGTTACGCGGAGTAATTTCGTTACGGAATGATTTACCGATCTGCGCGATACCAAATGGCAAAGTGCGAGAAGTCGAATCAACAACGTTTTTGAAGTTAGTAAAGATACCTTGTGCGGTTTCTGGACGAAGGTAAGTGTAAGACTCTTCGTTCACCATTGGGCCAACGTTGGTTTTGAACATCAAGTTAAAATCACGAGGCGGAGTAACATTGGTAGAACCACAGTTATCGCATACTTTGATGTCTTTCATGTGGTCAGCGCGCATACGAGACTTACACTCGTGGCAGTCAACCATTGGGTCAGTAAAGGTATCTTCGTGGCCAGAATATTTATAGACGTATTTGTTTTGGATAATTGCAGCATCCAAACCTTCTACATCGTCACGCTCATAAACCATTGAACGCCACCAAGCGGCTTTTAGGTTGTTTTTTAATTCAATACCTAGCGGACCGTAATCGTAAGCACCTTGCATACCACCGTAGATTTCACTGCCTTGGAAAATAAATCCGCGACGTTTACATAGGGAGACGAGTTCATCCATTGTTTTAGCTGGCATTTCTAAACACACCTTAAGCAAAATTCGTTAATGAGGACATAAAAGCCAATCTGGCATCATGTTCAAGTAATAATAGCCGTCCATTGTACTCGTTGACCCTATTTCGCTCAATGGCGATTCCACGCAAGCAATGAATAAGTATTCTTTACCCTTTTTCAAAAAACGGCAGGCAAGATAACACCTGCATATTCCAGCCAAATGGCTATAACAAAAAACTTTACACTTTTATGCACAAAAATAGGACAAAATAAGGAACTGGATTGCTGTTTTAAAGTCCATTTTGTTAGATAATTCGTATTGTTTACATATTCTGATTTACATATAGCATTTATTTAAAGGTAACGGCATGCGTTCTTATAAGCCAGTAGTGGCTACATTAGCAATATTGGGTATTTTTCCATTTCTCTTTGCGACGTATTTGAGCCTAACTAACGGTAGCTTCCTTGGTAAATCTGGAGTGACACTTTTTGCAGCTTATGCAGCTGTTATTGTTAGCTTTATTGGCGGAACAATGTGGGGACGATTAATAGAATTACCTGAAAGTCGTAACGGCGCAAAACTACTTATCTGCTCTTTTGCAACCGTCTTCTGCGCTTGGGTTTCCCTGCTGTTAAAAACACCAGAACTGTCGGTTGTACTTTTGTTACTCAGCCTAATAACTATTTTCTGGGTTGATGCTCGTTGGTTAAAGCAAGCCAATAATGCAAAGCCGTATTACACCTCGCTAAATTTTGGTTTAACGTCGGTTACCTCTATTATGCATTTGCTGGTTCTGTATCCACACTATTAAGCCTGCCATCGCGAAACCTGCAATAACAAACTGATCTAACTCTCTCTTCGCTACGTATCATTACTCGATAACCACACTAAAAGAGTAATGATACATGCTAACAATCTTCTACGATGGCCATTGCCCTCTTTGCGCCGCTGAAATGCAAACATTGCAGTCATTAGATACGCAAAAAAAACTACAATTAGAAGACATTCACGCCGATAGTTTTAGTGAGAGATTCCCTTATATTGATAAGGTCGAAGCTGATAGATTACTGCACGGCCAACTCGCCAATGGAAAAATCATCAAAGGATTAGACGTAACCTGCCTTGCTTGGAAACTGGTCGGAAAACACAAATGGATGCAGTTGCTCCGCTGGCCGGTAATTCGTTTTTTTGCGGACATGGGTTACAAATTCTTTGCGCGCTACCGCCACCAAATATCATCGTTTGTCACAGGAAAACCGCGCTGTGAATCCTGTTTAAAAGACCGCTGCGACCTGTAAACCATCTAGTTTATTTTGCCTATTCTCGGAGTCTTAGTATGTCATCCTTTTATGCCTTGGTGATTGGTGCGAGTAGTGCGATTGCACAAGCAGCGATACAACAGTTCGAAGCGGATAAAGACTGCCTTGGCGTATTTGCCGTCAGTCGATCCTTACCAAACTCTGAAACCGCCACAAAAACACAATGGCTAGAGTCTGATTATAGTGAAGACAGTATTCAGCAGATCTGTAAAAGCCTTTCCGCCTATTCTGGAAAGATAAGCAAAGTATTGATTTGCAATGGCATATTACACAACAACAGCATGATGCCAGAAAGAAAGTTAGAAGAAATCAGAGCCTCTCAGCTAGAAGCTATATTTCACACCAACACTATTATTCCCATGCTGTGGTTGAGCCAGCTATTACCCATTTTACAAGGTGAACAAGCTACTCAAGTGGCGTTATTTAGTGCTCGAATTGGCAGCATTTCGGATAATAAAACCGGCGGCTGGTACAGCTATCGAGCCTCAAAAGCGGCATTGAATATGCTGATTCAAACCAGTTCCGTGGAATACGCCAGAAGAGCAAAAAACGTTAAGCTCATCGCTTTTCACCCAGGCACTACAGACACACCACTTTCTAAACCTTTCCAACGATCGGTGCCGAAAGACAAACTCTTCACTGCAGACTTTGTAGCGACTCAACTTTTATACATCATGGGAAGTGTCACCATGGATAACAAAGCGGCTTATCTTGATTGGAATAACCAACCGATTGAATGGTGATTTTTTCAAACACCACTCAAGGAAGAAGTAGGTGATTTGTTAAATCATGTCCAAGCTTAAAAACAATCGCTTATTCTCAAGGCTTGCCGAAGGCGAACGATGAACCACTCCTCGGCCTAATGACGTTGGCCATTCGTCACCTTTCATTAACGCCACATCACCCGCCTTTAATTCATTAATACGCCCTTTTTCGTGCAGGCCACTATCGTGATCCGCCACATGACCACCTAACCCCAAGCGATCTCTTATCACATGAGCCTCATGTAGCCATTCACTACCGCTTCCGACATAAGTTGATACCAATCGACAGGGAATTTTATCCACATGAAAACGCGGGCACATAGCGTTGGAGAGCACATTTAGGCGCAAACCGACTTCTTTAAGGTCAAATAAACACGCAAACATGTCGACCAATAACGTCACGTCTTCCACAAACAAGGCTTTATTTTGAGCCTCAGGCAGAAGCTTAGTTAACGTGGTGTTAAGTTGGGCTGAATTTCCTTGAGATTTGAAAACAAAATTCGGCGCAGATACTAATAAAGATTCTGCATATTGCGACAACAGACCAAGCGGCCTTTGCCAAATCGCCATACTAATGTTGTTTTGATAAATATCAGCAAAAACGTCTTGATGAGAGGATCTCACCACCCCCATTAATCGCGGATTTTTATCTAAACTAATTTGATCCATTCGTTCTGTATCAACGAAGTTGAGATCAATATTCGTTAAATCAACCGATTGCGACATTTTTTGTAAACTAAAATTCACCTTCAAGATAACTTCCTCTAAAAATGCAGACAGACTAATAACATCAAAAACAAATATGTTACGTTATAACATTTTATAAATAAAGTATTGAAATGAAGTAGGTGAATCCATTATGTTAATCTCGACTTTTAAGAGATGGATCCCATGGAACAGTTAGACTCAACCGATCGTAAGATTCTTAATTTGCTGCAACACGATGGCAGCCTGAGTGCAACTCAAGTAGCGGATAAGATCGGCTTGTCACAATCGCCCTGCTGGCGACGTATTAATCGCCTAGAACAAGATGGTTATATTCGATCGACGCAAGCGATTTTAGACAGAAACAAATTGGGATTGGGCATCGTCGTCTTGGTGAATATTAAACTCTCTTCCCATGGCCGAAAAATGCTGGATGAGTTCGAGCAAGCCATTGTCGACTATCCCGAAGTGGTAGAATGTTGGACGATTTCTGGTGCAATGGATTACAGCTTAAGAGTGGTTTCCAACAGCATTGAAAGCTATGAGCACTTCTTGCGTAGCCAGTTATTGCAACTGCCACACATACAAGAAGCGCAAAGTCACTTCACCATGCGTGAAGTAAAAAATATCACCACTCTTCCGCTGGACTTTTAATTATTAATCCAGCCACTGCTTATTTAAGCAGTGGATCATCTTTAGGTAATAGCTTCTGAATCCACAACGCCAGTTTGTGTTTCATACTTGGCAAGTCTTCTTTGTCCGCAGGCAAACCCACTACCAACTTATCAAGCACTAATAAACGATAAATTGCCTCGGTTTTTTCATTAGCAGACATGGTTGAAGAAAAACCTGCATAACCTCGTTTAAGGGCATAGTTCTCGCCAACTTGAATGGCTTTTTTACTTAGAGCCGCTTCATTTTTAATTTTTTTCATAGTTTCCCCTACTTGTTGGGTAATCAAACAAACCGCCAAGCGAACAAGCCTAGCAAAGCGATTGTCGACACATTTGATCATAACAATATTCAAATGATTCTCCCGACTTTATCAGCTTTTGATATTCAACCAAGCGTTTCTAATCAATAAAGCCCAAAAATCACTTAATAAACACAATGTTAGTAGCTTATCTCTCCTCTATCACGCTCACACGTACGACTAAAGGATAAGATAGGAACCAATAAATTGTCGACAATCCAACTTGATAAATCGAAAAAATACGACTATAACTAGTCACATTGTCAACAATAAAGCTTTTTGTCCATTTATGAACAACCTTATTTCGATCAAATCCGCGACACTGTCTGAAGACATCGCCCAGCAGCTCACCAACGCTATTGTGCAGGGTCATATTCCCCAAGGCAGCAAGATTTCAGAGCCAGAACTTGCCAAGCAATATGGCGTCTCTCGTGGGCCATTAAGGGAAGCTATCGTTAAATTAGAAGGGCTTGGTCTGGTTACGCGCACCGCTAATGTTGGCGCTCGTGTTATCCAACTAAACACACAAGATATGCTCGACACCTTCACTATGCGTGAGGCCTTAGAAGGCATGGCCGCTCGATTAGCTGCCACCACTATGCCAGCGGACGAAATAAACAGTTTGTATGCGCTACTCGATAAACATCAAGCGCACCTAGATGCCAACCAAGATGAACACTACGTGCAACAAGGCGGGAATGACGATTTTCACTTACGTATCATTCACGCCAGCGGCAACGCCAAGCTTATTCGTTTATTAACAGAAGAATTGTACGCGGTAATTCGCATGTATCGACGTCACACGTCGGATCAACGCAGCGATCCACGCCAAGCATTACGTGAGCACAAAGCCATTCTCGATGCGATTGCAAATCACGAAGGTGATCTAGCAGAACTACTCATGCGCCGCCATATCAGCCGCGCCAGCCAGCTATTAAAGCAAGCGATGGAGCATTCCTCTGTCGCTTCCCGTACTTAATTAAAATCGTTCTAAAGAGAGGAAAATAATGACAATACTTTCAGCAGGCGCCCGTTTTAGACAAGCCGTCGCAACCCAATCCCCATTACAGGTTGTTGGCGCCGTGAACGCTTATTGCGCCATGATGGCAGAGCAAACAGGTCATCATGCCATTTACTTATCTGGCGGCGGCGTTGCTAATGCCTCCTATGGTTTGCCAGACCTTGGTATGACAGATTTACACGATGTATTAGAAGATGTGCGACGTATTACTTCCGCTTCGAATTTGCCATTACTAGTCGATATCGATACCGGCTTTGGTGGCGCATTTAATATCACTCGAACCATTCAGCAAATGGAAAAAGCTGGCGCGGCGGCAGTGCATATTGAAGACCAAGTACAACAAAAACGCTGCGGACATCGCCCGAATAAAGCCATTGTCAGTCAAGACGAAATGGTCGATCGCGTGAAAGCCTGCGTCGACGCTCGTGTCGATGACAACTTTGTCATCATGGCCCGCACCGATGCTCTGGCTGTGGAAGGCATGGAATCGGCCATCGAGCGAGCCATTGCTTGTGTCGAAGCTGGCGCGGATATGATCTTCCCAGAAGCCATGATCACTTTGGATCAATACAAAGAATTTGTTGCTGCCGTGAAGGTGCCGGTTTTAGCAAACATCACCGAATTTGGCGCTACACCTTTATTCAGTAAAGAAGAATTGGCCAGCGCTGGCGTGGATTTGGTGCTCTATCCACTGAGTGCGTTTCGCGCAATGAACAAAGCCGCACTAAACGTATATCAGCATTTATTGAACGACGGCCACCAGCGCAACGTAGTCGACAGTATGCAAACTCGTAATGAGCTTTATGAATTTCTCAACTACCATGAATATGAAGACAAATTAGACGCGCTCTTCTCTAAGAAATAAGAGCCTAAAAAATAAGAGCATAAGAAATAAGAACTTAAGATAACAACAGGTAAAGCGTTTAAATATTTTCAACGAATCTCAAGACAAATAAAAATATGAGGTAAGAAAATGGCTAAAGTACTTTCTGGCGCAGGCCTACGCGGCCAAAGCGCAGGCGAAACCGCACTCTGCACCGTTGGCAAAGCGGCCTCCGGATTAACCTATCGCGGCTACGACATTGATGTCTTAGCGGACAAAGCGAGCTTTGAAGAAGTCGCTTATCTCCTGCTGTACGGAAAGTTACCTAACCGTACTCAGTTACACGACTACGAACAAAGACTGATGAGTTTACGCAGCTTGCCTGAAGAGCTAAAAGCCGTCTTGGAACTTATCCCAGAAAGCGCTCATCCAATGGATGTGATGCGCACTGGTTGTTCTTTTTTAGGCAATCTTGAACCAGAACTCGCTTTTGAAAAGCAACCATCGCTAGCCTTACATACCGCTGATCGATTGGTCGCAACGCTGCCTGCGATGGTCGTTTATTGGTATCGTTTCACCCACGATGGCGTACGTGTTAATACTCATAATGCCAACGTACCTTCTTTGGCTGGTCATTTTCTCACCATGCTGCATGACAAAGAACCAAGCGCTCTTCATACACAAGTGATGAACGCGTCTTTGATCTTGTATGCTGAGCACGAATTCAACGCTTCAACCTTTACCGCTCGTGTTTGTGCTTCCACCTTGTCAGACATGTATTCATGCGTTACTGGCGGTATCGGCAGCTTACGTGGCCCACTTCATGGTGGCGCAAATGAAGCTGCGATGGACATGATAGAACCATGGAAAACCCCTGACGAAGCCGAAGCGGCGTTGATGCAAAAACTTGCCAATAAAGAAAAAGTCATGGGCTTTGGTCACGCTATTTACAGTGAACGCGATCCACGCAATGACATCATCAAAAAATGGGCAAAAAAACTCAGCGAAGACGTTGGCGACGATCATTTATATGCGGTCTCAGAACGTTGCGAAGCCGTGATGTGGCGCGAGAAAAAACTCTTCTGCAACGCGGATTTTTTCCACGCCAGCGCTTATCGTTTTATGGGGATTCCAACCAAATTATTTACGCCAATTTTCGTTTGCTCTCGTGTCACTGGCTGGGCTGCTCACGTCATGGAACAACGGTCGAACAACCGCATTATTCGACCAAGCGCCGATTATATTGGACCAGATCATTCTGAATGGGTTGATATTGACGACCGTCATTAACCCAACATCAGCATTAAAATTTAACGATTAAGGAAAAGAAATGAGCAACAACGTAGATTTAAACAACCGCCCGGATTACGACCAAGTCATTCAAGACATCGCGGATTATGTACTGAACTTTAAAGTAGAAAGCCAAGAGGCCCTAGACACTGCTCGTAACTGTTTAATGGACACCTTGGGCTGTGGCTTACTCGCCCTACGCTTCCCAGAATGTACCAAGCACCTTGGCCCAATAGTACAAGGTACTGTTGTTCCAAATGGTGCTCGTGTACCGGGCACGTCTTTGTCTCTCGACCCTGTAAAAGCGGCATGGGACATTGGTTGTATCATTCGCTGGTTGGATTACAACGACACTTGGTTGGCGGCAGAATGGGGACATCCTTCCGATAACCTAGGTGGCATTTTGGCGGTAGCGGATCATCTTTCACAAGTTCGACTATCGAAGGGTGAAAGCCCGATGACCATGCGTGAAGTGTTAGAAGCCATGGTAATGGCCCATGAAATTCAAGGCGTTATTGCCCTAGAAAACTCTTTCAACCGTGTAGGTTTGTGTCACGTTTTATTAGTTCGTGTTGCCTCTGTTGCTGTAGTAACCAAAATGATGGGCGGCGACAGAGAACAAATTATGGCAGCAATCTCGCAAGCTTGGGTCGATGGCTCTGCTCTGCGTACTTATCGTCATGCGCCAAATGCAGGCTCACGTAAGTCTTGGGCAGCGGGCGATGCGACTTCTCGTGCAGTTCGCTTAGCGGATATGTCGATGCGAGGCGAAATGGGCATTCCTGGTGTGCTAACGGCCGATCAGTGGGGCTTTTATGACGTGTCTTTCTCTAAAACCAACAAAGACCAAGCTATTAAACCAGAAGCGCAACGCAAGTTTTCTTTCTCACAAGATTACGGTACATACGTGATGGAAAACGTCTTGTTCAAGATCTCTTTCCCTGCAGAGTTTCATGCTCAAACCGCTGCCGAAGCATCTGTGATTTTGCATCCTCAAGTGAAAGATCGTTTGGCAGAGATCGACAAGATCGTTATTCGTACTCATGAATCAGCGATTCGTATTATTTCCAAATCCGGCCCATTAGCCAACGCCGCCGACCGCGACCATTGCTTGCAATACATGGCGGCTGTGCCATTGGCCTTTGGTAATTTAATCGCCGAACATTATGAAGATGACTTCCATGCGGCAAACCCGATCATTGATGAGCTGCGTAACAAGATGGAAATCGTCGAAGACAAACGCTTCACTGCTGAATATTTAGAGTCCGATAAGCGTTCAATTGCCAATGCAATTCAAGTGTTCTTTAAAGATGGTAGCAGCACTGAAGAAGTAGTGGTGGAATACCCAGTCGGACACCGTCGTCGTCGTGAAGAAGGCATTCCGTTATTAGAGCAGAAGTTTAAAAACAACTTGGCAACACGTTTTCCAAACCGTCAGAGCCAAGCTATTTTCTCACTCTGTAAGGATCAAGCTGCTCTTGAAAGTACAGCGGTAAATCGCTTCATGGACTTATTTGTTATCGCGTAAACTTAACAAGCGCTGGCGCTTCCTTGTGGTCACAGTATGATAGAGGCCTTTGCATGATGTCACGAGCAAAGCCAAAACGAGGCGAAGGTCTCTAATAATGTGATCACTAGGAAATTTAATTTTTATGTCTGACAACCACCGCCACTGTTTTATTTTAAAGGGCTCGCCTCGCGAGGTTTTGTCAGACTTTCTTCGTCTGTGTGAAAATTTCTCTACTCCACTAATTGCCGCTCATGATGTGAGCCAGTATGACGAGTTACTCGTTCCGTCGTTAAAAACGAAACAATTTAAAACCTGTTCTTTTAAACAAGTCCGACAAGAACTAGGCAGCAACCATGACGCTATCTTGGTGGATTTGACTCATGGCGTATCTGCCAGTGCATTGGCTATTTTGTCTGGTACGGTTCGAGGCAATGGCCTCTTTGCCATTGCACTGCCTGATGTCGAGTGGTTATCAATGGCAGATCAAGACTTGTCGAGATATTTACCTTGGCCTTATGAGCCAGAACAAGTGACATCGCACTTTAAAAATTACCTGCTCGATAAATTACAAGACGCGACATCACCTTTTAAATTATTACTCTCTGGCAAGAATAAAAAACACAGCGTAAACCCGTTACCGGCTTTAAAACCAATAGAACCTAACGCGCAGCTAACCCAAGAACAAGCTGAAGCTCAGTCGTGTTTATTTGCAGAACTAGCCAAATCCTATGTACTAATTGCACCACGTGGCCGAGGCAAATCCACCTTATTGGGCGACAGTTTGGCAAAGCTAGTCAAAGAAGGAAAACGTGTAGCGATCACCGCGCCTAATCTGGACGCTATTGTGAGTCTTAAATCTCGCTTTGAGCAGGTGCTTGATCAAGACAAAGCTACTCTGCCTTTTTTCGCTCCTGATGCTCTGATAAGTAACTCGACTCACTGGGATTTTCTCTTTGTTGATGAAGCGTCCATGATTCCTTTGCCCATGCTTATAGAATTAAATCAGAAAGCTGAGCATTGTCTTTTTAGTACCACAGACTATGGCTATGAAGGCGCTGGTAAAGGCTTTGGCATTCGCTTTTGCCACTATTTAGAATCACAAAAAACTTCTAAAACATTGGCGCTGCAGCAACTAACTTTGAGCCTGCCAATTCGATGGGGGGGAAATGACCCACTGGAAAACTGGATCAATGATTGCTTCTTTTTAGCGAATCCAGAGGCTAACTTTGACGCACCTAATAGTACTAATAAAAGTATGACTAAGCCGACAAACTTTAGTCATCTTACTGGCGCTGATTGGCTAGAAAACACTAACTTGCTCGCCGATACTTTTCAATTATTGGTAAGCGCTCACTATCAAACTTCGCCTGACAACTTGCGCTGGGTGCTAGACGACCCTTCCGTGTCGACATATCTTTATCTATCAGAAGGAAATGCCCAAAGCGTTGCGATTATTACCGAAGAAGGCAACCTGCCAAGCTCACTCTGCCAAGAAGTCATGCAAGGGAAACGTCGACCAAGAGGACATTTAGTACCACAATCTCTACTTGCTCATGAAGGCGTTGAAAACGCCGGACAGTACTGTTACTGGCGCATCAGCCGAATTGCAACGGAACAAAGCCAACAAAATAAAGGCTTGGCGAGTCAACTACTTACGCATATCGAAACCGCAGCCAATGATCGTTGCGATTTTCTATGCAGCAGTTTTGCAGCGACTCCCGATGTGGTGTCTTTTTGGTTAAAGAATGGTTACGTACCTGTTCGATTGGGAACTGCCAAAGACCAAGCAAGTGGCAGCTACTCTTTGATGATGGTGAAGCCAACGACGGAGCACGCCACTAAGCTAGCCTACAAATGGCAAGCACGATTTATTGAACAGTTTCTAATTAACTTGCTGCTGCAATATACCGACTTATCAACCGATTTGGTTATGCTCATTCTAGGTCAAAAATATTATCAACAAAACGAACTTCCCGTGCTGGCTAAATTGTCATCGCAGGACTTGCAGGATATAGAGCTATTTGTAGAGCATCATCGTCAGTTTGACAGTATTCGCCCTGTTTTCCTCAAAGCGACACTGTCTCTTGCTTTAACAGGCCAGTTAACCCCCAAGGATCCAACCCACCAACTATTAATCGAAGCCGCTTTAGGCCGTAATACCGAACATAGCCGTCTAAAAGCGCAATTATCTGGAAAGAAAGCCATGCACCAAACCTTCAAAAAGCTTTTAACACAAACTCTTAAGTGAAAATGGGTGAATAACCACCCATTAAGAATTTAATTATGAGTGTAATCCCCCCTATTAAATTTCTTCCATAAAGCCTAAAAACCACAAATAAAATAATTTTACAAATAAAATCAAACACTTAAATAAAACATAAAGACTTGGCACAGATTGTGTAAACAGTATGAATAGCACCACCTGTTTTGCTTTGTCTGTATCTGGCGAAAAACCAGAAAAAATCAGGCTAAAAAACCGGTACACAATAATAATTCAGTTTTTGGAGTTTTATAAAAATGAAAAAAAATCAGCCTTGCTCTAACATCTTTAGCACTTGCTCTTTCTGCTACTACTGCGATTGCTGCCTGCGATCCAGGTGAGCGCGTTGTAAAATTCAGCCACGTAACTGGCGGTACCACTCATCCTAAAGTGGTTGCTGCAAATAGCTTCGCAGAACGTGTAAATAAAGAAATGAATGGAAAATTGTGTGTTGAAGTTTTCCCTAACTCCACACTATTTGGTGATTCAAAAGAACTTGAAGCTCTACTTTTAGGCGACGTTCAACTGCTTGCTCCATCACTTTCTAAGTTCGGTTCTTACACTGATAAATATGGCGTGTTTGACCTTCCTTTCATCTTTAAAGACATGGACCATGCAATTCGCTTTACTAAAACCAAAGAAGGTAAAGCGCTATTAACAGAAATGGATGACTACGCAGGCTTTGTTGGTTTAGGTTACTGGATGTCTGGTATGAAATACTTTTCTGCCAAAAAACCACTTTTGGTCCCTAGCGACGCAAAAGGCATGAAATTCCGCGTACAAACGTCTGATGTTGCAAAACAAATGATCGCGGCAATGGGTGCATCTCCTCAAGCTATGGCGTTTTCTGAAGTATACGGCGCGTTACAAACTGGCGTTGTAGACGGACAAGAAAACACTTGGTCTAACATTTACACGCAAAAATTCTACGAAGTTCAAGACAGCACAACCGATACTAACCATCAGTTGTTGGCTTACTTGTTCATGACATCTTCTGAATTTTTGAAGAGCCTTTCTCCAGAAGACCGCGCTCAATTCACTCAAATTGCGGATGAAGTAACACAAGAAGCAAACTTGAGTGTTAAAGCAGCGGAAGAAGAAAACCGTCAAAACATAATCAAAGCTGGCGGCAAGATCAATACACTTACTCCAGCGCAACGCCAAGAATGGGTGAATACAATGAAACCTGTTTGGCAACAATTTGAAAGCTACATTGGTAAAGATTTGATTGACGCTGCTGCCGGCGCTTAATCTATTTTTATCCCGCAGCGAGCTGACCTTAACAGGTCAGCTCTTGTGGTTTTATTCTGTGCTTTCTTGGTCCGCAATCTCTCATCAGCGACTGATCCTAGAACCTACGAGAAACCCCACAAAGCTGCACTTTAACTTGTTCTGGTCCACTTAGTTAAGGAGACCCCCATGGCACATTGGCCGCATCTTTACTTACTTATTTTTATTATTGTTCTTTGGCTATTAGAAAAGCGCTTCCCAAAAGTCATGGAACGAGCTGAAGAAAACCTACTGATCCTCGTTATTTCGTCAATCATGGCGGTATCCTTTGGTCAGGTAATCGCTCGTTATGGGTTTAATACTGGCTGGGACGCAGCGCTTGAATTCAACATGGTGGCTTTCTCTTGGCTAATTCTATTAGGCATGAGTTACGGTATTAAAACCAACCTTCACCTAGGTGTCGACATTGTTTTAAATGCGGTACCAAAACGCATCGCAAAAGCATTGTCTTTATTTGGTGCTGCAGCAGCCATGCTTTACGGACTTATCCTACTAGACTCTACGTGGCTAGCAATGCTTGGCGTAGACGTTAGTGGTGGCGCTATCGAGTATTGGTTGAAAATGTTCAAAATTGGCATAGGTTCAGAAGAGCTTCGTTACCCTGAATTTGTACAAGAAATGTTTGGTTTACGCCCTCGTGTTCACCGCTGGATAGTTCTTGTTGTTCTACCAATCAGCTTGGCTTTACTTTCTTATCGTTCTTTACAAGCATTCATCGATATTGCCCGCGGCAAACGCGACATGTTGATCAGTGGCCATGAGGCACAAGATCTTGTTAAAGAAAACCAAAACGTCTTGAAAGACTAGCGCAGGAGCATCATTGTGGAATCAATCATTCTATTTTTATTAGTAATCGTCCTGTTGTTTATTGGCTTGCCGGTTGGTATTTCATTGGGCTTATCGTCCATACTGTTTATTGCTTTTTTCTCTCACGACTCATTATCGTCAGTCGCGATTTCTCTGTTTGGGGTTGGTCAGCACTATACGTTGTTGGCTATCCCGTTTTTCATCATTGCCTCGTCTTACATGTCGACGGGTGGCGTAGCGAAGCGTTTAATTAACTTCGCAATTGCCAGTGTTGGTCACTTCCGTGGCGGCTTGGCAATGGCGTCTGTATTGGCTTGTATGATGTTCGCAGCCTTGTCTGGATCTTCTCCAGCAACCGTTGTAGCCATTGGTACTATTGCTATTGCAGGTATGGTTCAAGTAGGTTATTCAAAAGACTTTGCAGCCGGTATCATTGCTAACGCAGGTACGCTGGGTATTTTGATTCCGCCTTCTATCGTTATGGTGGTCTATGCGGCTTCTGTAAACGTCTCAGTTGGCCGTATGTTCTTAGCAGGGGTGATTCCTGGGTTAATTGCTGGCGGTATGCTGATGTTGGCGATTTACGTGGTCGCTCGTATCAAAAACCTTCCTTCTGAAGAATGGAAAGGTTTTGGTAATCTAATTCGTGGTGGTAAAGAAGCAGGCTGGGGATTGTTCCTAGTCGTAATCATCATGGGTGGTATTTATGGTGGTGTATTTACACCAACTGAAGCGGCGGTTGTTGCTGCTGTTTACTCTATGTTTATTGCCTTGTTTGTTTACCGCGACATGGGTCCTTTAAAAGGCCAAACATGGACAAACGATAACGATGCACCACATGCCCGTGTTGGTTTTAACGGTACAGTGTATGGCGTATCTTTCTTCCTTGTGTGGGAGATCATGTCCTTCTTCGCTTTTGCAGACAGTGAAACCGTCACTGGCGGTGATCGTGCATTGTGGGGCGCCATCATCTCGATTGCTATCGCTATTTTCTATGTCTATAAACGTTCAAGCAAACTAGAAGAATCTGTTGGCTCTTGCTTAGCTGCAGGCACGCCAATCTGGGGACGTAACTTGTCCATGATGCTACGCGGCTTCTTCCCTTCTTTGTTCGGTGAAGAGTCTCGCAAAGTAATGCTAGAAGGTACTAAAACAACGGTTATGTTGATGTTTATCATCGCCAACGCCTTGTTGTTTGCTCATACCTTATCGGCAGAACGTATCCCTCAAGCAATCACTGAATGGATGCTCGACGTTGGCTTTAACTGGTTCACTTTCCTAATCGCCGTTAACATTTTGTTGTTGATTGGTGGCCAGTTCATGGAACCATCAGGTTTATTGGTTATCGTTGCTCCTATCGTGTTCCCTATTGCAATGGAGCTGGGTGTCGATCCAATTCATCTAGGTATCATTATGGTGGTTAACATGGAAATCGGTATGATCACGCCACCAATTGGTTTAAACCTGTTTGTTACCTCGAGTATAACGGGTATGAGCTTAGCCCGAGTGGTGAAAGCTGCGATGCCGTTCGTATTAGTATTGATGGTGTTCTTAGTGATGGTAACTTACATCCCTGCACTATCTACTGCGCTACCGTACAGCATTATGGGACCAGAAATCGTTCAATAACAATTCCTCTAGTCCTAAGTGTTCTTAGCAACACATGCAAAAAATTTATAAAGTTTAGCGCCCTCCGGGGCGTTTTTTTATACCTACACAAAACGAACGATACGCGACATTTTCGTTTTCTTTTCTCTAAAATAACATCATTGTTTATTTTATGGCTTCACGCAGCAGCGTATTTTTGTTTTGATGGGACCAGACAGTTTCCACTTTCATCAATAAGGATTTTATGATGCTAAAAAAGCGCTGGTTACAAGCCTTAACCCTCGTTCCTTTGCTTGCCGTTAGTCAATTCAGTATAGCTGCAGAACAAGCAGCTGATGGCGTTGCGCCAGAAGAAGCGAGTGGTATCGAAAAGAAGAGTCTAGCTCACGCTCAGAAATTCATGGTCGCTACCGCCAATCCAGAAGCCAGTAAAGCCGGTTACGATGTGTTAAAGGCTGGCGGTTCTGCTATTGATGCTCTGGTTGCGGTACAAATGGTACTTGGCTTAGTTGAGCCTCAATCGTCTGGTTTAGGCGGCGGCGCTTTTGTTGTGTATTACGATGCAGCAAATCAAAAACTCACTACATTTGATGGCCGAGAAACAGCACCTCAAGAAGCCACACCAGAACTTTTCCAAGATGAAAATGGTGAGCCACTGTCCTTCTACGATGCCGTTGTTGGCGGTCGTTCTGTCGGCACGCCTGGCACAGTCAAATTAATGGGCGAATTGCACGACCGCTATGGCACCATGCCTTGGGAAGATTTATTAGCGCCAGCAACTAAGCTCGCGCAAGAAGGCTTTATTGTATCTCCTCGCTTAGCAGATGCGATTAAAGGCAGTGAGGAGCGCTTAGCTCGTTATCCAGAAACCAAAGCCTACTTTTTTAATCTCGATGGCACCCCACTTGAAGCAGGTAGCCGCTTACAAAACGCCCAATATTATGAAACCTTACGCTTCCTCGCTACGTATGGAGCTGATGAATTCTACACAGGACAAATTGCGAAAAAGATTGTCTCTCAGGTACGTGGAGCGCTAGATAACCCAGGAGTTTTATCCGAACAAGATTTTCTCAGCTATCGCGTAAAAGAGCGAGCTCCGGTGTGCTTGCCTTATAAGGAATATGATATTTGTGGCATGGGGCCACCAAGTTCTGGCGCATTAACGGTCGGCCAAATTCTTGGTATTACCGAACAATTTGATCTAGCGGCTTTAGGTCCAAACTCACCTGAAGCGTGGCAAATCATCGGCGATGCATCGCGTCTTGCCTTTGCTGATCGCGGTCGTTACATAGCTGATACAGACTTTGTACCTATGCCACAAGGTTTATTGGACAAACCTTATTTAGCCGAGCGTGCAAAACTCATTACTAAAGGCAAAGCCCTTGAAAGCGTTGAAGCTGGTGAACCTGAGTGGCGTCATCCAATTAAACAAGCTAACGACATTGCCATCGAGTTACCTTCCACAAGCCATATTTCTATTGTAGATAAAGACGGCAATGCTGTGTCAGTTACCACCACAATCGAAAATGGTTTTGGCTCGAATTTAATGAGTAATGGCTTTTTACTAAACAATGAACTGACAGACTTTTCATTTAAATCTCACCAAGATGGCTTCCCAATTGCCAATCGCTTAGAACCCGGCAAACGCCCTCGCTCTTCTATGTCACCAACCATAGTGATGAAAGACAACAAACCTTATTTGGTTGTTGGCTCACCAGGTGGTTCTCGTATAATCGGCTACGTAGCAAAAACACTTATTGCTCATCTTGAATGGGGCATGGACATTCAGGAAGCCATCACGCTGCCAAATATGCTCAACCGCTTTAGCACCTACGATCTTGAAAAAGGCACAGAAGCAGAAACCTACGCTAAGGCTCTAACCGACATGGGTTTTAAAGTATCTGTGCAAGATTTAAACTCTGGTGTACAGGGTATTGTCGTAGAGAAAGGCGGCTTACTTGGTGGGGCTGACCCAAGACGAGAAGGTTTGGTCTTAGGCGACTAATATCAAGCTATCTACAAACGTCATAGTAAGGCAAAGGACTGCCATACTAAACGTAACGCCATTAAAGTAAGAACAATATTAAAAATTCGATGAAAGTAACGATCTGGCATACGTTTTAATACTCGAAGACCAACCCAAGTACCAATCGCACCGCTGATAATCATACATACCAATAAAGGCAACCAAGCTGTTAACGGAAAACCTGCAACCTTAAATACCCCAACCTTCAAAATATGCTGTAACGACATCGCCATAGCAAAGGTTGCAACTGTGCGAAACCGATCCGCATGAATTTGCTTTACAAAGGCTGCTACTAATGGACCAGTTGCGCCAGCAAAAAGCGTAATGAACGTAGTGATAGCACCAGCAAATGCTGTTCCCCAATTACCCAATACCATCTTAGGAAGCTTCGGCCCCCAACATAAATATAAGATAAATAAAGCAATCGTTAGATACATAATAGCTGGCGGCAGAGAAACTAAGACAAAACTACCAATGAAAGCACCCAGCATCGCTCCGGGTAAAAACGTACTAATAAGTTTCCAATCAATATGTCGCCAACTCATCGCTGCGCGTCCAGCATTTGAACCAAGTTGCGCCACACCATGCAGCGGAATTATTAGTTGTGGTGGTAATACTTGTGCCATGACACCAAGCAACATAACACCACCTCCTGCGCCAAAGCTGGCGGTAAAAAAAGACGTTAGCCCAGACACAATAACAAGAAGTGTAAATACATGCGGAGAAACTTGGTCAAAAAGCAGTGCAGATAAGGCCATATAATCGACAGGGGATCAAAAGGAATGAAGTCGAAAGAATAGCAAAATGGGCTGCAGAAATCTCTGCTCGCCCATTCTTGTAAGTTATATAGAAGATAGAAGAGTACTAATTACTGCTTGTAGATATCTTTATCTAAATCATATTTACGCATCTTGTCGTAAAGCGTTTTACGCGGCAAACCAAGCGCATCCATGGTGTCTTTAATAGAGCCTTTCTGACGCAGCAGCTCTTGTTCTAATAAAGTTTTTTCAAAGCGCTCTAACTGCTCAGGGAGCGTCATCACACCAGGATTATTTTCATTGATAATGATCTGATCAAACTCAAACGAACCTGCTTCCCCCATCAGCACATAACGCTCAGCAAGATTACGTAACTCACGCACGTTCCCCGGCCAATCGTAACTCAACAAGCTGTGCATTCGCGCCGCCGACAGTGGCTCAGACTCTCGCTTATATTGTGCAATCGCCACTAAACAAAAATGCTGCCACAGTAGAGAGATATCATCTTTTCGCTCTCGTAATGGTGGAATATCTACTCGCACCACGTTGAGTCGATAATACAAGTCTTCGCGGAATGTGCCGCCTTCACTCAGTTGCTTCAGGTCAACCTTGGTCGCGGCCAGAATACGCAAATCCAGATCAATCGCTGTATTGGAACCCAAACGCTCTAAGCGACGCTCTTCCAACACCCGCAACAAGCGAATTTGCATCGACATCGGCATACTTTCAATTTCATCAAGGAAGAGCGTTCCACCGTTAGCATGCTCAAGCTTACCGATACGTTGTGTTTTGGCATCGGTAAAAGCGCCTTTTTCATGACCAAATAATTCAGACTCCATAATAGAATCAGGCACTGCGCCGCAGTTAATCGCCACAAAAGTGTGACCTCGACGAGAGCTATGCTCGTGGATGTAACGCGCCACCAGCTCTTTACCTGTGCCTGTCTCCCCTTGAATAAGAATATCCGCGCCAGTATCCGCTACATGCAACAACGCCTGACGCAAACGATGAATACCTGGCGTATTGCCGATAATCCGCGGACCTGGCGCATTTTGCGCAGCCAATTCCAGACGTAAATTGCGGTTCTCTAAGGTTAAATGACGTTTTTCCGAGGCACGACGCACCACTTCAAGAAAGTCTTCATTGGAAAACGGCTTTTCAATAAAATCGTAAGCACCGTCGCGAATAGCGCTCACCGCCATGCTAATATCGCCGTGGCCAGTAATTAGAATAAAAGGGATTTCCGCATCAATTTTTTTAACTTCTTCAAACAGCTCTAAACCACTTTTGCCAGGCAAATTGATATCGCTTACAATCACGCCAGACCAATCCAGAGACAACTTTTCAATCACGCCTTGAGCCGATGCGAACTCTATAACATCAAAATCTTCAAGCTGTAATGTCTGAGAAATTGCCATACGAACCGCTTGCTCGTCGTCAATTAATATTACTTGCTTGCTGTCCGGCATTAGATTTCCTCTTTAGGATCTATAGATTCTTTAGACTCTCTAGAAAGAGACTGGAATTCAGATAAGTGGTGGTTAAAGCAAGGTAGCCTAACACAAAATTCGGCACCGCCAGAATCTCGATTTTGCGCGCTAATTTGCCCACCCATTGCCTCGACGATACGCTGGCTAATCGACAAGCCTAGTCCTAATCCCAATCCTGAAGATTTAGAAGTAAAAAAAGGTTCAAAAAGGTGCCGAATAGCGTCATCACTTAAGCCATTCCCCGAGTCTTTAACACAGATAATCACTTGATTAACAGTGGAAATTTGCTCAATGTGGACTCGTCGTGGGTTATTCGGTGTTTCTAAAATTGCATCAGCAGCATTGGCCAATAAATTCACCAACACTTGCTCCAAAAAGACCATGTCACCATTCACAATAAAGCCTTGATCTTCCGTGACTACCAGCTCAATACCTACTTCTTTATAGCGTGGACTCATAATTTTCATAGCCCCCATAATGGCAGTCTGTACGGCAATAGGGCCTTGATGAACGTCACCTTTACGAGCAAATACTTTAAAGCGAGCGATAATATCGCCCATGTGATGACCCAATTGACTAATATGCTGCAAGTTAGCATGGGCTTGTTCGTACTGGCCGCGATCCAGAAACTTCAATCCATTCCCTGCGAAAGCTCGAATCGCAGTCAAAGGCTGGTTCAACTCATGATTCAAACCCGCACTTAATTGCCCTAATACCGCAAGCTTGGCTGTTTGGATCAGCTCTCGTTGCGTACCTTTATGCTCTTCAATTTCATGGCGAAGACGAGTATTGGCACCTTGTAGTTCAAACGTTCGTTCTTTCACTCGTTCTTCAAGCTCAATACGCGCTTGAGTGATATCTTGCTCGTAGCGTTTACGCTCGGTCATGTCATGAAAAGTCACCAAATAACTTAGGCGATTCGGCAATTGCATCTTACATAAGGTCATTTCCACCGGAACTGTTTGATCGGAATAACATAAGCGCCCTTCTCGCGTCAGCACTTTAATACCTAAATCATTAGCAGCTTCCAGAAAATCATTATGAGAAGACAGAACTAACGCATCTTGCTCGTCGGGTTGAAATAAAACGCCAAGTGGCTGCCCAACTAGAGGAGATAACGGCTGACCAAGCAGCTTTTCAACCGCCGGATTAAAAGATTCTATTTTGTGGTGCTCATCCAAGGTTACCAAACCCGCTTGTGTATTTTGAATCACTTCACGAATGTACGCTTGGTTGTGGCGCGTCATTTCATTAGCATCAGAACGCTCTCGTAACATGCGCCGACGCAACATAGCCAAACCCAATAACAAGGCTGTAATAGTCACGCCACCCGCAAAAATGGTACGCCATAAAGAGATTTCTTCATTGATGATTTTTAAAGGCGCAAGGATAGAAATTTGAAAGCCTAATAAGCGAATCGGGCGACTCATCCTTAAAAACGACAGCCGCTCTAATTCTTCGGTGCCATCTATAACAGTATTTTCTAACACATCAACAATTTGCGATTTTTCATCAAAAGGCTTTTGATAAACAATTGCCAGCTTTTCAATGGATTTACCATAATAACGCTGTGAATCAGCAATACGCTGCAACTCAGTATGAGACAACTCGCCCAATACCCGATACAACCAGTTAGCACGCGAGCTGCTAAACACAATGCCATCCGGATCGAGTAACAAAAATTCATAATGCTGATTGGCAAAACGTTTTTCGAATTGGGTCAAATCCACTTTTACAACGGCAATACCAATAATCGAATCGCCTTCATAGACAGGATAAGAGAAGTAATAACCGCGGCGATTCGATGTCGTACCAAGCGCATAATAGCGACCCGGTTTTCCTTGAATCGCGTCTTTAAAATAAGGTCGAAATGCGAAGTTACGACCGACAAAACTAGTAACTTCTCGATAGTTAGACGAGGCTATCGTTAGTCCATCTGTGTTTAAAATATAACTGTCTGAGGCTTCGGTGATGCGGTTAATTTGCTCAAGTTCACGATTAAGCTGATTAATGTCCGAGTCGAAACCGTCTCGCAGGGCTTTTCTTACTCGGTCATTAGACGCCAATAACGTCGGCATATGTTGGTACTTGGCAATCGCGCTTTCCAACACACTGGCAAGTTGGTTTAACTGCTCAAAAGAATCAATACGCAACGCTTTGATTTGTTGATTACGCAGGGCTTCACCGCCTTTCCAAATCAACAAAACCACCACAAAAAAGGCACCAAGATACAGCCAAATTAACTGTTTAGATGAAAAAAGCCATCTTATGCTAAAGCCGTATTTTTCTTTCAATGCACTCACCTAAAATACCTTGTTATTATTATCTCGACATTTATTTCAACTCAAAAAGCGCTACCTTGAGTAAAATTATTAAGCCCTAGCATGAGCAAAGGGCAACACCTCAGCAATATGCGATTTATGACACATTAACATCAACAAGCGATCCACTCCTAACGCAACGCCAGCACAATCTGGCAAGCCGTTTTCTAGTGCTGTGATTAATCGCTCATCAAACTGTCGATTCGCCAAGCGCATTTCCTTGCGTGTTTCTTTATCTTCAGCAAATCGTCTTGCTTGTTCCTTAGCATCAGTGAGTTCATGGTAGCCATTAGCTAGCTCCATGCCTTGCCAGTAAAGCTCAAATCGTGCAGCTACTAACAGCCCTTTTTCATCAAGATGAGTCTTGGCAAGTGCGGCCTGAGAAGCAGGATAACTATGAATAAAACAAGGGACGTATTTACCAATAGCCGGTTCTACCACGCTCGAGAAAAGTAACTCAAGCAAGGTATCGCGATCATCTTCCTGCAAACCGTATTCTGTGTGTTCGTGAGCACACTCTTGTAACTGGAACAATGTCGCGGTGAAAGGATCAAGTCCGGTATGACGTAAAAACGCCATTTGATAACTGAGTCGTTCGCAAGTCAGCGCCTCTTCATTCAATAGTGCCGACAACAACTGTTGGATCTCATCCATTAATTGCCAGTGATCAAAACCGACTCGATACCATTCCAACATAGTAAATTCGATACTATGTCGGCGACCAATTTCCTCGGCTCGGAACACTTTTCCCAACTGATAGATAGAACCAGAGCCTGCGCATAATAAACGCTTCATGGCGAACTCTGGGGAAGTTTGAAGATAGTAAGTAAGGTCTTCACCTTGGGAGCGCGTCTTACTGGTTAAGACTTCAATATGTGGATCAGTAATACTACCCAGAGACAGACATTGAGTATCCACCTCCATCACCTCACGCGTATCGAAAAAAGCGCGAATAGCTTTCAGTAACTGCGCACGCTTTTGCAAAATCGAAAGATCAGCGCTAGGTTGCCACATGGAAGCGTCATACATAGAAAAAACACTCTGAAAATAAAATGTATGATAACAAATTCAGAGTTACATATTTACTTTACTCAGCAGTATTTTAATGCCCGCAGCGCCAAACATCAGCGCGAAGGCAACATCAAAGCCGCGTTTCATTTTAAAATAGCCTTGGCGAATTCTTGGATTCGAAAACAACACAGCGTAGCCCAAATTTATGCAGGCACTTTGAATTGTTAATAGGACAATCACAGACAACAAACCTTGTGTGGAAACCGAACTCGGCATGCCCATGGCGAATAACGATCCTAGAAACAGAATCGCTTTAGGATTGGTTAAGTGGATAGCCAAACCACGAAAATAAGCAGTGCGCAAAAACGTTTGTTTAGTCTCTAACGTGGCCAACATTTTGCTCGTATCTGATTTATTCGTCATTGCCGAACGACAAGATTTGTAAGCTAAGAATAATAAATAGACTGCGCCGACATAACGTAAGCTTTCGAATAGCCAGACATTTGCATACAGCACAGCACCTAAACCAAAGGCAGCCGAACAAGACCAAAATAGCGAGCCTGTGAGTATGCCTGATGCTAACGCCAAACCTTGCACTCGCCCCTGATTCATTGACGTAGATGCAATCGCCAATGTCGCAGGCCCAGGACTCGCCATAGCGACAAAAGCACCAATTAATATCAGGACATAGTGGATTTCTTGCATGAATCACCTCTCAGTCTTTTAAAGAAACTCAATTTCGGCAATGCCATTTGCCCAACAAACAGACCTAATAAAATCAGCACAGCAGCGATTATCTGATTCGTTTCTATTGGCTCATTGTAAAACCAATAACCACCAAAAATACCAAACACAGGCACCAGTAACGTCATTGGCGCGACACTGGATACTGAGTATTTCATTATCATCTTATTCCAAAACCAGTACCCCAATAATGTCGTTGGGTAAGCTTGAAACAAAGCGGAAAACAGCGTCCATTGGGTAAATTGATTCGGCAACTCAGTGACGACTTGCGTTCCTTCAAAAATAACCGCTAGTAACAACAAAGGCAAAGGTGCAAACAACATTCCCCAGATATTAAAGGCAAAAATAGCTTTGGTATTCGCGCGTTTTACAATCAAGCCATTAACGCTCCAAAACACCGACGCCATTAATACCAGCACTAAACCTTTTCCAGTCACCGAACCACCTTCGGAGTAAATGATCAAAGCAAGTCCAAGTAAAGCCAATCCAGCGCCAAGCAACTTATTGCGAGTAATGGTTTCGTTTAAACATAACCAACCCACCAGCAAACTACTAACAATACTCATATCCAATAACAAAGAGGCCATTCCTGCCGAAACACCAGCGCCAATCGATAAGGTCGTTAATCCCCAAACGCCGACACCAAAAGACAAGCCATAAGCAATCAAATAGCGCCACGGCACATCTGGCTTCTTAATAAAAAAGATCAAAGGAAACACCGCAAAACTAAATCGCAACGCGGTGAGTACTAAAGGATGAACACTATTCACGCCAAGCTTGATCACACTGAAATTCAATCCCCATAACGCCATCAAGGCAAACAGCAACCCAAAGTCTCGTAGTTTCATTATTCGTTCCTAGTAAATAAAATCTGTTGTAAACAATAACGAAGGCGCTCAATTACACGCGGTGTTTCTATTCGAAACTACCGCCTACCTCACAGAAACACCGCGTGTAACTGAACATAACTAAGCATTTCCTTTAGAAAGAAGTATCACTAGAAAACCAAAAAGAACACAGATTCAATTTTTGATAAAAATAAGAGTACAATTCAAAGAAAGGAAATACTTTGGGGGAATGTTATGGCGCTTTACGAAACACTTGCTCAGCATTATATCGACGACATACAAGCACAACGACTGCCTGCGGGAAGCCGTTTGCCAGCGCTACGAACCATGGCGAAGCAGCATCAAGTCAGCATGACTACTGCGACTAAAGCCTATGATTACCTTCAACAAACAGGTTGGATTTATGCGCAGCCGCAGTCTGGGTACTTTGTTGCCAACCAAATTGAAGCAATCAGCTTTCCAAGTCTTAACATCAAAAGTATTGAACAACGGGATCCAAAACGCTTTGCGCCGTTAAATGGCTATAACCCTGCCTCGGCGCTTTTTAGCCCGCTTGGCACCTCGATGATTTCGCCAGAATTACAACCTAGCGTCGCACTGCAACGCAGCATTAAACGTGTCACTCAAAGAGCAGGAAAGCATCTCTTTCAATACCCAGAAACACAAGGCGACAAAGGCCTGAGAAGCGCCCTTGCGGAACATTTCCGCCATGACAATCTAGCCTTTTCAGCAGCCGACTTTGTGATCACCAATGGCTGTATTGATGCAGTAAGACTGGCGATAGAAAGCGTTACCAAAGAAGGCGACACTATTGCCATTAGCTCCCCTTGTTTTAGTGGCTTGCTCGATTTACTAAGTGCCCTATCTCGCAAAGTGATTGAAATCCCTATTAGTGAGAAAGGCTTAGATTTAGACCATCTAGAAACCTTGATGCAACAAGGTTTGATAAAAGCCTCTCTGTTTAGCACATCGAACATGAATCCAACTGGAATGACGCTGCCCGTTGAACAAAAACAAGCTCTAGCAACACTTGCCGCGCAATACAAAACACCGATGATAGAAGACGACGTCTATTTCGAATTAAGCCACCAGAAACAACAAACGCTGCCAGCAAAATATTGGGATAAAGAGGGATATGTGATTTGGTGCGGATCTTTTTCAAAAACCTTAGCCGCTGGACTGCGACTTGGTTGGTGTGTTCCGGGTCGATATTTAACGTCTTATATCAATCAACATTCCTTAACCAGCTTTGGTGTGAATGGACTTATACAGTCTTGTATGGCGGAGTTTATCAACACCGGTGAATATCGCTCTCATGTGAATAAAATACGTACGGTTTTGAATCAACACATACATAGTTATCAACAATTTTTAATCAAATACTTGCCCACCAATGCAAAAATCAGTGCCCCACAAGGCGGAATCGTACTTTGGGTACAGATCCCCAGTTTAAATGCTGTACAGCTTGAAAAAGAAGCTAATAAACAGGGCATCGACATACGCAGCGGTGCTTGTTTCAGTACCCACGACTTTTATCACGATTGCTTCCGTATAAACTGCGGTTGGCCGCTGGAAAATACTGGGGATAAACACAGTACTTATCAACAATTGATCAGCTTATGCGACATAATCAACAGTCTGATGAGAGCAGAGACTTAACAAAATTGGAGCGATTGCACATTTACTTCTTTAATCTTAACCTTTAGATCAACAAAAATGCTCTAGACTGTATTTCAGGATAAATAGAAATTCATGCACAAAAGGATTCATCTCTATGTCTTACCATTCCGTAAAACTGATAAAACGTCCTGAATTAGAAATCACTGAAGATATCTTCAATATTGTTACTCAAGACATTCCAACGCCAGCAGAAGGCGAAGTATTAGTAAAACTCTCTCATCTTTCTTTAGATCCAGCCATGCGCGGTTGGATGAGCGCGGATGAAAACAGCTATATCGCGCCGGTTAAATTAGGCGATACCATGCGCGCCAGCGGCATAGGTGAAGTCGTTAAATCCAACAATGAAAGATTCCCCGTTGGTGCTCGTGTTATGGGGCTTATGGGTCTGACTGAATATGCGATCAGTGATGGTAATGGCTTAAACGTCATTCCAAAAGAGCTGCCTGCTGAAGCAATTTTATCCGTCATCGCTCTGCCCGGTATTACGGCTTATCACGGTGTGTTTGAAGTGCTTAAACCAGAAGCAGGTCAGACGCTTATCGTCACAGCGGCAGCAGGTTCGGTTGGATCTCTTGTCGGTCAGATGGCTAAAAACCTTGGTTTAACGGTTGTTGGCGTGGCGGGCTCTGATGAGAAATGCCAATGGTTAACAAAAGAACTTGGTTTTGATCATGCGATTAATTACAAAGATGCAGACTTTGTCGAACAATTGACGCAAGCGACGCCAAACGGCATCGATCTTTTCTTTGAAAATACGGGTGGTTTGGCACAAGGTCCTATCTTTGAACGCATGAACCCTCATGGTCGCATTGCTGTATGTGGTCTAATTGCTGACTACCAAAAAGCCGAGCCAGCACCAGGACCAAGCTGGGTTGGCATCATCAAACGTCGCTTAACTATCCAAGGCTTCACCATGCCGGATCATTTCCATCGTATTCCTGAATACGGCCAAGCGCTAGGCGCCATGCTAGGCAAAGGGGAATTGAAATACCGTGCCCACGTTATTGAAGGAATCGAAAACGCAACTAGTGGCATTAACCTGTTATTTGACGGTAAAAATACCGGCAAGCTGATTGTTAAGCTATAAGCTCTCCAGAGATAAGATACAGTAGAAAAGTAAAAGGGAATGGTCGAATGACCATTCCCTTTTTAATTAAAATAGATTTAATAAGCTTAATGGCGAGTTATAAATCAAATTGTGACGGAAGCATCACCACATCCCGAATCGTCACATGACGAGGACGCGTAAGCATAAAGATGAGCGCTTCAGCCACATCGCTGGCTTCCATCAAGCTGCCTTTTGACTTGGCTTCTGCGAGTTTTTCCGCAGGCCAATCAGATAATAAAGAAGTAATAACTGGGCCGGGAGATACCGAGCCAACGCGAATTCCATGCTTGCTGACTTGTCTACGCACCGTTTGCACAAAACAATTCATCGCCCATTTTGATGAGGCATAAACCGGTTCCCAAGGTGTCGGAAAATGACCCGCTAAGGAACTGGTTATTAAAATATCGCCCACACCTCGTTCAATCATATGCGGCAAAACATCACGCACGTTCTTGATGACAACGTTAATATTCAGATTTAGCATTCGGTCTATGGCGTCGTTATCGGCATCAACTAAATCACCACCAACATACAAGCCGGCATTGGCGTGAAAAATATCGATCACTTTGGCTTTTTCTAAAATCCGCGGAACCATCGCCGAGCAAGCGGCAGGATCCAACAAATCTACTGCAAGGGTGATGACTGCATCGCCATGTTTGTCTTGCAAAGCTTGTAATGCTGTCTCATCACGATCCACGATCACGACCCGAGCACCTTCAGCTATCATGCCTTCGACACTAGCAAGACCTATTCCTGATGCGCCACCAGTCACAACGGCGACTTTTCCCATTAATGCTTTAGACATGTTTTATCCTGTTTATTGTTATTTATAGAGATAACAACACGCTACCATTCTATAGACTGCAAACTCTGCTACTTTTTTGCCTATAACTGATCTAAATTAGCCTTTAAGCCGTCGTAATACATAGTGACAGAGAATCCAATAAAATTAGTAGAGATTCTCAATAACAAGAGGGTTTCAGTCAAATATTGGCATCAAAATCGTAGATCATTTCGATAGTTCAATTTTTTTGATCATTAACCTCAAAATACTCCGTTACACTATTCTGTTTTTTTTATATATAGTGCCTACATATTAAGTAACACCAACCCAACACTAAGGTAAATCAAAATGACAACATCGTTAATCCAAAAAATCACTAACACAACTTCTGGTATCGCTAGCACAATTTTGCGTATTCCAGTGGGTCTAATCCTAATGGCACATGGCGCGCAAAAATTGTTTGGTGCGTTTGGCGGTTACGGTCTTGAAGGCACTGGTCAGTGGATGGCATCTATTGGTCTAGAACCTGGTTATCTGATGGCTCTTTTAGCAGGTAGTGCAGAATTCTTTGGTGGCTTGGCACTTGTTATCGGTTTGCTTGTTCGTCCAGCTTCTGCAGTTATTGCTTTCACTATGCTAATGGCAATCTTCTCTGTGCATATTTCAAACGGTTTGTTCATGGCAAACAACGGCTATGAATACGCACTAACACTTTTGATTGTTGCCGTTTCTTTAGTATTCAGCGGCGCCGGCTCTTTCTCTGTAGATAAAGCGATTTCTGCTAAAAACTAGCCTAATAATACATTACTTTAAAAGCTTCGATGGTCCGCTATCGAAGCTTTTTCATATACACGCTATCTAAAAACAGCAAAATCGATTCAGGAACAATGTCTTACCTTTATGGTAAAAAAACATCGATGTAATAAAAAATAATAATCAAAAATATAAATAGTTTATTTTATAAACAATACTTCTCTTTAATAGTTTCATGAGGTATGTTTTAGAAAGGTCGAACTAAAAATAATAAACAAAGTGCCTAAAATCGATCTACACTTACGGAAATACAGTCGCCATCTTGTTGATAGAGAACTGATTCATCTTTAAGGAAAATACTGGCACCTAGTTGTTTGACAACGCGGAGGCCATCATGATTGAAAGCTTTTTGAATCAACTTTTACCGAAGATTTATAGTTGCGTACAGCACCCAAATCGATGGATAAGTATTCTTGATGAGCTACGTGAAAAGTTAGAAGTGGAAAGCATTGCTGCTCAAATACACGAACTATCGGACAACTCTAATCCATCTGAAATTTGGCTGATGCGCGATTCCCAGTCGACTATAAATGCAGACTTGCACGATAAATGGGTTAATAATTCTGATAATCCCCGTCTAGATTATGATTTTAGCGAATACCCAGCCATAATCCGCGATGAAGAGCTCTTCTCTGACTCCTGTCCACGATATATTGATTTCCAAGAGCGGCTCGCGAAGGCAGGATTAGGATTGGCGATTTCCCTAGAAATGAAAATTTCTCCTAATCGCTATCTCAACTTAATTGCTCACCGTAAACACGGTGATTTGCGCCTCTTTGACCACAACTGCGAATCATTACTTCAGCAACTTGCACCTCATATACAACAAACCATTCTTTTGTATGATCAATTTCAGACGCTATCGAGCAGCAATACTATTATTAAACAAATCGCAGATAAATTAACCACAGGGATCATGCTAATAAATCAGTATGGCAAAGTTAGCTGGTTTAATAGCAGTGCAGCTTCCATAATATCGGAATCAGATTACCTAGAATTGATAGATAACGAATTGCGCTTTGAACACAAGGCAGACAGAAACATTTTCATACAGCTATTGCGCCAAACACAATCGCCTACAGGAATAACATCTCACCCTCTTGCTAGAATTGGGGAGCATCAAACTAGTCCAATACAGTTGCTACTTACCCCTATTTTGTCTTCTATATCAGTCGGCCTGATACAATCCAAACAGCCTCTCACTTTTGCCCTATTTTTATCCAATAGCCATAATGAAGTGATACTTTCAGAGCAGAATATTGGTCGCTTATTCAGCCTTACACCTGCAGAAGTAAAACTAGCGAGCGCTTTAGCAAATGGTTTTTCGTTGACGGAATACGCTATAGAAAAAGGCATAACCGTTGGCACCGCACGAATCCAACTAAAAAGTATTTTTTCAAAAATGGGAGTCACCCGCCAACCAGAACTAGTAAAAATACTGTGGTCTTCAATACTTCCCCATGTAAGCCAACTAGAAAATACGCCTTTCTCACAAAAAATAAGCTAATGATAGTTTGGTCTATCCTATTTGGGATATGACAAGCTGAAGCGAACTGAGCATTATTTGTTTTATAGACAAACAATTGTCTAGATAAACTTTAATCAAAATGAGAGAGAGACAGACATGCAAACAAAAATAAAAAACATGCAATGTTTTATGGGCGCAAGCTTACTATCTTCAGTCGTTCTACTCCCAATAGCTGCACACGCAGCATCAGAAGTAGACCCAATGGTTGCGGGAATTGGTCCAGTATCTGAAGTTCCTATTGCCATCCAAAACTTACGCTGGGCAATGCTCGATGGCGATGTTAATACGCTAACATTTCGCTCAATGGATACGTTATTCACAACCCGCCAAGTTGGCCATTCAGGAAACGTCACCCCATTTGTTCACAATGATAAGCCACTAGATTTTACCTACGAGTATGAAGGTAACAACTATACACCAGAGCAATTCTTAGACAGAACCTATACCAATGCGATGATCATTATTAAAGACGACAAAGTCGTCTATGAAAACTATCGCAACAACAGCAACCAAGATACGCACTTCATGGCTTGGTCAATGACCAAATCTATGGTTTCTATCTTGGTTGGTGTTGCCCTTGAAGAAGGTCGTATTAAATCATTAGACGACGATATCACCACTTACCTACCTGAATTATCTGAAGGTGCCTATAAAGGCGTGACTATTCGTCAAATACTTGCTATGAAATCCGGTGTCGATTACGAAGAGCGTTATGACTTTGCCAATCCAGGCATAGCAGCTAAGAACCATATTTTGGCTTTAGTTAAAAACGTAGCGCGCTTTGTTGAGCCAGCAAAAACCATCAAGCGCCTTCATAAACCAGGTACTTTCTTAGCCTATAAAACCATCGATACGGCAGTGTTAGGCTTGTTGCTTGAACGTGTCAGCGATGGCAGTAATGTGGCCTCTTACATGCAGCAACATTTATGGGAGCCAATAGGTGCTGAATCAAATGGCTTCTTCATCATGGATGGACAGCCAGGTGTTGGACGAGAATTCACTGGCGCAGGCTTCAATGCAACCGTTCGTGATTTTGCTCGTGTGGGTCAAATGATGCTGCATAACGGCAAGATCAACGGCAAACAAATTGTTTCACCAGAATGGGTTAAATTATCAACAGCCCCGGTAGATAAAGAAGACCCTAAATTAGGTGGATACGGCTACCAATGGTGGACCATGCCAAATACAAATGCTTATTCAGCAATCGGCTTACAAGGTCAGTTCATTTACGTGAACCAAGATGAAAATACTGTCATTGTCAAAACGAGCTATTTCCCTCAAGACCAAATGGATGCAGCAGAAGCTGAAACACTAAACTTCTTTGATAAAGCAGCTAAATGGAAACCTGCTAATTAAACTGCATTTTTGATAGGCCTCCCTTTTATTAAGAAGTTATGATGAGAAACACTTCCTCATAGCTTCTTAATTTTTTAATTAGCTTTTCCTACCAAGCACCTTAAATTTTCATTTCATAACTACTCTTAAACCATTCAGACCAACCAAAAGCCTAGGCATAACCTATTTCAGGACGGAACAGCGAAGCAAAAAAAGCCCCCGATAGTTTCCTATCGGGGGCTTTCATATTAATTATGCAAATTCAGGAATTACTTACCTGTTGCGCGAGAAACGTAGTCGCCAGTACGAGTATCAACACGAAGAACTTCACCGATGTTGATAAACAGTGGTACACGAACCATAGCGCCAGTCACCAAGAAAGCAGGTTTAGAACCGCCGTTAGCCGTATCGCCTTTTACACCTGGATCCGTTTCTTTTACTTCCAGTTCGATGAAGTTAGGAGCAGCAACCGCCAATGGCGCACCGTTGTATAGAGTTACAACGTATTTTTCTTGCTCTTTCAGCCACTTAATCGTGTCGCCTACTGCTGTTTCATCTGCTGCGTGTTGTTCAAAAGAACCATCTACAGCCATGAAGTGCCAGAACTCGCCATCGGTGTACAAGTACTCCATATCGGTGTCCATTACGTCAGCTGTTTCTAGCGTATCACCAGATTTAAAAGTACGCTCCCAAACACGACCAGTTTTTAGGTTACGCAGCTTGATGCGGTTAAAGGCTTGGCCTTTACCTGGTTTAACGTGTTCGTTATCGATAATCGCACATGGATCGCCGTCGACCATTACTTTAGAACCGCTGCGCATTTCGCTGGTAGAAATATTAGCCATACATCCTCACAGTATATTTTTAGAGAAAAGGCTCTGACTGGCGTATCATGTCAGTCCCAAGATCTCTGCAAACTTCTTTTTATGTCATTTAGAACCGTTAAATAGACAAGTAAAAAGAGCGTTTGCAAAGATCTCTGAGAGCCACTGGCCGAGTAGGCCAAAATAAGTTGGCGCAATCATAACCCAAATGAACACAATTTTGCAGATATTTGACGTGATCCCTATTCAAACAAAGAACAATTTAAGCTGGTCGCAGCACCTGTCGCAGGCCCTAACCTCCTTACCAGAACTGGTTGAGCACTTAGGTCTGCCAAAAAGTCTTGCTCAACAAGGCATAGAAGCACATCAGAGCTTCAAATTACTGGTGCCGCGACCTTATTTGTCGCGCATTGAATATGGCAACCCTAACGATCCTCTGCTGCTGCAAATTCTGCCTAGTACAGCTGAAATGCAAAAAGTCGTGGGTTACACAAAAGACCCATTAGAAGAAGCCGAACACAATCCACAAAAAGCCATAGTGCATAAATACAAACGTCGTTTGTTGGTTATTACCACTGGCACTTGCGCAGTAAACTGTCGTTACTGTTTCCGTCGTCATTTTCCTTACGGTGACAATCAACTAGCGCAAGCGGAGTGGGACTCGGTAATCGACTATTTAAAAGCCCATCCTCAAATCAACGAAGTGATCTTAAGTGGCGGTGATCCTTTGATGATGAAAGACGCTTTACTCGCCGATAAAGTCCGCAAGCTTGATGCGTTGCCACAAATAAAACGCCTACGCATTCACTCGCGTTTGCCCGTGGTGATTCCATCTCGCGTTTGCGATGACATGCTAGCGTGGATCAAAGCAAGTCGTCTCGACATCGTGATGGTGTGGCATATTAATCATGCAAATGAAATGGACGAAGAGCTCGCTCAGGCAGCCTATAAGCTGAAAAGAACGGGCGTTACCTTGCTCAATCAAGGTGTTCTATTAAAAGGCGTCAACGATTCGGTAGAAGCTCAAGTCAATTTGAGCGAAGCTGTATTCGATGCTGGGATTTTGCCTTACTACATGTTCACGTTAGATCCAGTCGAAGGCGCGGCGCACTTTGATATTTCAATCGAAGATGCTCAACGCTTGATGGGAAAAGTGGCTGCCGAGCTGCCAGGTTATTTAGTCCCAAGGCTCGCCAAGGAGATCCCTGGCAAACCAGCGAAAAGCGTGTTTGCACCGATTTTCAATGAACTCGATAAGTAGCTTCTCGCCTTGTCATTCGTTTTATTTAGCGTTACCTGAGCAACGCAATTCGACCGACTTTTACTTGCTGACGTCGAATACTAACGTTCGGCGCTAGCTGGTATAAGTCGCCATTTCGACCGATTAACTGATCCGGCACATGGCTGAGTTTCGCCACGTCAGCGTTAGCATCCAAATGTTTCGGCTCGCCATGAACTGGAATCGCCAATTGCGGCTGCACCCAAGTATAAAGCTGTTTGAGTTCTTCGCGGCAAGGATGGCCACTCACATGAATGGTTAAGTCGGTTTCATGGGCTTGCAAGGTGCGGATTTTTCGACCTTTAAATTGCTCAGCTAATCTATCTATAGCTTGTTCGTTACCGGGAATACGCATAGAGCTAAAAATCACCAAATCGTCGGCTTCAAGACTCAAATCGAAGCAGTTATCTGCGGCGAGTCGATTCAAGGTCGCCCTTGGTTCCCCTTGGCTTCCAGTCACGACCGCCAATACTTCTTCCCTTGGTAAATAGCCAAGATGCGCGGCGTCGATAATCGGTAAATCATCTGGCCAATGGCCTGTCACCCTTGCAGCACTAACCATATTTGTCAGCGATCTTCCGATCAAGGCAAGATAACGACCAGTCTCTTTTGCGACTTGTCCCAATGCCACTAAACGAGCAACATTACTGCTGAAACAACCTACAACAACACGGTTCTTTTCTGCCTCAATAGTTTTTAACAAGCCCTGATAACAATCACTTTCAGATGGCGAGAAGCCATCTTTTAGCGCGTTCGTTGAATCGCACACCATGGCGAGAATGTTTTCTTTGGCTAACGCTTGAAAGGCTGCGGGAGAAAACGCATCACCCAAAATTGGCTTTTTATCGATTTTCCAATCACCCGTATGAAAGATACGTCCTGCAGGCGTGTCTATGGTCATCGCATAAGGCTCTGGAACAGAATGAGTCAATCCCAACCATTTGACATTAAACACGCCAATCTTTTTGGTTTCGTTTTCTTTCACTTCTATAATCGGCACTTGGTCGGTCAAACCCACTTGAACCAACTTACGACGCAAAACCTCTGCGGTAAAAGCCGTGGTGTAAACCGGACATTTGAAACGTCGCCACAAAAAAGGCAAAGCCCCCACATGATCTTCATGGGCGTGAGTAATGACGATGCCGGCTAAACGTTCTTTTTGTTCGGCAATAAAACTAGGATCAGCGCAAACGATTTCGGAGGTACGCAGGTCATCAGGCGTCAATGGCTCGTTAAAGGAAACGCCGCAATCGACCATCAACCATTGCCCGTCATGGCCATAAAGGTTCATGTTCATACCGATCTCGCCTGTGCCACCTAAAGGCAAAAACCATAAATCCTCTTGTGAGGGAATCAAAGATGAAATAACGCACTCCTTGTAAATACAGACTGGATATTAGTCAATTCTCTCTATGGTACGCATTTTTCATGGATATCCCAGCGTGCTCGTAACGATTGGATAAAAGAAGCCCAAAATAAAAAACCTCTTTCTATTTTTGAGGTAAAAAGAGGTTTTCTCGAGATAAAAAAATAAGAACTATGAAGTAATAAAGAGCTGTGCACGACCTCATGATCGAAGACTAGCAGCAGTCGTGCAAAGGTATCTATAGAACTTCGTCACCATTCGCTATCACAGTATCACGCACAATTTGAGTGTATTCCACGGCTTCTTTAATAATCGCAGCTTCATCTACGGTGAGTATTTTCTTGTCTTCCATAAGGATTTTGCCGTCAACTATACTGTGTCGAACATCGCTAGGATAAGCAGAATAAACCAAGGCAGAGTAAGGATTATACATAGGTACCATATGCGGAGCCTTGGTATCCACGACGATAATATCTGCTAATTTTCCAACTTCTAATGAACCAACACGATCTTCCATATGCAGCGCTTTTGCTGCACCCATGGTTGCCATATCAATGACTTTAATAGGTGGCATAGCCGCACGATCTTGGTTAACCAATTTATGGACTTTAGCTACCTGCCCAAACTCAGCAATAGTACTTAGATTATTGCCAGACATTGGGCCATCAGTCCCTAAGCCAATTCTCACGCCTTCGTCATACATTTTTAGAGCAGGCGAAACACCTTTCGCCGACTTGATATTTGCGCTCATGTTATGCGCCACGCCCATGCCACTTTCTTTAACAAGCTCAATATCATGATCGTCTACTAGAATCATATGAGCGCCAACTAAGTGATCATTCAAAGCACCAATATCATGCATATATTGAACAGGGCTTTTACCGTCAGCTCGCTCGGCAATTTTTTCTTGCTCGGTGTGAGATTCGGCTAAATGGATCAGCACTGGCACGTTTTTCTCTTTGGATAATTCAGCTACTCGCTGCAACACTTCAGTGGTGTTTGTATAAGGAGCATGAGGCGCAAACGCTGGTGTGATACGCGGATGGTCTTTGTATTCTTCAATGAATCTTAACGCGTAGTTAATACCTTCTTCGGCGTTTTTAGCATCTGCAACAGGAAACTTAATCACAGTCTCACCAAGCACAGCACGCATGCCGATTTGATCAACGGTTTTGGCGACTTCATCTTCAAAATAATACATATCGGCGTAGGTAGTAACACCGCCACGCAACATCTCGACATTGCCAAGATTAGCGCCAATACGCACCATATCACGGGTAATTAGCTTGTTTTCCAGAGGGAAAATATAACGATGCAAACGGTCTGGCACATCATCTGCTAAAGAACGTAAAACCGCCATAGATACGTGGGTATGAGTATTTATTAAGCCTGGCATTACGATATCGCCTTGCACATCCAACACTTTTTTCGCATCAAATTGAGCTGCTAATGACGCATCACCTACAGCGAAAATTTTATTTCCTTTAATCGCAACAACACCATGGTGATATAGCGTTTTACTGTTATCCATAGTCAAAACGGTAGCGTCTTTGATCAACAAATCAACAGACTCGGCGCTCCATGATGGCGCTGAAAAAGTCGTCGTGGCTAATACTGCCAATAAGACACTTTTTTTAAACTGCATTCGATTGTCCTTTATTAGATAATGTTCCGAATAGGTCGCTTTTTGACAGCGACATTGCTTAATAATACCTGCATGTTTTATTCCAACACAGAAACATGTTTAAAATTTAGGATTTAAAATTGAACATCTCAACTAAGCTTCAAAACGGTCTTGGCAAAGCCATAACCTACTTTATTTTACTGTCTTGCATGGCAATTTTTATCATCTATCTTGTTCAGCGCTTTGGGACGCAATACGCCGAAGACAAAATTCAAGAACAGCTTAATCAATCTGGTTTAGCGCCTTTTGTCCATTATGAAAGCATTCACCTTGATCCATTCACTCTGACGCCCTCCCTGGAAAATGTCAGCTTTGGTAATGAAAATGCACATTGGCTACGCTTCGCTAGAATTTCGTTTAATAGCTACCCAATCAAATACCCTGATTTAGATGTAGAATTTTGGATACAAGAAAGCCCAATCGGCAGCTTATCCCGTGATACACGAAATCTAATGCGTGCAGGTGGAATTGAAACCTTACTTGGTAAAGGCTCTTTTACTTCCAAGATTGAGGGTGAAAAAGTCTCGTCTCAATTCAAACTAGACATAAAGGGTATTGGCAAGCTAGATCTGTCTTCTAAAATCAACGTATTGGATCATGGCATCGTCATGTCTGATCTACGTTCTGACGTACTAGCATCGTTTGCATTAGGCCAGCCTGAAGCGCTACCCATCATCTATGGTGACGCCATTGAATTGCATTCTTTAGAGGTGAAATACGAAGAATCAGGATTAATCACTCATCTGTTTCCTCAATCGGCTGTTTTGCGAGATTCACCAGAAAATCAGTCGAACAGTCTGAGATACGCAAGCCAAGCATTGGGGCTTGCACCAGCAGATTCGGAAGAAGCGAAACACGTTGCCGAAACATTATTAACGTTTTTAATGCAGCCTGAAAAACTGAGCCTAACTATGCAACCTTCTTCGGCTCTCAGTCTAAAAGAGCTAGTGTTAATGGCAAACAAAGGTACGCTTTATAAAGACAGTAAAATGACGTTACTGAACAATTAGCAAGGCGCTACTATATTAACAAGACTCTATTTTACAGCCCAAGTGTCTCCACGCATGGGCTGTAAAAACCATCAAAAATCTAAAAAGGATTAAACATTTCCCGATAAGACTGATTAGACGTTGCTCTGGCAATACCTTTCACCATCCTAAAAATCGACCAAATCCAAACACAAAACAACAAAATATAGCCGATAAAAAATAACGTCAGTATCACGCCAATAACGCTCCAAAAGATCCCCCACCAAAAAGTACCAATGATATTGGCGTAATGATCTTCAAAGAATGTTCCCCGGGCCTCGTCTGCTTTTACCATGGCCCAAATGGCACCAATAAACCAAAAGACACCCGTGAATATGCCTAACAACATAAAAACATAGGCAATCACCACATTACTTTTTGCGTTTTCCTCTCGTGGCGTTAACGGTCTAAGACGATTATCTGGTTCAAATCCGGACATATATAAACACTCCGTTATTCAATAAAAATTTGTCTAATAAGCATAATGGGGATGCTTTTAAAATTATCGCCCTCTTCTTATCCAGTTTTATGATTTCTTTTCAATACGAATGCTTGTAACGTGTTCTTTCCCCACTCTGTTTTTCACTCATACTGCCTAGGAATACCATGACAAATGTGACGATTTTAGTCGATGTTCAAAATGTCTATTACACCACGAGACAAGCGTTTGGACGCTCTTTCGACTACAACACTTTTTGGCAACAAGCGACTGAAGGTCGAAATGTCGTAAAGGCCATCGCTTACGCCATAGACAGAGGCGATGAGAAACAACGACAATTTCAAAATATCCTACGAGCGATTGGCTTTGAAGTGAAATTGAAACCCTTCATTCAACGCTCGGATGGCTCAGCAAAAGGCGACTGGGATGTGGGTATTGCTATCGATGGCATAGAGCATGGTAAAGACAGCGATGTCCTTGTTTTGCTTTCTGGCGATGGCGACTTCGATATTCTCGCTAAAACACTCAGGGAAAAATACCAAACTAAAGTAGAAGTCTATGGCGTTGAATCCTTAACTGCACAGTCATTAATCAATGCTGCTGATTCTTTCACCGCCATCGGTAACAAATTGTTACTTAAATAGATCAAA
This sequence comes from Marinomonas sp. BSi20584, assembly GCF_002792415.1. Taxonomy (NCBI): domain Bacteria; kingdom Pseudomonadati; phylum Pseudomonadota; class Gammaproteobacteria; order Oceanospirillales; family Oceanospirillaceae; genus Marinomonas; species Marinomonas sp. BSi20584. The sequence goes on from NZ_KZ454887.1 coordinate 49,109, forward strand.
CTAGTCTATATTTTTAAGAGAGAATATGTCCCCTTAAGAATCCTTACTGATTATTTTATATACAGAAAGTGACGAAATGACGACTCAAACAAACTTCTTATTATTGGAAACAAGAGACACCCTGCATAAGTGGCTGAGCCTAGTCACGGGTGTCATCATGATCTTTTACTGCTTTCTTAATGTCGTCATCTTAAACCAAATTACTATTGGCATTATTGATGCTGTTTTTGGCCTAATAAATTTGTATTTTTTTAGAGCGGCTCAGCTAGAAAAAACAAAAAAATGGCATACCTACATGCTAACTTTCTCAATCACAGCTGCTGTCATTTATGCTTTTTATTTTGCAGATCTAAGAGCTGGCTCTATTTACTGGTTTCTTGTCTTACCACCGCTATATTGCCTACTTGCAGGTCCAAAACTTGGACTTTTCTATACTATTCTCTTGTCCATACCAGCTCTTGCTATTTTATTCATTAAATCCGATACAGAGAGTTTCATCCCCTATCGATCTGTTCTTAACTTCGTATTAGCCTACTTTTTGTCCTACGCCATTTGCTATTTATATGAAACTCAATATGCAAAAAGCAGCCTACTCCTAGAAAAAATGGCCTTCCAAGACCCACTAACGGGTGCGCAAAATCGTCACGCGTTAAGACTTTTTTTTGATCACTTCAATAAAGCAGCGGTAGACCCTTTTCAGGAAAAAGAGCAAGAAGAAACCCGCCTGCTGATTATAGATATCGATCATTTTAAAAGCGTCAATGATGAGTTTGGGCATGATGTTGGCGATTCAGTACTAATTGAAATGACTGAACTACTACACTATTGTATAAACAATGATCATGTATATCGTATTGGCGGAGAAGAGTTTCTTATTGTCTTAAATAATTACACCCAAACTCAAGCATTTGATTTTGCGGAAACTATTCGCAAAACGGTAGAAAACTCTATTTTTAGAACTCATCAACAAAACATCAAAATCACCGTGAGCATTGGCATAGCACAACTCAACAAAGGGCAATCTTTTAGAGAGTTTTTACGCGTCGCTGATAAAAACCTATACACAGCTAAAAACGAAGGACGCAACTTAGTACATTATGGATCGATAAATGTTACCGAGGCGGTTTAAGAACACACCTTATAACTGACCATTATTTACTTCCATTGCTCTTAAGTTGAATCATCAATGAGTACACGTCGTTACCCACATTCCTCTGTGTCACCAGAAGAATTCCACAAATGGCTCAGCACGTTAATTTGTGTTTTGAATAGCGTCTACTTTGTGCTCAATATGATCACATTGCAGAAACTTGGGCTTGGCACGATGCAGCTCGCTGTCGCTACCTTTGCTGGCTTTTGTCTTTATAAGTCATCCAATGGTTTTTATCGACCTTGGCACAGCTACGCTCTTCTCATCTCCTTAACCATAAATATTCTTCTGTCGATTGCGGTCATGGACCTTGTAGCCGGAGCAACCTATTGGGGATTAGCTTTACCTTTTTGGTACTACAGTTTATTTGGCTTGAGAAAAGGTTTCATTTTTAGCGCCATTATTGTGCTATCAGCTGCGATGGTTATATTCTTTCGTACTGACACTCAAGTCTTCATGCCTTATAGAACGATATTCAACTTTACTCTAGTGTATTGCTCTATTTGGCTCGTTTGTCATATTTACGAAGTGCAACGCCAAAAAACCAGTGAGTTCCTCCACTCACTTGCCTTACAAGACGATTTAACCAACCTTAAAAATCGTCATGCTTTAAAAGCTGATTTCCAAGCTTTCCAACATAGTTTTGAAAGTATGCACATGCTTATCATTGATATTGATCACTTCAAAAATATCAATGATAAATACGGTCATGATATTGGTGACTCTGTACTTATAAAGGTTGCCGATGCCTTGATGCAATCTATTCACACCAAAGAAATATACCGTTTAGGCGGAGAAGAGTTCGTCATTCTATTCAAGAATATCAATGATAAGGAAGCGTTTAGACAAGCGGAAAAAGTCAGAAAGGCGGTAGAACTAGGGATATTCTTCAGTCATAACGAACCAATCAAATTAACTGTGAGTATTGGGATTAGCTCATTACGGCCGGAGCATGAATTTACCGATTTCCTTCGCGCTGCCGATCAAAAACTCTACCAAGCAAAACGTGAGGGCAGGAATAGAGTCTGCGCTTAGCTGCTAAAAGTTTCCAAAAACAACGCTTCAACCTTTTCTCTGGCCCAAGGGGTTTTACGCAGAAATTTCAAGCTAGACTTCACTGAAGGATCACTTTTAAAACAATTAATATTGATACGAATCGACAACTCCTCCCAACCGTAATGCTCCACCAGATCCGTGACAACCTTCTCTAGTTTCACACCATGCAAGGGGTTATTAACTTGTGTTCCGACCATGTCTGTTTATTCCTATGACTCAATTAGCTATTTAGCCGAAAGTATACAGCAAGCCGAAAAAAGCCGCTTAAAGATATTGCGGCTAATTCCAGCTTCGTGCTGGTCTCGCTTCTAATAACTAATCAGTTAATGGAACCCAAAGGCCATTATTTTGGCTCGAATAAACGGTAGCTGTGATAAATCGCATTCCATGTAACCCCGTTGCCAGTGTTGGTAAATTAGGATTCGTGGTTGATGTGAGAAGTTGCTCGGCAAACTCGCGATATAAATTCGCAAACGCCTCTAAATAACCTTCAGGATGACCAGACGGAATACGAGAAACCAATGTGGCCGCCTCGCTCAAATAGCTATTGCCTCGACGAAGGCGTTGGCTTGGTTCACCTAACACAGAATAAATCAGCTCATTAGGTGATTCCTGATGCCACTCGATGCCGGCTTTATCGCCATAAATCCGCAACGACAAGGCATTCTCATTGCCAGGAGCCACTTGGCTCGCCCACAAATGACCTTTAGCTCCGTTTTCATAGCGCAACAGAATATTCGCGTCATCGTCCAAAGCTCGCCCTTCAACCCAGCTGGATAAATCCGCCAAAACTTCTTTACCCTGAGTATTACCAACAAAACACGCCAATTGATAAGCATGGCTGCCGATGTCCCCCATACAGCCCGCAATACCAGATTGCTCAGGATCAGATCGCCAAGTAGCTTGTTTGTTGCCCGTTTTCTCTAACGGTTCCGTCAACCAGTCTTGTACGTATTCCACTTGAATAGAACGTATGTTGCCCAACTTACCAGCTTTCACCATGGCTCGTGCCTCGCGTACCATAGGATAAGCAGAATAGTTATGGGTTAATAAAAACTGCGCTTGGCTATCTTCAGCAGCCTGATAAAGTGCTTTTGCTTGCTCCAGAGTTGCTGTCAGTGGCTTATCACAAATCACATGAATACCGCGTTTCAAAAACGCCATCGCCACTGGTGCATGCAAATGGTTGGGGGTCACTATGGACACCACTTCGATGCCATCTTCTCGCTCACTTTCCTGACGCGCCATTTCTTCAAAGTCCACATAAGATCGAGCCAATCCTAACTCCTTAGCGGATCGTTCGGCTTTCTCCTGTTGACTTGATAAGGCTCCCGCCACCAATTCATAGTGGTCATCAAGGCGAGCGGCAAAACGATGCACTTCACCTATAAAAGCACCTTCGCCACCACCTACCATACCAAGACGCAAACGGCGTTTGCTTGCTTCAGCCATAATATTACTCCAACCCCAACATACGACGATTCGCCAGTGCATCCACCCCGCTGTCAGCAAAATCATCAAAGGCTTTATCGGTCACTCGGATAATAAAGTCTTGAATATGTTGCGCGCCCTCGCGAGCCCCATCTTCAGGGTGTTTCAAACAACATTCCCATTCCAATACCGCCCAGCCTGCAAAATCATAGGCGGTGAGCTTGGAGAAAATGCCTTTAAAATCCACCTGTCCATCGCCGATAGAACGAAAACGCCCAGGACGATCTACCCAATTTTGGAAACCACCATAAACACCACATTTACCATTCAAATTCAGTTCCGCGTCTTTCACATGGAACATCTTGATGCGGTCATGGTAGTGATCGATAAAGGCCAGATAGTCCAAATGCTGTAACACGAAGTGGCTCGGATCATAAAGAATGTTCGCCCGTTGATGATGATCAACTTCATCAAGAAAGCGCTCAAAGGTCACGCCGTCATGAAGGTCTTCACCGGGATGAATTTCATAACAAAGATCCACGCCAGCCTCATCAAATGCCTCTAGAATAGGCTTCCAACGTCTGCCCAGCTCTGAAAACGCTTCTTCAACTAAGCCCGCTGGGCGCTGTGGCCAAGGGTAAAAATACGGCCATGCTAATGCGCCGGAAAAGGTCGCATGAGCATTTAGACCAAGACGTTTTGACGCCTTGGCGGCCATTTTCAATTGTTCCACTGCCCACGCTTGGCGAGCATCCGGATTACCTCTTACGCTCGGATCGGCAAAGCCATCAAACGCCTCGTTATAAGCTGGATGCACCGCCACCAGCTGACCTTGTAAATGCGTGGATAATTCCGATATCACCACGCCATGCTTTGCCGCCGTAGCAATTAGCTCGTCACAATAGTCTTGGCTATTTGCGGCGCGCTCGAGATCCATCAAGCGCTTATCCCAAGTGGGAACTTGCACGCCTTTGTAACCCAATGAGGCAACCCAACCACAAATCCCGTCGAAACTATTGAAAGGTGCTTCATCGCCCACAAACTGGGCAAGGAAAATCGCTGGTCCTTGTATCGTCTTCATAATGTCCTCCTAAAAACAGGCTGCAAGCAAGGCTTTAGCGGCCTCTGGGTCAAGTGCGCGAGGACGATCACAATGGGTAGTCATTTTGATGGATTGTCCACTCTCTCCTGACGCCAAAATTGCCGTCATCACTTCCACCCCATGCAAGGCTCTATCAAGAGAACACATGTGGTCTCGTTCCATATGTATTGCCATGACCATTTCTGCTAAACCCGCAGTACGATAATTGGCTTTTGCTAGCTCGCCATGGATTTGATTTGTCACACCAAACGGGTGATCCCACATTTTTAGCGGTGTTTCACGACCTTCTTGAATAAGAGAAACTTTGCCACCGAAATAGTTAGGATCAGGCAGATACATAGAGCCTTTACTGCCGTACAGCTCCATACTGGAATGTTGATGCGCTTGCACATCCCAACTTGCGCCCAGCGTAATCATGGCTCCATTTTTAAAGCTCAAAATGGCATGAATAGTGGTTGGCGTTTCTACGTCTATCATATCGCCAGATCTTGGCTGACTGGTGATTTTACGTTGCTTACGTGGAATCGATGTTTTGGCAATCACAGACTCCACAGGTCCTAATAGTTGAATCAAGTTAGCAATGTAATATGGTCCCAAATCAAGAATCGGACCGCCGCCAGCCTTAAAGAAAAAGTCCGGATTAGGGTGCCAGCTCTCCATTCCAGCACTCATTACATGACACGTACCTGAATACACCTCACCTATTTCACCTTGATCCAATAAGTGTCGAGCAAATTGATGAGATCCCCCCATAAAAGTATCTGGTGCACTACCTACCTTTAGCCCCTTCTCTAGTGAAAGCGCTTTCATTTTTAAGCCTTCTTCAAGACTCAAAACCAAAGGTTTTTCTGAATAAACATGCTTACCTGCTTCAAGTGCCTTCATGCTCACTGCATAATGCGCAGCAGGAATCGTCAAATTAACAATAATATCAATATCTTGAGAAGCCAATAATGCTTCAACACTACGTGCTTCAACACCGTACTTTTGCGCCTTCGTTGCTGCTAACTCAGCGTTTAAATCAGCACAAGCTACAATCTTAAAACCACAGAATTGCGGAGCTAAAGAAAAATAACTGTCCGAAATATTGCCGCAGCCAATCAGCCCAACCTTCAAAATGGTTTTCATACTGTCGCTCCTTTTAGTAAGGCTTTTGCTCCTGTTAACGCACGATTAGCGAAACGAGATAAATCATTCGGATTATCATGCTCCATTACAAAAGCACTAGCTGGTGTTGAACGCACAACAGGCCACCATTCACGCCAAGGCAAGACACCATAAGTAAAGTCAGCCCAACCGTCTTCATCTTGGCATTCCCCTTCAGAAGCAATATCTTTTAAATGCACACCACAAATACGGTCACGATACTTAGTTAGCCATTCAATCGGGTCTTGTCCGCCTTTGACCACCCAAGACACATCCATCTCCCATTTAATATTCGGGCCGCCTTCTAGAATCTGCGTCATGGGCAAAGAACCATCGGCTAAAGCCTCAAATTCAAAGTTGTGGTTATGCCAACCAAATTCAAAACCAGCATTGATGGTTTTTTCTCTAATGGCTTCTAGCCGCTGTCCCAACTCAAACCAACCTTGCGCATTGTCAGGACGTTGATCTGGCAAAATATAAGGACAAATAATGGTGTGCATATTCAGGGTTTTAGCGATATACAAAGCCTGCTGAATATTGTTTTCCAACATGGTTAAATCAAAATGCCCAGTTGGCATAGTTAATTGATGTTTTTCTAATAAGCTTTTTAATTCATCCAATTGACCATACAAACCACCATAGCCTTCCACTTGCTGATAACCAGCTTGGTGTAAAAGAGCAAAAACCTCATCGAGAGATTTAGTATTACGGGCACTATAAAGCTGAAATGAAAATTCGTTCATATCGTTTCCTTTTTATTTTTATTGCCAGGACTGTTGGCTTAAAGCCGCACTTCGCTTTGCTTCGAAAAGAGATGAGCTTTTTTGGGATCAAGATAAATATCGACTTCCTCATCCCATCTAAGCTGATGATCTCCATGAACTTTTACTGACCATTTACGGCCCATAAAATCAAACCAAACAATGGTTTCATCGCCCATTGGTTCAATAATATCGATACTGACTGATGCCAATTTCACATAACCATCACGAGGTTCAAGAGCCAAATGTTCTGGCCGAATTCCTAAGTAAGCAGACGTATCATGATCCCCTTGATTGATAAATTCGTAGCCCATTAAATTGACGCGATAATCATGATAAACAAAGTTTTCACCAACAATACGGCCTTCTAAAAGGTTCATACTCGGCGAACCAATAAATTGCGCGACAAAAAGATTACACGGCTTATGGTAAATATCCGCTGGAGAACTAAGCTGCTGGATTTCGCCGTCTTTCATGATGGCAATTCGATCTGCCAAAGTAAGCGCTTCTACCTGATCGTGAGTCACATACACCATGGTATTTTTAAGCTTTTGATGCAGGCGTTTTATTTCTACCCGCAAATCCGCTCGCAACTTAGCATCCAAATTAGACAAAGGCTCATCGAATAAGAAAACCTCCACATCTCGCACTAACGCTCGACCTATCGCCACCCGTTGGCGCTGACCACCAGACAGTTCTGATGGTTTACGATCTAATAATGGCTCGATCTGCAGAATTTTCGCCGCACGATCCACTCGTTCACGAATCTCATCTTTTGCCATGCCTTTCACCTTTAAGCCAAAAGACAAATTCTTTTCCACTGTCATCTGTGGGTACAAAGCATAAGACTGAAAAACCATGCCGATTCCACGATCTTTAGGCTCTTCCCAAGTCACGTTACGATCGTTAATCCAAATCTGCCCAGCGGAGATATCCAACAAGCCAGCAATACAATTGAGCAAAGTAGATTTACCGCAGCCAGATGACCCAAGCAGAACCAAAAACTCGCCCTTTTTAATATCAAGATTAAGCTGCTTCAAAACATGCGCGTCTTGATACTTAAGATCCAACTCTTTAATAGATATACTGTTCATCGCCTTACCCCTTCACCGCGCCAGCCGCTATGCCACGCACAAAATATTTGCCAGACAACAAATAAATAGCCAGCGGTACTAACGCTGTAAGAATCGTCGCCGCCATATTCACGTTGTATTCACGTACGCCAAATGTCGTGGCCACAATATTGTTTAATTGCACTGTCATTGGCAGGTTCTCTCGACCGGCAAAAATCAGCCCCAATAAGTAATCATTCCAAATTCCCGTGGTCTGTAAAATCACCGCGACAACCGTTACAGGAATAGATAGCGGCATCATGATTTGAAAAAAAATCTGCCAAAAATTCGCACCATCCACTCGTGCTGCTTTAAACAATTCATCCGGTAACGATGAAAAATAGTTACGGAATAACAAGGTCATGATTGGCATACCAAAAATGGTGTGAATCAAAATAATCCCCGTCAAAGAACCATAAAGCCCTACTTCACGAAGGAAAATAATCAGCGGAAAGATCACTACTTGAAAAGGCACAAAGGCCCCGAACAGTAGTAGACCAAACAGCAAATTAGATCCCTTGAAGCGCCAGAATGACAAAGCATAACCATTGATCGAACCGAGGATGATAGATATCGCCACACTTGGAATCGTAATCTTTACCGAGTTCCAGAAACCCGTTTGTATGCCATTACACTCCACCCCAGAGCAGGCCTCACCCCACGCTTTGACCCATGCGGCAAAACTAGGATCTGCTGGCAAAGAGAAAAGCTCCCCAAGGCGGATCTCAGGCATTCCCTTCAGCGAAGTAATCAACATCACATACAAGGGGATACAAAAGAAAATCGCCGCACTAAACAAAAATGCATAAACACCAAATCGTGAGACGGTTGTCTTCTTTGGCTTTGGCCCATGTGGGCCAGTTAATTGAATCTGTTCCATGATCGACTCCTAATGTTTCGCTGGACGAACATATTCGCGATAAATCCAAGGACCAATGACCAAGAGTACTGGAAGCAACATCATGGTCGCCGCTGCCATCCCTAAGCCCACATTGCCTCGCGCCGTAATATGATCAATAACAAACTTCGCAGGCATTTCAGTCGACATACCTGGGCCGCCACCGGTTTGCGCGACAATAAGGTCATAAACCCGCACCACGCCCACAGCAAGCAACACCACAGAGGTAATCATCACAGGTCGCATCATCGGAAGAACAATAAAGAGGTAAGTTTTCCAAGTGGGAATCCCGTCCACACGAGCCGCTTTCCAAATTTCGCCATCGATACCGCGTAATCCAGCCAGCATCAAGGCCATCACTAGCCCAGATGATTGCCACACGGCAGCGATCAGTACACCATAAATGGCATACTGTGGATCGACCAAAGGCGCAAATTCGAAAGACTCCCACCCCATGCGTTGAACCACATTTTGAAGACCAAGAGAAGGTTCCATCATCCATTGCCAGACCAGACCAGTCACTACTAAGGACATAGCATAGGGATAAAGGAATAAGGTGCGAAAACCACTTTCAAAACGTACTTTCTGATCTAGAAAGACCGCCATAAAAAAGCCCGAGATTAAACACAAGGCAATAAATAGCACCCCGTACAAAAATAAGTTTTCGACTGATACTACCCACCGAGACGTTCCCCATAGTCGCTCGTACTGGTCTAATCCGACCCAATTAAAGTTTGGAAACAAGCGTGATTTCGTGAACGAAAGCATCACCGAATAACCGACACAAACCACAAATACGCCAATTGCAACAATCGCCATGGGCGCACTTGCTAATAACGAAGAAATTTGAATTCGTTTCGTACGTCGCGGGGTCGATACTTTTGCTGTATTAGCCATAGTCTCTTCCATCTTAAACTCCTTTTGAAACACAAGAATTGACCGCCAGTACTGCATCTTCAGCACTAAATACTAGAGAAAACTGGTGGTTATTCTGATTATCGAAGGTTACTCAGCGTCTTCGATGATGCCTTTGAAAATGCTAAGTGCATTGTCGACAGACATACTTGGCTCGTTCCAGAAAGTAGAAACTAGATCTTGAACCTGCCCATTCGTATCTTCCGTAATGTAATTATTTGCAGGTGTGATAGTAGCTTTGGGGTCATCCAACAAAGCGAGACCTTTTTTCATACATGCATCGGCTACATCTAAATCGACATCCGCGCGCACAGGCAAGGAGCCTTTAGTATTATTAAATTTTGCTTGAATAGTTGGACTCAACATCATAGAAGCTAACTTCATTTGTGCCGCTTCAAGGTTTTTATCAGAGGATTTAGGGAAGATAAATGCATCACCCCCAAGAGTAAGAGAAGGACGTTTTGCGGGTCCAGGAATACAACCGTAATCCACTTCGGCGACTTTTCCTGCCGCAGCAAACTCACCACGAGCCCAGTCCCCCATTACTTGTGCAGCGGCTTTGCCAGTGATAACCATATTAGTGGCATCATTCCAGTTTCGACCAGGTGCACCTGCATCCGTAAACTGACGTAAAGCTCCGAAGGTTTCAAATACCTTGCGCATTTTATCGCTGCTAGCAGCCTTGGGGTCCTTATCTTTCCATACACTATTCCAGAATTTTTCGTCTGTCATACCAATCATCACCACATCAAAAACATGGCGCTCTTGCCAACCTTGTCCACCAAATGCCAAAGGAATATAGCCTGCCGCTTGGATCTTAGGGGCAACCGTTAAAAACTCTTCCCATGTATGCGGCTCTTTCACTCCCACATCAGCAAAGACTTTCTTATTCGTCCAAAGCCATTGATTAGAGTGAATATTGACGGGCACACAATAAATGCCGCCGTCTTTCATACAGGGGTTTAAAATACTGGAAGGACGAATAAAATTCTTCCAGCCTTCTTTTTCCGCAACCGGAGTGAGATCAAGGAGAAGACCTTCTTCAATCAATTCTTCGAACTGACGAGAGGTATTGAATTGTGCGGCACCAGGTGCATCACCACCAAGAATACGCTGCATAGTAAGTGATCGTGCATTTTCGCCCAATGCAACAGCCGTATCGACCCATTTATCGTTACCGAGTTTGTTATATTCTTCAGCTAACACAGTAACGGCTTTTTGCTCACCACCTGATGTCCACCAATGAATCACTTCCACATCAGCTGCTTGCACCGATGCACTCATAAAACCTGCCCCTATTGTGGCAGCAAACAGTTTTTTACCCATCATATTATTTTTATCCTCTATTGGGTTTTTGTCCTCAAAACTCTCTCTCGAAAGGCTTGAGCTGAAAATGGTAAAACTTGAAATGAAACCGCTTTCATGAACAAATATTAGACAATAAAAGATCCCCGTCAATACTTTTTACTTATTTGTTTTGAGGGCAACTAAGTCAAACTAAGCAGATTGACGAACAATTAACTCAGGGAAAAAAGTCGTTTTTAAAGGGAAATGAGCACCATAAACGCTGTTTAAAAGCAGATATGCGGTGGCTTCAGCCATATCATATAAAGGCAATTTTATGGTGGTAATACTTGGGGAATAATACTTAGACATATCAAGGTCATCAAAACCTATTATGGCAATATCTTCGGGAACCTTAACACCATGCTCGGCGCATACATGCAGTGCTCCCATCGCCATAATATCATTAGCAAAAAAGATCGCTGTTGGTTTATCTTCTCGCTCTAAAATAGATTGCATATGAGTCATGCCAGAATTCGCACTAAAGTTACCTTCAAGTTGAAAATGCAGGGCAATATCTGCTTTTTGTAGCGCTTTTTGGCAGCCTAAATAACGCTGGTACGCATCATGTTTCCATAATGGGCCAGTGACAGTCGCAATTTTTTTATGGCCTTTATCAATAAGATATTGGGTCGCCATTTCACCACCCGCAAAATTATCGAAAGAAATACTATGACCGTCGTCACCAGGAAAATGTTGGTTTAAAACAAAAACAGGGCAACGCTTATTAATAACCGCAATTTCCTCTTCTGACATAAAGTTTGTCAGTACAACCAAGGCATCAACTTGACGTTTAATCAAAAAATCGACGGCTTCACGTTCGCCTTCTAACGATCCGTTACCACTGGCGATAATCACATGACGATCACCACCTCGCAAGGCTTTTTCAACCCCACTCGCAGCAGGGCCGTAGTAAGCGGTATCAATGCGAGATGCAACCAAACCAATGGTATAGGTTTTGTTACTAGCAAGTGAACGAGCCGCCTGATTAGGGCTATAAGAGAGTGTATTAATAGCATCCAACACCCGAGATTTTGTCTCGTCTTTGACTGGCGTGGTGCCACTCAACACTCGAGAAACCGTGGCTTTAGAAACGCCTGCAAGTGTGGCAACTTGAGTAATGGTGCTCATTGTTTTTTTCAAGCTAATACCCTAGGAAAAGAAAACGCTAAAGATTTATTATACTTCGACAGGACGATTATCCTGTGGTAATTCTGTAACCGATTAAAATAAATAATACGACGGCATTTGACTAATACAACAAATCCCCGAAAAATAGCGTAAAACATAGGAGAATAATTTCATGGGTATCTTATCTAGCCTTAAAGGGCTATTTGCAGGTGGCGAAAGCGCACCAGAAAAAGCCGAAGACGTCGTAGAACACAAAGGTTTTTCAATTATACCAGCACCAATGAAAGATGGTGGCCAATATCGCGTTGCTGCAACCATCACCAAAGGCGAAGGTGAAGAACAAAAAACACACAAATTCATTCGTTCTGATCTCATGCCAAACCGCGACGAATGTATTGAAATAACATTGCGCAAAGCCAAGCTTACGATTGATCAGCTAGGTGATAATATTTTCGGCTAATACGAAGGAAAAAACATAATGAGCGCACCAATAGGACAACACTGGCAACAAGTAAACGAATGTGAAGATCTATTGGGCGTCGACTTTCTTGCTCGCACTTTTTCCTTTGCTGGCCCAAAAACCAAAGTCCACACCACACTCATTCACCATATCGGTAACCCAGACGCGACAAAAGCCATTTTGTACGTTCATGGTTACACGGATTATTTTTTTCAGACTGGTTTAGCAGAACACTTTATCGACTTAGGTTATCGTTTCTATGCCTTAGATTTACAAGGCTACGGTCGCTCGATTCGCCCTTCGACTCCGCCTAATTGGTGCGAATCACTTGAACAATATGGCCAAGATTTAGACATTGCCTTGGCCACCATAAAAGAAGATGGGGTGAATCAAGTAGTCATACTCGGGCACTCTACTGGCGGCCTAGTCGTATCGACCTATTTGGCGCAGCCTTACGCATTGCCCGAACGCGAAAGCTATTACAATAAAGCCTTTCCAGAAGTGATTGGACTGATGCTCAACAGTCCATTTCTCGCCCTGCCGTTCCCGCCAGCCGTATTAAACTTCGTCAGCTGGCCAGTTCGAATATTAGTGTCTTTACTACCGTTTTCGTATTTACGAGCTAAAAAAATCAACATTTACTCAAAATCACTACACACAGTATTTGGTGGAGAATGGGATTATCGATTAGATTGGAAACCCCCACGGGGTTTTGATCTTTCTTTTCATTGGCTAAGAGAAGTCATCATTGCACAGCGCGGTCTTGCTAATCAACGTCTTGCTATCCCAACGCTAATTTGCCATTCAGAAATCAGCACGATAGGTAAGCGTACAGTAGAAGAAATACAACAAGGCGATGGTGTGTTAGATGTCGATAGCATGCAGAAAGCGGCCAAGAAAACCTTCACGAACCTCACGCAAGCGAGTATTCCACAAGGTTTCCATGACTTGTATTTGTCTCACCAACCTGCTCGTGAAGCTTACTTATCAGCCATGACTCAATGGCTAGAAAAGCTAGATTAGCGCTAGAAAAGCTAGATTAAATAACCGAACCAGCAAGCGGATCTAAAAAAACTAAGCGCCTTGGCGTCGCATTATCCAATCCAATAAACAAGTAGGTAATACTCGTTTCATTACAACAGCGGCGTACGTTGGCATAGTCACATAGTAACGCGCTCTTGGATGAGTTGACTCCAACGCATGAATCAGTTTTTTCACCACTGCACTGGCTGGCAAGGTTTGCGATGACGTCACACCCTCTTTACTCAAACGAGCAATCGCTTCTGCATAGCCTTTTTGGTGACGGCTATTTTCTATGTCGATATTGTCTTTTAGAGCAAGCAACGCATTCGCACGAAAACGACTTTCAATCGGACCAGGTTCAATTAAGCAAACCTTAATAGGCGTGTCCGACAATTCCAAACGCAGGGTATCTGTTAAGCCTTCCAAAGCAAATTTACTGGCGTTATAAGCACCGCGGAACGGAGCAGCAACTAAGCCAAGCACAGAGCTGTTATTGATGATGCGTCCGTAATCTTGAGCTAACATTATTTTCAGTACTTTCGTTGTCAGCTCGTGCGTACCAAAGAAATTACACTCAAACTGAGCTCTTAACGCATCAACAGGCAAATCTTCTACCGCACCGGGCTGGCCATAGGCGCCATTATTAAACAAAGCAAAAAGCTGGCCGTTGGTAATCGCTAATGTTTCTTGCAAGCCTTTTTCTATCGAAGCCGAATCCGCTAAATCCAGCTGCACGACGTGCTTAATGCCTTGGGCTTGTAACACAGCTACGTCTTCTTGCTTGCGACAACTCGCCACTACTAGAAAATCACGATCTTGGAGCATTCTGGCTGCTTCCAGTCCAATTCCCGTCGAACAACCTGTGATAAGAATAGAATATTGCATAGTGCTTCCTCATGGAAAAAGTCTTCAAGCTTTGGATGGTAGCAAAATGCATGGATCATGGCTCCACTGGCGACACATTCCATCTTCCTTAGCCTCGCGGATGCAGCTGACCCAATGCTGTATCCACTAAGGCCAGCAGTTCATCTATTGCTTGAGTGGCATGCTGGAAATAGGTTTTAGCGGCAATCACAGGGAGCTCCGATCCGAGCAACTCCTGTTTTATACAACTTAGAAAATCAGCTACTACCTGTTCACAATGTTGTAGACGAAACTCATTCATCTGTGGATGTTCAATAGCATGATGTTGCAAGGTAGCAAAAGCCTTGCCTGCCAGTAATTCAATTTTCTGATAGAGGAAATGCATTCTTACCCGTTGTTCGACACTACTTTGTCTGGCTGCGGCCATGCCAGTACCCAAAGCGCGTGCCTGACCCGCCAATTCTGCCGCCTGAATTACTTCTCGCCAGATACAGGGCAAGTAGCCCAATTCAGGCAGGCCTTTAGTCAAATCAATCTCGCTGGCCACATCTTCCATCAGAAAAATGCTGTTACGGATAATTAGGTGATGCTGGATGAGATTATTCGCTCGGTCACTACTTCGCCCTTCACGCATGCGCGACCAGTGATCGATCAGACTGTTCCAAGCGTTTCGATGCGTGCCATCAAACTCCTGGGCGGCACGAATATGTTGATCCAAGCTCTGTCGGGTGGTGGCAAGATCCTGACTCATGCTGGTGTCGCCGCAAAGCACAGCATTACTAAGACCGCGATGACGCTGAAATTCAGCAATCAGCACTCGCAGCAAAGTCAATTGACGAATGTTCAATTGGATATGTAAGCGCTTTTTTTGTTGCAAGCGCCAGTGTAAACCATAAAACAACAAGGCCAATACCATCAGAATGGTGAACAATAGCGGTAATACATAGTGGATATTATTCATACTAATTATCCTGTAAGGTGAGCCAGATGGTGGGCAATGGTGCGTGCCTGATCGGCAGCCTGCAAATTATCGGCATTACCCCGACGAACACGATCGGCCAATTCAGCAATTTCCGCCACAGCCTGCCCCTGCTGTTCGGTACTGACCGCCACTTGATCGACTTGCCCCGTTAGTTGCTGGGTATGCTGCTGAACTTGATTGAGTAACGTCCGCACCCTTTCTGAATTTTCGGCACTGCGGTGCGCTAACCCGGTCAAATCAGACACCTGGACAGCGGCCTCCTTGATATGCTGTTGCACCAATTCGATATTGCGACTGATTTCTGTAGCAGACTCCTGACTATGCATGGCCAGACGACGTACTTCATCAGCCACCACAGCAAAACCGCGACCACTTTCGCCCGCACGCGCAGCTTCGATAGCTGCATTAAGAGCGAGCAGGTTAGTCTGGTCGGCGATACTGCGGATGGTACCGGACATTTCATTGATGATGTGCGAATTGCTGCTCAATTGGCGGATCAACTCGTCGGTAGTAATAGCTTGCTGCGCCATCTCGGACACCTGTCGCACCAGATTGGTGAGCTGCTCGATACCATCAGCCAACTGCTCGCTGGCCACAACGCTGGTTTGACGAGAGTCGGCAGCCAGTGAAGCCACCTGCATGATGCTCACATTTAACTCTTCTACCGCTGCTGCCGCTACGGTAGCTGAATCACTTTGCCCTTCGGCGTTACGAGTTACCAAGGCGGCGCTTTGTTCAAGCTCATGTGACGAGTGAGATATCTCATCCAGACGCTGCTGTAACAGCTGTTGTTGACGTTGCTCGCGGTTTAGCCACTGCTGAAACCCGCGGCTGACAGGCTGCAACAACAACCACTGAATAGCGCTGAAAGGCTCATTGGTACTCTGCAGGACAGTTTCTTCACAATAGCGTTGCAACTGACCGATTTCCTGCAATAGAAGCCACAGGCTGGCAATCGCTAGATAGGCCAATACGGCCCACAGCATCTCAGCTAGCCGCGAAGGTGCTACTAAAGTGAGGATGCCACCGACTATGGAAAGACCTAATAAAGTACGAAGCATGCCGATGATGCCCAGTGTGTGCAACAACAAAAATGCCGGATAAGTAAGCCACTTCATGTTCCTGTATCTCCAATGCAGTACAAAAAAAGGCGCCTGAACCCCGCTGCTAATTTACTGCTGCGGGTTCAGGCGCCTTTGCCTAGCAAGAACGAGTCCTGCTGATTTGATTTATCTGAAATAAATTAAAGCAATAATGATGCCACAGAATTCGATGAGCATTAACTAAACAAGAAAAAATCACCGTGCTTTGGATCGTAGCAAATAGTGATGCTAAGTGCTGTTTTCTTGATTTTGATCACAATATTAACAGCCACTCCAGCCCATAATCTCTGCTTATAAAACAAACATTAATACTAATAGGGATATCGCATGAAGCTCAGCTCAATCAAGGTAAGCTACAAACTATGGGGGCTTATTGGCACCTTAGTCACATTACTCATCGTTTTTAGCGCTATGGCCTATAGCGAACTGCACAGCGAATTGCTCAACGCACGACAACTCCAAGTTAAAGAACAAGTCGATAGCGCTTATTCTCTCGTAAAATATTATGGCGACCAAGCACCTATCATTGGCGAAGAACAAGCGAAGCAATCTGCTTTGGCTGCGCTATCTGCTCTACGCTTTGGCGACGATGGCTACTTCTGGGTGAACGACATGCAAGCCAAGCTGCTAATGCATCCCTTTAAGCCGCAAGATGAGGGGAAAAGCATGACAAATGTCACCGACATAAATGGCTTTCATCACTGGCAAGAAATGGTATCTGTGGTGAGAAAACAAGAGGAAGGCTATGTTCACTATGCCTACAAGGGCCCACAAGTTTCACAGCCTGAAGATAAAGTGTCTTATGTAAAAGGTTATCAACCTTGGGGATGGGTCATTGGCAGTGGCGTACTATACAGCGGTGTTACGGATATATTTTGGGCTGCAGTGCAAAAATCTGCGTTTATCGAACTAATTCTAGTGCTTATTGCTCTGATCGGAAGTGTCACTATTGTTCGTAACATCACAAGACCACTTAAAACAGTGACAGAACATTTACAACATATCTCAGATGGCGATCTTACTAAGCAATTAGATATGCAACGTGGAGACGAAATCGGTATTTTAGCCAATGCGGCAAACCACGTATCCGTTTCATTAAACGACACCTTGCTAGAAGTCGACCACGCCATCACCGAACTGCAAGCCGTTTGCGTACAAATGCAAGGCAATAGCTTACATACTAAACAAGGGATGGATCACCAATTCCAAGAAGTCGAAATGCTTGCTACCGCCATGAACGAAATGTCTTACTCCATTCGAGACGTAGCGCAACATGCCAAAGATACCGCTGATGCGACTCAAATGGTGCAAACCATTACGCGCCAAAGTAGCCAAGACCTAGACGCCACTAACGAAGACATCCAAAGTTTAACCAAGAACATAGAAGGTGCAAACGACGTTATTATTAAACTACTTGAGCAAACAGGCGATATCGACTCTGTTTTAGGCGTAATTGGAGATATCTCAGAGCAAACAAACCTACTTGCCTTGAACGCAGCCATTGAAGCGGCACGAGCTGGTGAACTAGGTCGAGGCTTTGCCGTCGTGGCCGATGAAGTTCGCTCACTGGCAAGCCGCACTCAAGGATCAACTGTCGAAATCCGCTCGATTATCGAAAAGCTTCAGCATCAATCAAAAGAAGCTTCCACGTCTATGGCTACCAGCACTCAACAAGCTGAACGCGGTGCAGACAGAATGCATGTCGCCGCTGAAAACTTGAAAAACATGCTAACACAAGTAGACGACGTATCGGCTCGCAGCCATCAAATCGCCTCCGCTGCGGAACAGCAAGGCACAGTGGCCGAAGAGATCAACCACAACATAATGGGTATTCGAGCAGTATCTGAAAAGGTACTAGAGGATTCTCAACAAGTGTCCGAAGGCAGCACGATGATTGCCAAAATGACCGATGAACTTAGCAAAAAAATCAAACAATTCCAGTTTGCTTGAGCGATCCCTAGCTAGCTACCAAGATAGGTGAATTCAAATATTCACCTATCTTTTCTCTAATACAGTCACAGTAATCCAATAAAAAATGAAGAGGTTTTTAACGTTAAATCCCTCACTAAATAACATTTTGAGGAATTATCTTAGTAACTCATTGTGGATATATGGCCTATATTCATCACTAGATGAATTAATAATTGGAGCCAACAATGACCACCCGAATGGGGCGCCCTAAACAGTCTGATAAGAATCAAGATTCCGCTCGCAGCAGTTTAATTGCTGCCGCCAAGCGTTGTTTCTCTGAACAGGGTTTTGACAAGGTATCGACTCGAAAAATCGCCCTCTCGGCGGGAGTAGATGCGGCTATGATTCGTTACTACTTCGGTTCAAAAGCAGGTTTATTCGAAGCAACCATACAAGAAACCTTAGCTCCAGTTATCGAACAATTCCAAGCCGATATTGACCCCAACACTCCACCCAATCCATTGTTACTGATGCAAACCTACTATCGCATGATTGCCAACAATCCCATGCTGCCAAAATTGATTTTGCAGGTGATAAACCAACAAGATAACCCCGAAGCGTTTGGTATTTTGACGGGCATTATCGACAACATCTTGAAACGATCAGAAAAATGGATCGAGGCGTTTGAAAAGCAAAAGCAAATTAATCCAAACCTTAATCCAGCATGGATTCGTCTTAGTTTTGTTAGCTTGATGATTTTCCCTGTGTTGGCGCCAAAATACCTTCAGCAGCAACTTGGGGTCGAACTCAAAGAAGACTGGTTATTAAATCTAGCGGATCATAACCAAACACTGCTAGAACAAGGACTTTTCACCTTTCCATCACAACAGCCATCATCCAGCAGCACCAAAGGTGAGCAAAAATGAAAACACGTCATATTCTACTATCCGTACTTGTGCTGACTTTGCTTACCGCTTGCCAGTCAGAAGAGTCAACTTACGCCATGGGCAATATTGAACGCGATAGAATCACCTTATCGGCCCCAGCGGCAGAACAAATTGTTTTAGTAAAGGTCAGCGAAGGACAACAAGTCTCCCAAGGCGACACATTGTTACGCTTAGACACTCGCAGTGCCGACTCACTTATAGCGCAGCGCGAAGCCGAGCTTGCTCAAGCCAATGCCGCCCTCAGTGAGCTTACTGCTGGCACACGCCCAGAACAATTAAGTGCATCATTAGCCGCACTAGAAGCCACTCAAGCCGCCAGTAAAGAAGCGGAGCTAAAGTTCCAACGTTACGACAAACTGTATAAAAGCAAAGTCGTTGGCAAAGCCGATTTCGATGCGGCTAAAGCTTCGAGAGACAGTAATAAGGCCAAAGCACAGCAAGCTCATGATCAATGGTTAGAGTTAAAAAATGGTGCCCGTGAAGAAGACATTGCCCAATCCAATGCCAAGGTGCAAGCCGCACAGGCCGCCCTTGAATGGCAAACCAAAGCCCGTGAAGACCTCACCATCAAAGCGCCAATTGATGGTACGATTGACACACTGCCTTGGCACGAAGGAGATCGTGTTACCGCAGGCACTCAGTTAATTAGCTTGCTGTCTTCTGGTCACCCTTATGCAAGAGTTTATTTGCCTGCCAGCGCGTTAACCAAGATCAAAGCTGGCGACACTATTGAGGTGTTTGCTGATGGTATCGAATCGCCCATCAAGGGTCGTGTGCGAAATATCCGTTCACAACCCGCTTATACGCCATTTTATGCCCTCAACGAACGAGACAGAGCTCGTCTGATGTATCTGACTGACATCAATCTAATTGATGCGGACCAGCTACCTACAGGACTTGCTGTTGAGGTGCGCCTACCATGATCTCTAACGAGTCAGAACAAGTAGAATACGCCATTGAAGCCAAGGGATTAAGCAAGCATTTTGGCAACAACATTGCGGTAAATAAACTGGATTTAAAAATCCCTAAAGGCAGCATTTATGGCTTTCTTGGCCCCAATGGTTGCGGAAAATCCACCAGCATTCGTCTGCTCACTGGGTTATTAGAAGCCAGTGAAGGTGACGTCACTATTTTGGGCAACCCGCTATTAGGTCATGAAGAAGCGTTGAAAAAACGTATCGGCTATATGACGCAAAAATTCTCTTTATACGATGACCTTACCGTTCAAGAGAATCTAAATTTTGTCGGTGCTATTTATGGTTTTGTAGGGAAGCGCAAAAAAGCCCGCCTCGAAGAATTACTCGCTTTATACGATTTAGAAAAACAAGCGAAACAGTTTGCTGGCTCCATGAGTGGCGGACAAAAACAGCGCCTTGCTCTTGCCTGCGCCACACTACATTCTCCTGAGTTGTTATTTCTCGATGAGCCGACCTCTGCGGTTGACCCAGAAAATCGCCGTGAGTTTTGGGAAAGATTGTTCGACCTTTGCGCCGCTGGCACCACCATTTTAGTGTCCACCCATTACATGGATGAAGCAGAACGCTGTCATGCCTTGGCAATTATGGAAGAAGGCAATAAACGCGCCGATGGCTCTCCTCAAGCCTTGATGGATGCTATGCCTGCCACCGTCGTGGAAGTCAGTGGCAACAAGTTAAGACAACTCAAACAGACACTAACCCAGCACCCAGAAATTCTCTCTGCAGCACAAATTGGCGCGCATCTAAGAGTGCTAGTGAAGAAAAAAGTACAAGATCCTCTCAGCCTTATCTCGACACTCAGTGATGGCAGAGAAACTGTATTGGCTCGTCCTAGCCTTGAAGACGTGTTTGTTACCTGCACCGGAGACCGCTATGTGGATTAGAATCTATGCTATTTTCATCAAAGAATTAAAGCAGCTTTCCCGAGACAGAATGACCTTCGGCATGATTATCATGATACCGCTGGTACAACTTATGCTGTTTGGTTATGCGATTAACACCGATGCTAGACACATTCACGTTGGTCTTGTCGACCTCAGTCAAACATCGGAAAGCCGAGCAGTTGAACAAGCACTGGTAGCCACTCAATCTGTCGACTTTATTGCTCGTTATCGCTCCATAAAAGAGGCCGAAGTCGCAATTACCAAAGGCGAGATCAGAGCTGTACTGTATTTGCCAGCAGACATGACTCGCCGTCTATTCAATCACCCGCTCTACGATCATAAACAGACTGATTCACCACTCACTCTGCCAATAGGGCAATGGATAGTCGACGGCTCGGATACCGTCATTGCATCTACCATCAGAGCATTGCGCAATATGCCCTTAGACGAAGTGGCCAACCATACCGCGACACGCACCGCGCCGAGTTTCGAAGTCGTGCAATACTTCAATCCAGAACAAAGAACCGTGGTGAATATCGTGCCAGGTTTAGTGGCAGTGATTCTAACCATGACAATGATTTTATTTACGTCATCGGCCATAGTAAGAGAAAGCGAGCATGGCAATATGGAGTTTCTCATCACCACACCAGTGCGTTCTATCGAACTCATGATAGGAAAAATAGCGCCTTACGTTTTAGTCGGGCTCTTACAAGTCGCTATTATTTTATGCGTGGGTCATTGGATGTTTTCTGTGCCGATTAAAGGCAGTATTCTGTCACTACTCGGCAGCTCTATTCTGTTCATTTTTGCCAGCTTAACCCTTGGCTTAGTGCTTTCCACCATTGCAAAAACGCAATTGCAATCGATGCAGATGACCATATTTATTCTCTTGCCATCAATATTGCTCTCGGGATTTATGTTTCCTTACGATGCCATGCCGGTCGCTGCTCAATGGATTGCCGAAGCCTTACCAGTAACGCATTTCATGCGCATGATCCGTGCTATCGCCTTGCGAGATGCCAGTCTGCTTTTATTAGGAAAAGATGCATTATGGCTAGGACTCTTTACTATCGGCGGAATAATCATTGCTTCGTTACGATTCAAGAAGACATTGGGGTAGACATTACTAGTCGCCTCATTCTAACTTCCGATACAAGGATCGCAGGCTGATTCCAGCGACTTTGGCAACTTGCTCTTTATCGTCATGATGAAATGCCATGAGTTCTGATAAGTAGCGTTTTTCTGCGGTTTTTAAGTCCAGCCATTCTTTGTCTTCACCAGCATCAGTAATACTTAACGATTGAGAAGCTGATGAAGTATCCACCAGCGGATCAAGCTCACGATCGATCTCCAAACATTCTTGAATAGTGCTTCGCTCAATCATATTCGTATCAGTTAAGAGTGTTGCGCGATTGAGGATGTTACTTAGCTCTCGAATATTGCCAGGGAAATCGTATTGCTTTAATACTTGCATCGCCGAATCAGTAAGATGGTATTCCTTTCGCTCACTAATACGTTTTAACAAGGTGTTGGTTAACAAGACTAAGTCATCTTGTCGTTCTCTTAAGGAAGGCACATGTATTGGAAACACGTTGATCCGATAGTATAAATCTTGGCGGAACTCACCTGCTTTCACCATTTGTGCTAAATTTTTGTGAGTTGCACAAATTAATCGAAAATTAGTGTGCTTCACGGTTGAAGAACCAACCGGACGAAAAGCGCCCGTTTCAATAAGTCGCAATAGCTTAACTTGCATTGATAGCGGAACATCGCCGATTTCGTCTAAAAACAGTGTGCCACCATTAGCCAGCTCAACTAATCCTACTCGGTTGCTATGCGCGCCAGTAAACGAGCCTTTTACATGACCAAATAGCTCGCTTTCAAACAAAGAATCCGTCAGCCCTGCACATTCTAATGTCACCATGGAATTACTCGCTCTATGACCGCCTTGGTGAACCGCGTGCGCGACCAGCTCCTTGCCGCTACCGGATTCTCCAAGTAATAAAACAGACGCGTCGCTATGACTAACACGGGTGATTTTTTCCAACATGCGATTAAAAGACTTACTCGAACCGACCAATTTTTTACTGCTGTCTTGCACACTAGCTACTGACACAGAGCGCAATAGCTCGACAAAAAACAGCAATTGACCTTGGCTGTCATGAATCGGCAGCATTTCTACATCGACGTGCTCTTTGCCTCTTGGCGTTTGGTGGATATGCAGCACTCGTTCTTTGCGGCCTGATTGCAAGGTTGCCGACAAAGGACAATCCTCACCCGCTTCATCACAAGGCACGCTATAGCCATGGGAAACTTCAAAGCAACGCTTGTTCTGCTGCAAAGGAACATCACCAAATTCGTCTCGATAATGCTGATTAATGGCAAGAATTCGATAATCCACCGATACTAATATAGCAGGACAATCGTAGCCTTCTAACATGCTGGCAAGTCCATCAAAGGAGGAAGAATCGGATGCGATGATATTCATAAAACATTTGCCATTTTTGTCAAAACTTGACGTCAAATATGACAACTAGCAAAACATTAGTCAATTCTAATTTAAAAACTTTCTTCTTGTTAAAAATTAATTCTTTATATTTCATACAGTTAATTAAAAGATAAAACCTTGGCACACTTTCTGCCTTACTTAACCTATAAATCCATCAAATAAATAGACTATTTGAACGTGTGGAAAATTTGATAACGAGGTGAAACATGACAAACACGATTGTAACCAAGCCTGATGTAGCGGCTTTTTTTGATAAAGACTCCAATACTTTCTCTTATGTCGTTAAAGATCCAGCATCTTCTAGCTGTGCCATTGTCGACAGTGTATTGGATTTTGACTATGCCTCTGGCGGTACTTCTCATAAAGGTGCTGACGAAATTATTGCGTACGTCACCACCCACAAACTAAAAGTGGAATGGTTAATTGAAACTCATGTCCATGCAGACCATATTTCTGCTGCGCCATACATTCAAAGCAAAGTCGGCGGCAAAATTGGTATTGGCGAACAAATCACCACAGTTCAAGAAACCTTTGCCAAAGTATTCAACGAAGGTGCTGACTTCTTACATGACGGTTCGCAGTTTGACTTTTTATTCGAAGATGGCGAGCAATTTCAAATTGGTGAAATGCAGTGCACCGCCCTTCATACTCCGGGTCATACGCCAGCTTGCTTCACCCATGTTTTAGGGGATGCCGTATTTGTTGGTGATACCTTGTTCATGCCAGATGCCGGCACCGCACGTGCTGATTTCCCCGGTGGCGACGCAGGTATATTGTTCGATTCTGTACAAAGAATCCTGGCACTACCAGAAGATCACCGCATTTTTATGTGCCATGACTACTGCCCGAATGGCCGTGAATTGGAATATGAAACTACCGTAAAAGCGCAGCGTGAATTCAACATTCACGTTAAGCAAGGCATCAGCAAATCGACCTTTGTAGATTTACGTGAAACCCGCGACAAAACATTAGCCATGCCTCGCCTGATTTTGCCATCACTGCAAATCAATATGAGAGCCGGACATATGCCAGAAGCAGAAAGTAACGGTTTGTCTTACTTAAAGATTCCTTTGAATGCGTTTAAGTAAACCGTAACAACAAGAGCAACTAACGACCAATAATAAATAGATGCCGTTTCACGATGTCACAATTGCAGTAATCGTGCAGGGGCCCAAATCGAGAGAACAGCCATGTTACGCAAAAAAATCACAGACAACTATTCCGTATCTGAGCAGATCAGTTTAGACGATGTGGACGCTTTAGCAGAATCTGGTGTCACGCTTATCATTTGTAATCGACCAGATGGTGAAGAGGAAGGACAACTACCTTTTGCTGATGTTGCCGCTTATGCAGAAGAAAAAAATATCAAAGCTAAACACATTCCGTTTGCTGGCGGGCAAATGACGGCTTCGGACATAACTGCTTTTCAAGCTGCAATACAAAATGCCGAAAATGTTCACGCTTATTGCCGAACGGGTAATCGCTCCAGCCAAATTTGGCAAGCGGCTCAGGACGCTTCAACTACCGAAACACCTATCGCACAAGACGACAAAGCACCATCTAAAGAAGACAATAAAACAACAGCCCAATACGATGTTGTAGTAGTCGGTGCAGGCTCAGCCGGTATTTCAACTGCCGCTAGTTTATTAAAACGCAAACCTGGCTTGAAAATTTGTTTGATTGATCCAGCCGAAAGTCATTTTTATCAGCCCGGTTGGACGCTTGTAGGCGGCGGTGTGTTTAAAGCAGCCAATACCCGCCGCAACATGTCTGATGTTATTCCAGCGCATACAAAATGGCTGAAAGAAGCGGTAAAAACTTTCTTGCCGAATGAGAATCAAGTCGTACTCGAAAACGGCCAGAAAATCGCTTATCAATATCTAGTCGTAGCGGCTGGTATCAAGCTTAATTGGGATGCTATTGAAGGCTTATCAGACACTTTAGGTCGCAACGGTGTGACCTCAAATTATCGTTACGACTTAGCACCTTATACATGGGAATTGGTGAAAAATTTAAACGGTGGCAAAGCCGTATTCACCCAACCGCCAATGCCGATCAAATGCGCCGGCGCGCCACAAAAAGCCATGTATCTATCTTGTGACCATTGGTTGAAGAACGACAAACAAAAAGACATTAACGTATCTTTTTACAACGCAGGTGCTGTGTTATTTGGCGTGCCTGAATATGTTCCTGCTTTGGAAAGTTATATTCAAAAATACCAAGTTAATACTCACTTCACTCACAACCTAGTCAAAGTGGACGGTCCAAATAAACGCGCCTATTTTGCCACCACAAACAAAGATGGCGAGAAAAGCATCGTAGAGACCGAGTTCGATATGTTGCATGTTTGCCCACCACAAACTGCACCAAACTTCATTCGTAATAGTCCATTAGTTGATGCAGCTGGCTGGGTCGATGTCGATAAAGAAACCTTGCAACATACCTCATTCAAAAATATTTGGTCATTAGGTGATGTAAGTAATACGCCAAACGCAAAAACCATGGCGGCGGCTCGTAAACAAGCACCTGTCGTGGCACAAAATATTGCTGATGCTATGGACGGAAATACGATAAGAGCCATTTACGACGGCTACGGCTCCTGCCCACTTACCGTTGAGCGCGGCAAGATTGTCTTGGCAGAATTTGGTTACGGCGGAAAGCTGCTACCAACCTTCCCGACATGGCTGAACGATGGTACCAAACCCACCTATCTCGCTTGGGTGTTAAAAGAAGACTTGCTGCCTCCTTTCTACTGGCACGGCATGCTGAAAGGCTATGAATGGTTTGTTAAACCAACAATGCGTAAGTAACGAGAGCTTCATGATGACCATTGAACGTTTCATTCCCGCCCTGTCTTGGCTAAAGACCTATAACCGTGGGCAATTTAGCCAAGACGCCACCGCGGCGTTTATCGTCACCATGTTGCTGATTCCTCAGTCACTGGCTTACGCCATGTTGGCTGGGGTACCACCAGAAGTAGGCTTATATTCCAGTATCTTGCCTTTGGTTTTGTACGCCTTATTTGGCACCAGCACATCACTGTCGGTTGGCCCGGTTGCCGTGGCGTCACTGATGACAGCGACGTCACTCGCGGTCATTGCAGAACAAGGCACTGCCAGTTACCTTACTGGCGCGATTACTCTCGCTCTATTGTCTGGCGCCATGTTGGTAATCATGGGCGTAATGAAGCTTGGCATGGTTACTAACCTGCTTTCTCACTCAGTGATTTCGGGGTTTATTTCTGCGTCTGGGATCATTATTGCACTCAGTCAGTTAAAGCACATTCTGGGCATCCAAGCCCATGGCGATAATGTCGTTACGCAATTACTTTCTATGCTGGAAAACATCGGTCAATTTAAACCTATGACCTTTGTGATTGGCGTTTCTGTGATCGCATTTTTGCTGTTGGCTCGTCGTCACGCGAAACGTTTTTTGATCATGCTAAAGGTTCCCGAAGCATCAGCCGCATCGTTGGCGAAAACCGCTCCGATTCTTGGCGTACTTTCTAGCCTTGCGATTGTCTATCTCTATGATCTGCAATCTCATGGCGTAGCGATAACAGGACACATTCCAGCAGGATTGCCGAGCTTAACATTCACTTTGCCATCGCTGGAATTAATCAAAGAACTCGCTTTGCCTGCGCTGATGATTTCGATTATTGGTTATGTTGAATCCATCTCGGTTGGTAAAACTTTAGGTGCTAAAAGACGCGAAAAAGTCAAACCTAACCAAGAACTTATCGGATTAGGCGCAGCAAACATTGCGTCTGGCGTGTCTGGTGGTTTTCCAGTGACAGGTGGATTCTCGCGTTCCGTGGTGAACTTTGACGCCGGTGCAGTGACTCAGCTTGCCAGCATCATGACGGCTCTTGGCATTATGATCGCGTCTTTGTTATTAACGCCTATGCTGTACTTTTTGCCTAAAGCCACACTGGCGGCGACCATCATTGTGGCGGTCACAACCCTGATCGATTTTTCTATCTTGAAAAAAACCTGGCAGTTTTCCCGCAGTGATTTCTATGCAGTGCTCGCGACTATTGTGATTACTTTATTGCTGGGTGTGGAAGTTGGCGTGGCTTCTGGCGTGGCATTGTCCATTGCCTTGCATTTGTATCGTACGTCCAAACCGCACGTGGCCGAAGTTGGCTTAATCAAGGACACTGAACACTTTCGCAATGTGAAACGCTATGAGGTGGAAACCTCACCTCAATTGCTTTGTTTACGACCAGACGAGAGCCTGTTCTTTGCCAACGCGACGTTTTTGGAAGATCACATCATCGACACCATTAGCCAACGCAAAGAAATTAACCATGTGGTGATTCAATGCAGCGCCGTGAATGAAATTGATTTCAGCGCCTTAGAAATGCTCGAAGCCCTGAACCTGCAACTAAAAAGCTTGAACATTAAACTCTCGCTTTCGGAGGTAAAAGGCCCAGTAATGGATCACCTAGAATGCAGCGGATTCCTGCAACACCTCAATGGCAAAGTGTATTTATCGCAATTCCAAGCGTTTAAAGATATTACCTATAGCTAGAATTTAAGCTAATAAATTTGAGGTCACCGGGTAAACTGGAGGCCTCAAATTTGCATTTCAGTTTCTACGTATTATTTTGCTGCAACCGTAAACTGCTGTTGCTCCCCAAGCCCATCTATTCCTAGTTTCATTGTCTGACCAGGCTTCAAATAAACGGCATTAGGCTTAATCCCCATTCCCACTCCCAGCGGAGTACCGGTTGAAATAATGTCACCTGGTTGCAAACTCATGCAGCGGCTCAAATAGGAAATAATTTCTGGGATCTTAAAAATCAAAGTGTTGGTATTTCCGTTTTGATAACGATGTCCATCAACTTCCAACCACAAGCCTAATTCATGAGGATTTGGAACCTCATCTCTCGTCACTAACCATGGGCCAATTGGGCCAAACGTATCAAAACCTTTACCCTTGTCCCAAGTGCCGCCACGTTCAATTTGCCACTCACGCTCAGAGACGTCATTGATAACGCAGTACCCTGCAACATAATCCATTGCGTCCGACTCTGATATATAACGCCCTGCTTTACCGATAACAACACCCAGCTCGACTTCCCAATCTGTTTTCGTTGAGCCAATAGGTATTTCAACATCATCATTTGGGCCCGATATTGCGCTCGTCCATTTGTTGAAAATGATTGGCTCTTCTGGAACTGGCATATTGGCCTCTGCGGCATGATCAGCATAGTTCAAGCCAATACAAATAAACTTTCCAACATGGTTTACACATGAACCAATACGCGGATTTCCAGCCACTTTAGGAAGGGTATTCAAATCCAGCTTTCTCAAATTAGATATCGCCTCATCACTTAAAGCGCTACCAGAAATATCATCAATATAGCCAGATAGATCGCGAATTTGGCCCTGATCATCAAGTACACCTGGTTTCTCAGACCCTTTAATACCATATCGTAATAATTTCAATGTTATCTCCTACCATTTCGAATACTGTTTTCAGCGAGTACAAACACTAAATACTCATACCACCATCAATAATTTGCACCGTTCCAGTTGTATAACTAGACTGATCGGAACCTAGATATAGGGCTAATTTGGCAATTTCATCAGGATGCCCTATGCGCCCCATTGGCTGTCGATCAATAAATTGATTAAAGACGGCCTCCTCAGTTAGCCCTTGTTGTAGAGCTTGTTCAGAGATTCGTTGACGCAAAGATGGAGAATCGACCGTACCTGGGCATATAGCATTGCAGCGAATGCCTTTACCAATAAAATCAGATGCTATGGATTTTGTTAGCCCTATAACTGCCGCCTTACTTGCTGTGTACGCAAAGCGATTAGGTACACCTTTAATACTAGATGCCACTGATGCCATATTGATGATTGAGCCTCCACCCTGCTCAATCATTCCAGGTAAGAAAGCACGAATCATTCGGTACATCGCCGTAACATTAAGATCAAACGATTTACTCCATGCCACCTCGTCACACGCCAGAATATCCCCTGCGTGTACATAGCCAGCGCAGTTAAAAAGGACGTCTATATTGCCGACTTGATCTAGCAGATTGACAATTCCAGCCTCAGAAGTCACATCAAGATATAGCGCTTTTAATCCTGCTATTGCTTGCAGGTTACGAATATCAATATCCGTCCCAAAAACCTCCGCTCCCGCATCTAAAAATGCTTTTGCACTAGATAAACCAATTCCTTGACCTGCTGCTGTTATAAGTACTTTTTTACCCTTCATTGGGATATCTCCTTACGATTTTTTATGGTTATTCTTCAATAAGGCTTTTAGTGTTTACACCGTTTACTAAGCGTTCAATATTGAGCGGATTGCTATTTTTTAACGCTTCGGGGAGAAGTGAGTTGGGATAATTTTGAAAACAAACTAGGCGTAAGAATCGGTCGATAGACAAAGTCCCCACCGATGTACCACGAGAATCTGAAGTGGCCGGAAATGGTCCGCCATGTACCATAGCATCACACACTTCAACGCCTGTTGGATAACCATTGATAAGTACTCGACCCGCTTTTTCTTCGAGCAATGAAAGTAATTCCTGAGACTCAGCTAGCTCCTCGGATTCACCAATTAAAGTAGCTGTCAGTTGGCCATGCATAGCCGAAATACACGCTCGTAATTCTTCCATGTCATTCACTTCGACAATAACGGTAGCTGGACCGAATACTTCTTCTTGCAGTAGCTCACTGCCACTCAGCAATAAACTGGATTCAGCCTGAAATAAATAAGCAGTGGCTTTGTTTTCAACGCTCTCAGCACTGGCTAAGATTTTAATTGATGGATGATTTTGTAAAGCGTCGCACCCTTTTTGATAGCTATTCAAAGTGCCGCTATTTAGCATTGTCTTACTTGGTTTGAGTGATATTTCAGAGGAGAGCTGCTTGATAAAAGTGCTAAATTTTGACGAACGGATACCAACAATGAGACCTGGATTAGTACAGAATTGCCCAACCCCCAAGACCACAGAATCAGCTAGTTGCGTTGCAATCAAATCACCTCTATTTTCTAAAGCTTGAGGCAATAAAATAACGGGGTTGATACTACTCATCTCAGCGAAAACGGGAATTGGATGAGGTCTAGTTGCCGCCATATCACATATAGCCTTACCACCAGCCAAAGAACCAGTAAAACCTACTGCTTTAATAGCTGGATGATTAACTAATGCTTTACCAACACCCGATCCAAATATCATGCTGAATACACCATCAGGCATAGACGTTTGTTCGGCTGCTCTGAGGATAGCAAGAGCAACTTTTTCAGCCGTCCCCATATGCCCACTATGGGCTTTGAATACTACTGGACAACCGGCTGCAAGAGCTGAAGCAGTATCGCCACCAGCCGTTGAGAAGGCTAATGGAAAATTACTGGCGCCAAATACAGCGATAGGACCAAGACCAACACGACATTGACGTATATCAGCGCGAGGTAAAGGGCGTCTATCTGGCATTGCGGTATCTATTCTGGCATCGTAAAAGTCGCCACGGGTCAATAAATCAGCGAATAACCTCATTTGATTACTCGTACGGCCGCATTCACCTTTTATACGGGCTTCATCCAAGGCGGTTTCTTGCTGAACCAAATCAACAAAGTCTTTTCCTAGAATGTCTAATTCATCAGCAATCTTGTTTAAAAACTCTGCACGACGAGTTGCGGATAGCTTGCTATAAAGCGGAAAGGCCGATGAAGCGATTTTACAGGCGGAATCAACTTCATCCATCGTTGCTTGATAAAATGAAGGAGCCAACTCAAGTCCAGTTGTGGCATCCCAACTCTTTAAAACAACATCCCCTCTTGCACTACGAGTATTTCCAATAAAATTGTAACCGTTGTAATCAGACATAAATTTCCCATACCGTTTTTGTTATTCACGGTAATTTAGGTCTGATATCGATCACTTACCAATGGTTTTTACTGATCAACTGATAACTAAACAATATCAATTGGTTGTTTTTCAGCCGCCAATATTTGTTGAGCATTATGCTGAAGAATATTGGCAAACTCTAATGCAGGACCGACTAACGCTTCATTTTTCCTTGTTAAGATACCGTAATATTGGGGCACTAAATCCAACGGTGTTTTAAGCACAGTTAAAACACCACTTTCTACATGAGGCTTAACCATAACGGTTGGTAGCATACCAATCATTGGACCTCGCTGAAGCAATTCAAGAAAAGTCTGCACAGATATCGTCACCACAATATCTTGCGGTAATGCTACCCCTGCTTTAGCGAAAGATTCTTCCATACGGTCTCTAATCGGTGTCCCCTTAGGGTATAGCAACCAAGGCCATTCAAAGAGCTTTTCAAGTGAAACCGTCTCCTCTCCGCTAAGAGGATGGCTTGAATTGGCGACTAAGCAAAATTTTTCAGGAGCTAAGGGAGTAAAGTCGAAATTTTGTTGCTGTCCTTGCTCTGAAAAGCGACCTATTGCTAAATCCAACGTCTTTTCTTCCAACATTTTCATCAAGTTCCCACTTGTTTGTTCAACCACTTCAACATTCAACAAAGGGGAACGTTTCTTTATTTCCATAATCGCTTCAGGAAGGACCGCTGAGGTAGCGGCAAAAATCCCCCCTACTTTTAAGTAACCATGTCCACCTTTATGCAAGCTAGTAATTTGCTCAACAAAACCATTAGCATCATTTAAGGTCATATGTGCATATCGAATAACATGCTCCCCTAGAGTAGTCGGCGCCATACTTCGCGGCAGTCGATCAAACACTTCAAAACCAAGCAACCCCTCAATTTCTTTGAGCATCTTGCTCACTGCTGGCTGGCTCAAATTCATTTGCTGTGCAGTCAAGTGCATATTTTTTGTACGCCCAAGTGAATCTAATAAATAAAGATGCCTAAATTTTATCCAATTACAAAACGTTGAAAATGAAAAATGTGACATAACCCTTCCTTCAATCAATAACCACCAGTTATCAAATATTAACTATATGTCATTGGATTTTATCGATTCCCCATCTTAATGTACATTCCAACAAGAATAAGGAAATACCAATTATGTCGATCAAACTTACAACAAAAAACACCCTACCAGTCGATGCGAACCAAGCGACTCTTATTGGCCGCGTTTGGTCTCCAGGCAATCCTTCAGGCCCATCACTCGTTGTCATTCGCGAAAACAATGTTTTTGATATATCGACACACTTTGCAACACTAAGTGAATTCCTAGAAAACGATCATCCTGTAGAACAACTTAAAGACGTCGAAGGAACATTCCTATGCAGTCTAGAGGATCTACTGGACAACACCCATGATTCAGCCAACACTGATCAAGCCTATCTACTCGCTCCAGCCGATCTTCAAGTTATTAAAGCCGCAGGCGTCACATTTGCCTCAAGCATGATTGAACGAGTAATCGAAGAACAAGCGGGAGGTAATCCTTCAAAAGCGAAAGCCATCCGAGTTTTAGTAGAAGGCGTTATTGGCGATAACCTAAGTTCCGTTGAGCCTGGCTCTGAAAAAGCTACACAGTTGAAAGAACTGTTAATAGAAAAAGGCATGTGGTCACAATATCTAGAAGTCGGTATTGGCCCAGATGCGGAAATTTTCACAAAAGCCCCCGTTTTATCGGCTATCGGAAGCGGAAAATCCATTGGTATTCATCCGAAATCTGAGTGGAACAATCCTGAGCCTGAAATTGTTCTAGCCGTAAACAGCAAAGGTAAGATACAAGGCGCAACCCTAGGAAACGATGTAAATTTACGTGATTTCGAAGGTCGTAGCGCACTGCTACTTAGCAAAGCAAAAGACAACAACGCCTCTTGTGCCATTGGCCCTTTCATTCGTTTATTTGACGATAACTTCACCTTAGAGGATGTGCATACTTGCGAAGTTACTCTTCAAGTAAAAGGCACCGACGGTTACACCCTAGAAGGGCTGTCTTCCATGATAAAAATAAGTCGTAGCCCAGTAGATCTTGTTCAGCAGACTATTAACGAAAATCACCAATATCCTGATGGCTTTTTCTTATTTCTAGGGACGCTATTCTCACCTACTCAAGATCGTGATCATATTGGCGGCGGTTTTACGCATAAGCTAGGCGACACAGTCATCATTAGCAGCCCAAAACTTGGCACGCTATACAACACCGTCACTTACAGCAGCGATGCAAAGCCATGGGAGTTTGGTATCAACTCACTCATCAATAACTTAACTCACCGCGGTTTATTAAAAGCTAAAAATAACTTTGTCAGTAAATAACGAGTTGAATCATCAACGAATATTTGATGATGGGAATAGCGCCGCATAATTAAAAAACACAGAGATATTCACATGCAAAATAATAATAAGTTTCGCTTACGCAGTCAGCAATGGTTTGATGATCCAAGCCACGCCGATATGACAGCGCTTTATGTAGAGCGCTACATGAACCAAGGCCTGACTCGTGAAGAGCTTCAATCAGGTCGACCTATTATCGGCATAGCTCAGACAGGAAGTGATTTAACACCTTGTAATCGCCATCACGTACAACTAGCACAACGAATTAAAGAAGGTATTCGTGATGCAGGCGGTATACCAATGGAATTTCCAGTCCACCCAATTGCCGAGCAAAGTCGTCGCCCAACAGCGGCACTGGATCGTAATTTAGCGTACTTAGGATTAGTCGAAATACTCCACGGCTATCCTTTAGATGGCGTAGTACTAACCACAGGTTGCGACAAAACGACCCCTGCTTGTCTCATGGCTGCAGCCACAACCGACTTACCTGCGATTGTTTTATCTGGTGGACCTATGTTGGATGGACACCATAAAGGTGAGCTAATCGGTTCTGGCACCGTTATCTGGAGTTCTCGTAAATTATTAGCAACAGGGAAGATTGACTACGAAGGCTTTATGGAGATGACAACCGCTGCATCCCCATCCATTGGCCATTGCAATACCATGGGCACAGCGTTATCAATGAATGCTCTGGCTGAAGCCTTAGGCATGTCATTACCTGGGTGCGCTAGTATACCGGCACCGTACAGAGAGCGCGGACAAATGGCCTATGCAACGGGCAAGCGTATTTGTGAACTGGTACTTAATGATATTCGCCCTTCACAGATCATGACTAAAGAATCATTTCATAATGCTATTGTGGTTGCTTCCGCACTTGGCGCATCCACAAATTGCCCTCCTCACCTAATCGCCATTGCACGTCACATGGGCATAGATTTATCACTTAATGACTGGCAGGAAGTCGGTGAAAATGTGCCTCTAATAGTCAATTGCATGCCTGCTGGTAAACATCTTGGTGAAGGGTTTCATCGCGCTGGAGGCGTACCTGCGGTTCTGCATGAGCTTCAAAAATCTGGTTACCTTCATGAACAATGTGAAACAGTAAGCGGCAAAACCATCGGGGAAATTGCAACTGCCAACCCCACTAATAACGCTGATGTTATTTATGAATGCGCAGCGCCACTAAAACATCGAGCGGGTTTTATCGTTCTAAGTGGTAACTTTTTTGATAGCGCCATAATGAAAATGTCTGTGGTTGGTGACGCATTCAAGAAAACCTATTTATCTGAACCTGGTGCAGAAAACTCATTTGAAGCTCGCGCGATCGTGTTTGAAGGGCCGGAAGATTATCATGCTCGAATAGAAGACCCCGAACTCAACATAGATGAAAAATGTATTTTGGTTATTCGTGGTGCTGGCACAGTTGGTTATCCTGGCAGTGCCGAAGTCGTCAATATGGATCCACCGTCAGAATTAATGAAAAAAGGGATTTCATCATTGCCATGCCTTGGCGATGGTCGTCAAAGTGGCACATCAGCAAGCCCATCTATTCTCAATATGTCCCCTGAAGCCGCTGTTGGCGGTGGTATTGCGCTACTTCGTACCAACGACAAGCTTCTGGTCAACCTCAATGATCGTTCAATTAATCTTTTAATTGATGATGAGGAAATGGCCAAACGCCGTGAAGAATGGACGCCAAACATCCCGGCATCTCAAACACCTTGGCAAGAATTGTATCGTCAACTTGTTGGCCAACTTTCAACCGGTGGCTGCCTAGAACCCGCAACCTTACATTTAAAAGTGATATCTAAAGACAATCCACCTAGACACTCACATTAGAATATTTCTCTCTAATGTAATTAAAATAATAACGGTGAAAAAAATGAACAATATAATCAATAAATTCGAACGATTCATTGAGTATATGATGGCTTTAGCTTTAGCAGTAATGTTCTCTGCAGTTTTTATAAATGTTGTTTTACGATATTTATTTGGCTCGGGCATTGCAGCTTCAGAAGAGCTATCGAGACTTTTGTTTGTATGGCTTATCTTTATGGGAGCAACTCTTGCTGTTGGTCGAAATTCTCATATTGGTTTTGATCTTATACAAAGAAAACTTCCTAAAAATTTACGATTAATATGCGCAATAATCAGTCATTCTCTTATGCTATATGCCTTGTATTTATTTCTAGAAGGCAGTTGGAAACAATACAACATCGGTTGGAATATAAATTCAACTGTTATGCAATATCCTTTAGCATTTATGTACTCCACTGGCCTTTTCGCATCAATTGGCATGGGGTTCTATATTATAAGAAATCTCATACTAATTATTCTAAAAAGTGAAAATTCTCATATTCCAGGAAATACCGAAATATCTCCAGAACAACTCAAGGAGAATAACTAATGGCATTAGGGATTTTTTTATTCAGCCTAGCTGGATTTATGTTTCTGGGTATGCCAATAGCATTTGCTTTGGTATTAACTGGCATAACATTAATGTGGCATCTAGATTTTTTCGATGCTCAATTAGTCGCACAAAACCTTATCAATGGTGCCGATAGCTTCCCCCTGATGGCAGTACCGTTTTTCATCCTTGCAGGGGAAGTAATGAATGCAGGGGGGATATCCAAACGTATCATTAACCTTGCAATTAGTTGCGTAGGCCATAGACGCGGAGGATTAGGATACGTAGCTATCATTGCAGCCGTGATACTGGCAAGCTTATCTGGCTCAGCGATTGCAGACACAGCAGCACTAGCAACGCTCCTTCTCCCAATGATGCGCAATAATGGCTACCCAATAGGTCGCTCTGCAGGACTCATTGCTGCAGGCGGGATTATTGCACCGATTATTCCTCCAAGCATGCCATTTATCATTTTTGGCGTAACGGCGAATCAATCTATCAGCAAGCTATTTATGGCTGGCATTGTACCTGGAATCATCATGGGACTAGGTTTGGTCTTAGCTTGGAAATGGAGCATGAAAACGGTCGATGTGGAACCTCAACCTCGCCAAAGTATAAAAACCAGACTAAGAGTAGCAAAAGATGGATTCTTTGCATTGCTTATGCCGGTAATTATTATCGGTGGATTACGAGGAGGACTTTTCACGCCAACCGAAGCCGCCGTCATTGCTGCTGGATATGCAATGATAATTAGTCTTCTAGTTTACCGTGAATTGAAAATATCAGACCTTATCCCTCTATTCATTCAAGCAGCCTATACAACAAGTATTGTTATGTTTCTTTGCGCAGCGGCGATTGTCTCTTCATATATGGTGACATTAGCAGATCTTCCTTCTGAATTAATAAGTATTCTAGAGCCTATTATGGACAGCCCTAGAACATTAATGGCGACAATCGTGATCGTCATGTTATTAATCGGGATGGTTATGGATCTAACACCAACTATATTGATATTAGCACCTGTAACCATACCTTTAATTATTAAAGCAGGTATAGATCCTATTTATTTTGGCGTTATGTTTATTATGGTTGGCTGTGTAGGGCTAATTACACCTCCAGTTGGCACCGTTTTAAGCGTTGTTTCTAGCGTAGCAAAAGAGCCATTAGAAAAAATAACAAGAGGAATACTACCCTTCTTATTTGCGTATATGGCAATAATAGTATTATTCGTAATATTTCCAGAAATTATAACCGTACCAGCAAAACTGCTCTATTAAACCTAAAAAGGAAAATTAAATGAAAAAAATAACAATATCAAAAAAAGCATTCAAATCTATTTTAGCGATTACTATCGGAACCACTCTTACAATTGGTTCAATTAGTGCCAGCGCACAAGATGTGAACTCTCGAATCATTAGATTTGGATATGGATTAAATCAAGATAGTAAACAGGGTAGAGCAGTACAAACATTTACAGAGGAAGTAAACCGCCTTTCTGATGGAAAATTCAAAGTGAAATCTTTTGCAAACGCCTTGTTGGGAAATGAAATTCAAATGCAAAATGCGCTAATTGGCGGAGCGCAAGAAATGATGATCACGTCAACATCATCATTAATTGGCATAGACAAAAGTTTTGCGATTTGGGATTTACCATTCATGTTTAAAGATGGTCCAGAAGCAGACAAAGTTCTAGATGGAAAATTTGGACAAGCC
The DNA here is from genome assembly GCF_002792415.1 of Marinomonas sp. BSi20584. Classification (NCBI taxonomy): domain Bacteria; kingdom Pseudomonadati; phylum Pseudomonadota; class Gammaproteobacteria; order Oceanospirillales; family Oceanospirillaceae; genus Marinomonas; species Marinomonas sp. BSi20584. The sequence goes on from NZ_KZ454887.1 coordinate 87,173, forward strand.
ATGCTTGATGGCTTAGAAAAACATGGAGTTGTTGGCCTTGTTTACTGGGAGAATGGGTTTCGTGATTTAACCAACTCAAAACGACCTATAAAAACCATGGATGATCTAAATAGTGTGAAACTAAGGGTTATGCAAAACCCTATGTATTTAGAGCTCTTCAACCAAATGGGAGCCAACGCAATCCCTATGGCCTTTTCAGAGCTATTTACAGCATTAGAAACTGGCGCTGTAGACGGACAAGAAAACCCATATAGCACTATCCAATCTAGTAAATTTTATGAAGTTCAAAAGTACCTTAGCCAGACACATCACGTCTATAGCCCATGGGTTATGTTAATCAGTAAGCCTTTCTGGGATAAGCTTAGTAATGATGAAAAAACAATCATTAAAAAAGCGGCCGTTATATCCAGAGAAGCAGAAAGAAAAGATAGTAGAGAACAAGCAGAAAAATCTCTGGCTTTCTTAAAAACAAAAATGGAAGTAAACAGCATTACTCCAGAAGAAATGGATAAGATGAAAGCTTCAGCAAAAATAGTTATTGACGCCCAAGCGAAAGAACTAGGACAAGATTTACTTGATCAATTCTTTGCTGCGATTAAAGAAGCAAAAAGTAAATAATAAACTAGCACAAAAAAATCCAATGGCTGCAACGCCATTGGATTTTTTATGAGTCAATAAACCGCTAAATTAGCGTTTTATGTAGATTACTGTTGCGTGTAACGATGAAGGGCTTTGTAATCACCATCGTCTTGTAAGCAATAAAACTCTGTTTCCTTTGCGCCCAAAATTTGGCAACTAAAGTCGACACTCTCTTGTTGTTCCCACTCACTATCACAGCTGCTGCGGAATCGGGAGTTAGAGTCAGTTTCTGTGATAGAACCCAAAACATGAGACCATTTGAAGCTACTTTCGAAGACATTACAGCTGTTAGAATCATCTCTATCTACAAACGTACCTGTCCCATCTTCGTTAAAGGTTTCACTACCGATATCGATCCAGTTACATTCTTCGTCTAAGTATTCAACTTTAAATGCATTAACCAAATCTTGACGACGTTTTATGGTTATTTTTGATACATCATTCATCGACATAAACCAAGCGCTTTTATAACCATTATTATCAAGATCTTCACGAACATTTAATGTAAAAGGCACCGTGGTAAGCACAGTAGACACGGTAAACAAATCGGTACAGTCATTACCCATACTTGCGTTTAGCGCTCCCATATCCATGATCAGGTCGCCCAGCTTAATACTGTCCATATTAAAAGCTACAACGCCGTTTGGCTTCACTTCTTCCGTCGCTAATTGCTCGGCAACCTGCTTACTCTTTTCGCCTGTGTAAGCAACCAAATGCTTGCCCTTAATTGCCACGAAAGTATCCATTGGCAGACCGCTGTCGGCTAGATTAACAGCAGAACCATCGGTTGGAATTTGTACGCCATTTAAGATGGGTAGGAATTTACTAGCAAGTGCAGACAGCACTTCTGGCTTTTCAGCAGTGATGGTCGCAATGGCATCGTATTGAGCGCCTAACTGACTGTTTTCATCTTTTGTCAAATCAAAAACGCCCAAGCTAACACCAGATAAGCCTTGTGCCATGCTAGTAAATACCGACAGCACCGCTGGGTTGTTTTCCCGTAACTTCACTTGTAAATTTTGCAACTGAGCGCAATTAAAATCCGCTCTGGTAAATTGATTCCACAAGCTTGTTAAGACCGGAGAGATAGCGTCCGCAGACAAACCGACACCAAGACCAAGAGTTAGGTCTTTACTAGTATTTAAGTAGCTTGGAATGAAGCCGCGAAGCTTACTCAGTTCGCCTAACACATTGGCATTTTGGATTTCTAGGGCATAGGAGAAGTCAAACGCCATGTTGTCGTCTTTTACATCATAACGATTCAAACCAAAGACAAAACGCGGTACACCAGAAACAATATTGACGATGTCAGCTCGACACTGCATTTGAGCTTCCGTTAAATCAGGCAGCTTATCTCCCAACAAAACTTTCAATTGCTGGTGAGCACGAGCGTCCTTGTCCAGCACAGCATTAGCAATATTCAGCAAACTTACATAACCATGGGAGTAATCCATGAAGTTATATGTCTTACCGTCGTTTTTCCAGCTATCTACAGGCATAGGCACTGAAGGCTTCGTTAAAGCAAAACGCTGAGCTTGAGCCGCTGAATCATCTTTTTGCGATAATACTGAGATAGTAAGAACGTTATCCTTGATCATAAAACCAAGCGTCAGTACTAGATCATCATTTTTCGCCAGCTCAATAGTCGTTAAGGTTTGGTCTGCAATAGTTCTTGATCCCAAGGTCAAATCACTTTCTTGTGCCGCTTCTTCTACAAGACTCAAAAACGCCTGTTCGTCTTGCAATACAACACGCATAACGGGGAAAATCCCGTCTAAATACACAACGCTTGCGCCTTCCATATCAAGGCCGTAGTGGTTGTATATTGCTATGCCGCCCTTGGGCGCCACTTCGTAATAATCTTTAATAAACCAGCGTATAAAATCTAAGCCTTCACTTTCAGGAAAAGACTTAAGCATCTCTAAAATAGCTTCACCATCGCTACTATCTTTCAGCTGAGCCATCATCTGATCAGAGCTAGTAACAATATCTTTATTTGTCACACCACCAACAAAAAGAGCCGTATCAGCAGGAACATATTCGATCATCTTGTCGATATTGCTACTCTTTTGGAACCAACCCAAAATGTCGAAACTAAAGCCGAATGCGGCAGCAGAAGATAAACAAGCCATAACAGCGGCGGCTTTAAAGAATTTTCCCTTCATTACGGATCCTTCAGAATGAGTACTCATTACAAGTTACTTAAAGTGGGGGTTAAAATTTTGTGTCAAAAACGACAAGATTTTAGCGTTAAACGCCAAAAAGAGCCATCGCGTCAACTATGACTCATACCTTATATTGAAAAGAATGTTGAAAACAAAATAGCGACGTGAACTTACCCTACTCGGCATTCCAAAATAGAAGTCTTTCTTGAGCCTGCAGATCTCTTAGTTGGATCATAAAAAGTTTCCACAACTTTGAATCCGGATTTTCTCATCATGCCTGCAGAAGCTAAGTTTTCTTCATGCCGCTCAATTAATACAACAGTAGCTCGCTTTTCTTTGGACTTTTCTATACAGCACTCAAGCAATTTCGTACCAGAATACGCACTAGAAACAACTACATCACCAATAAAAAAAAGCTCATTAAGGGCCGAATACTTGGCCAAATAATCGGGACTGACTGCCCCATCAATCAAAACAGCAAAGCCTATAATTTGGTTGCTGCCAGCGCCAAGGGAATCAACCGCAACCATAGCAACCGCCGTGCCGTGCTCAATCAGAGAGAACTCAGCATCAACACCTTCTTCAGTTAAATAATTCCATTCATTTGGACCATGATTCCAAAGTAACGCTTTCACATCGGCAAGTTCTTCTAAAGCAGCCTGTCGAAGCGTAATCATGCTAAAACTCCTCCAAACCATTTAATTGGCGAATAATATCCAAAAAAAGATCTCGACCAACAGATATCAAACCATCAGGAAAGTCGTAATCTGGATTGTGTAATTGCGGGCTAGCTTGTCCTGCACCCAAAGCAAACATTGCACCCTCTTTTGCTGTAGCGGTGAACTGACCGAAATCTTCTGACCAACGCATTGGCTCATCCAGCAAGACCAAAGGCGTTTTCGTGGTTTCACAGGCACGAACCACTATATCGCAACCTTGTTGAGAATTTACGCTGGCCTGAAACACATCATCGTATTCAAATGAAATACTTAGATTTTCACTCTTTGCTACTGCTTGAGAGAAGCGCTCGGCCTGCTCTATCAGAGTTTGCATACCTTCATTGCTTTCACTGCGCAAAGTCACCATGACCACCGCATCACCCGGCGCCGTCCCAAAGGCAATTTCACCTAATTTGGCGTGGATAACCGTTACCCAATTTCGCCCTGCGCCTGCTTGTTGTGGAATGCTTGCTGGCAGCGAGTTTAGCTCTTGGATAATTTGGCACATGGCATTGGCAGGGCTAATACCATTTTCAGGATGCGCCGCATGTGAGGTTTTGCCTTTTAGATGGATAATCATGCCTCTAGAAGCACAATTAAAAGTACCTGCTCGCACAGCTACTTTACCCAGTTCTAACCCAGGGTAATTATGTAGGGCAAAAGCATAGTCTGGAGTAAGAGCGGTAAAACGCGCATCGTTTACGACTTGAATCGCTCCCATTCCGGTTTCTTCTGCTGGCTGAAAGCACAGCACAACACGCCCCTTCTGCGGACGATGCTTCGACAATTCCGCACCCAACGCGGTCACGATACTCATGTGCCCATCATGACCACACTTATGAGAAACGCCTTTCACTTGTGAACGATGAGCAAAACTATTGGTTTCTTGGATCGGCAAAGCATCCAATTCGCTACGAATCAAAGTCGTTGGGCCACTGTCAGCACCATTAAATACAAACGCCAGACCCGTTCCGCCAAGATCGGTAACAACCTCATCCGGCGAGAAAGCTTGAAATTCGTTGAAAATTCGAACCGCTGTAGCCTGTTCTTGATTAGACAGCTCTGGATTCTGATGAAGGGTTTTACGTAACGCAATTAATTCGTCTAGAGATTGCATGATTGGGCCTGTAGTTTGGAACAGATTTAGTGACAGTCTCAGCTAAAACAGATCACCAATCAAGCATCCCATAAAACTCACTAACGAAAGCATTTATTCCCTTACGCATGAACTCCCACATATTAAGCCTTCATAGTAAAAACAACGTCTCCTAAATCATAAACCATAATTAAAAAAGTTCTTTCAATAGCGAATATCCTTACTTTATTAATAAATGTTAATGAAAGTCATTTGCATCAATGATCGTTATTTTGTGATAATCATTCTCATAAAGGATTGTTTTTTAGTTCGGAGTAACTTAATGAATCAACGAGAGAAATCATGAAAAAAACGGCTTACCCTGTTCCCTTATCTTTAATCGCTCTATCCATTATGGCAGCAAATCCTGTCTTTTCCGCAGATACATTAGAAGTAGAACACCAGTTAGACACTGTCACAATTGAAGCAGATGCTCTATCAGAAAGTGCGCCAAAGGTGGGTAGCTCAGTTTCTAGTATTGATTATAAAGATATCGAAAAAACACTAGTCCGTAATCTAGATGATTTAGTCCGCTACGAACCTGGTGTCGATGCCAGCCAAGATTCTCGTTTTGGTATCAGCAGCATCAATATTCGAGGACTTGATGGCGATCGCGTAAAAATCAGTGTCGATGGCGTAACACAAGCCGATGCATACGGCCCTACAACCACGTATTTAAGAACTGGACGAAATACCGTTGATCTAGATTCATTAGAGTCTGTCGAAATAATTAAGGGCGGTGATGTTGTAGAAGGCAGTGGTGCCCTAGGTGGCGTTGTAAAGTATAGAACAAAAGAGCCTAGTAGCTTTTTATCCGCAGAAGGCAATGACACTTCAGGCTCGTTAAAAGCCGGATACAAAAGTGCATCGGATGAATTCAATCAAACACTCACCATTGCAAATCGCACCGGCAAGGTTGAATCCTTGCTTGTATACACAAACCGAGATGGTCATGAAAATGAGAACCATCAAGGTGACGCAGGATCGGATCAGACAGTCGGAGTCAAACGAGCTTCAGTAGACCCTTCTGACACCGGATCAGACAACGTACTCGCCAAAGTACAGGTGCAAATAAACGACAATAACCGTATTGGTTTTGTGGGCGAATACTTCCACAGCACGTCAGAGTCCGACTTATTTTCAGAAAGCTCAGCAACAGATCAACAAAGTTCTGACGACAAAAGTGTCCGCCGCCGTATTGGCTTCTTCCATGAAAACACACAAACCAACACCTTATATGATCGCCTAAAATGGCAGGTCGATTATCAAGATACCAAAACCACCAATAAAACACATCGGAGCAATAACAACCGCCTAGTTGATCGCTTTTATGATGAGGAAAGTACCAGTTTAAAAGCCGATTTAGTGAAACAAATTGACGCTCATCAAATCCGCTATGGTTTAAATTACGATAAAAAGTCTTTGGAAAATCTAAACAAAGACACAGTATCAGGTACAACCACAGCATCTCGTTTTTCTCCTGTAGCTGATGCCAACATCTTTGGCGTGTACATAGAAGACAGCTGGGCTGCAACAGATCGACTGACTCTAGTCCCTGCCATCCGCTACGACAATTATAAGTACACAACAACAGGCGACGAATACATAGAGTCATGGGGAAATAATGAAAACGAAGCACTCACAGCACAACTGGCTGCCGAATTTGCTCTAACGGAAACCTACACGATTTTCGGCAAAACAGGCTCAGGTTTTAGAGCGCCAAACTTAGACGAACTCTACTACTACTTCGCAAACTCAGCTTCTTATGGTTCTTACCAAATAACACCAAACCCAGATTTGGAACCAGAAGAAAGTCTCTTCATCGAAGCAGGTATTCGCGCTCAAAATACATATGGAGCGGCAGAGTTTGTCGCTTTCTACAACGATTATAAAAACTTCATTGAGCAAGTATCTTTAGGCTCTTCAGCGGCTTTTAGCCTTGGCCAATATACCAATCAAAACCTTAACCATGTAGTGATTAAAGGCGTTGAGATCAAAGGTAATTTAGACCTATCTAAAAGCATCGATGCCCTTAGTGATGGCTGGGTATTAAATGGAGCCATAGCTTATGCAGAAGGAGATAACCTTGAAAACGGTGAACCGCTCGACAGCATTTCACCGCTTAGTGCGGTTGTCGGTCTTGGCTACGATGCCCCATCAGAGCAATGGGGTGGAAAGCTCAACCTAACTTGGGCGTCTGGTAAGAAAAAAGAAGACATATCCACCAGCAAACAATGGCTTGCCACATCGGATTACAACCTTGTTGACCTAACAGCCTATTACAAACCGACGCAAAACCTCACTTTTAACGCCGGTCTTTTTAACCTAACCGACGAAAAATACATGAATTGGAATGACATTCGTAACCTAACCAATACCAGCACTAACTTGAATAGATACACCCGTGCAGGTCGTAATTTTGGCATAGATGCAACCTTGTCATTCTAAGACACACTCAAAGTATTTATTAACGCGAACTAAGTACTCATTAACATCAACGAAATACTTACTAGCACCAATGAAATAAACAAGGGAAAGCGTTTCTCCCTTGTTTATTCACGGAGAATTCATATGTCAGTCAACAACGAAGCACCTAAAGTTAAAACAGCAAATACCGCCAACCATCTTGCTTACTCGCGATATCTAGAAGTTGTTTCATCAAGCCAAGCGCCACGAGCTCGGGAACTGGCCAAACAACTAAACATCAGCGAAGGCGAATTAGTTGCTTGCCGACAAGGCATAGAAACATGGGCAATAAAGCCGCCATATCAAGATCTATTGGCGCTGCTAGAAGGCGTAGGTGAAGTGATGACCATCACTCGCAATGATGAAGCCGTACACGAAACCACTGGGACATATCATAAGTTCAGCTTTATGGAAAAAAGCAACATGGGTCTCGTTCTATCGGACGACATTGATTTACGTCTCTTCATTGGCCAATGGCACAGCGCATTCCATGTCGTCGAAAATGGCCGCCATAGTATCCAGTTTTTCAACGCTCATGGCTTAGCACTTCATAAAATCTATCGCACAGACAATACTCTGTCCGAAAAATGGAATGCTCTCATAACTGAATTTCGTGACGCTTCCCCAGTTACCCCAACTTATTTACCGTTAGAAGAGGAGCAAGAACCTATCAGCGAGCTACCAGCTAATTTTGACCAAGCTCGTTTCGCTATAGAATGGTCAGAGCTAAAAGATGTTCATGAATATCATGGCATGCTCAAAAGGCACGGCCTTTCTCGTACTCAAGCTTTGTCCCAAATTGGTGATCAATGGGCGACAAAACTAGAACAAGACAGTGTAAAAAACGCTATAACCTTTGCTGAAGAAAAAAACTGCAACATCATGGTGTTTGTTGGTAACAAAGGCTGCATCCAAATTTTCAGCGGCGAAGTACATAGCCTTATGCAACAAGGCCCTTGGTTCAATGTATTAGACCCAGGCTTTAACTTGCACCTAAGAGAAGATTTGATCGCAGAAACTTGGGCTATTAAACGACCAAGTAGCGACGGCATTATTACTTCTATTGAAGCATTCAACGCCAAAGGCGACTCCATTTTAATGCTATTTGGCAAACGCAAACCGGGTAATCCTGAACTACCGCTATGGCAAAACATAGTAGAGAAAGTGATTAGTCTAAGCGCTAAACAGGAGACGACATCATGAGCCGAAAGCCGCTTATTTTCGTTACCCTGATGGTATTAGGATCACTTAGCAGCACTTTCAGTTTTGCTCAGCGCGTTGTCAGCATAGGCGGAACAGTCACAGAAATCGTCTATTTACTTGGTGCTGACAAGCAACTCGTTGCCAGCGATACCAGTAGCATCTACCCCGATAAAGCGAACCAAATGCCTAAAGTTGGCTACCAGCGCACTCTGTCGGCAGAAGGCGTACTGAGCGTTCATCCAGAACTCTTACTCATCACGCCATCAGCAGGACCTGCTAAAGTATTGCAGCAGCTAAAAGATACTGGTGTGAAAATCGTTACTATTGATTCGCCGGATACCAAACAGGGTATTTTTGATAAAGTTTCACAAGTCGCTCATGCATTAGATCAAGCAATCGCTGGCAAGCAGGCTATTGATAGCATTAAGCAAGCCTTTGATGAATTAGCTATTCCCGAATCTTGGAAAAAACGTCCTCCTCGTTTGCTGTTTGTCTTACAAGTGGGTGGTGCTCCTATGGTAGCAGGACAAGGAACGGCTCCCGATGCGCTGTTTCATCTAGCTGGGGCGATCAATGCCGTAAATACCATAAACGGCTATAAAGCACTTACTCCTGAAGCCATTCTACTCGCTCAACCTGATGCCATTGTCGTCACTCAACAGGGGCTTACACGAGCAGGCGAGCAAGCCATTTGGTCTTTACCTGGAATGGCTTCGACACCAGCGGCAAAAGCCCAACGCTTAATATCCTTAGATGCTTTATTAGCATTAGGGCTAGGTCCAAGAACACCACAGGCGATTCAGTTTATACATCAACAACTTGAAGACTGGGCGCCATGAAACGCGCCTTTTATTCGCAAATCCCTTATCCAGCCCTAATCCTAGCGTTGTTTATTGTGGGGATATTTGCGTTAACGCAAGGAGCCTATTCGATTTCATGGCGAGACCTTTTTCTGTCTTCCATGAATGACATAGACCGGCAAATACTTATGACGGTTCGCTTACCTAGGTTACTCATGGCTGCTCTGGTCGGCGCCGCACTTGCTGTTTCTGGTGCGTTAATGCAAGCATTATTTCGTAACCCATTGGCAGATCCCGGCTTATTAGGCGTCTCATCTGGCGCTTCCGTTTTTGTCGGCATTCTGATTGTTCTCAATCCTTTAGCAGATAACTTACCACTGTGGGCACAATCTTATATGCAAAGCGCAGCAGCGTTTTTGGGCGCGGTACTAACCTGCTGGTTGATTTTTCAATTATCCAAACACAAGGGCCAAGTATCTGTGCTGCATTTACTCCTTGCTGGTATCGCTATCAATGCCTTATCTGGGTCAGCAACGGGGTTACTTACTTACGTAAGTAATGATGAGCAGCTAAGAGCCTTAACTTTTTGGGCAATGGGAAATTTAGGCGGCGCTAGATGGGAACAAGTTGCTGTTATTGCGAGCATTTTATTACCAATGCTTTGTTATGTTTGGCGTCAATCTAAAAACTTAAATCTGTTATTACTTGGCGAAGAAGAAGCCCGTTATTTAGGACTAGATGTCGAGAACTTCAAAATAAAGCTCATCGCCATTGTGGCGTTATGTGTCGGCGTGACCGTTGCCTTTACAGGTCTTATTGGCTTTATTGGACTAATGGTCCCTCATCTCATTCGTATGCTCTTTGGTGCCGATAACCGCATTGTTGTTCCCTGCTCTGCCTTATTAGGTGCCAGCTTACTAACAGGAGCAGATACCTTGGCTCGACTTTTAGTCATTCCAGCTGAACTGCCTGTTGGTTTGGTCACCAGCTTACTGGGTGGGCCATTTTTCTTATGGCTACTTTTAAAAAATATACGAGAAACCAGCTAATGCTTAACATCAGCCAACTCACACTTATTCGATCTGGGAAAAACTTGTTAGAAAATGTTTCTCTTAGCATTAAGCCTGGACAACTTACTATTATTCTTGGGCCAAACGGCGCGGGAAAATCGACGCTATTAAAATGCTGCTCAGGCACACTTCAAGCAGATGCAGGGCACATCACGCTAGATAAAAAACTGTTGTCGAATTGGTCGCTGGCAGACCTCGCCAAAAAGCGCGCCGTATTGACTCAGCAAATACATCTGCCTTTCGCATTAACCGTTAAAGAAGTGGTTTCTCTTGGACTCGCACCATGGGCATTGTCAGATCAGCAAGCCACGAAGTTAATTCATGACACCTTAGTCGAAGTTGGCATGCCAGACACAGAAACTCGTCGATACGCCAGCTTATCCGGAGGAGAACAGCAACGTATCCAACTCGCAAGAGTCTTAGTTCAGCTCTTCGCAGACAAGCCCTCACGAACAAGAAAACAATCCCAAGAAGGCAAATACTTACTATTAGACGAACCCATTTCAGCACTCGACTTGCACCAGCAGCAACGAGTCTTAAGGCTACTTAAAAACCTTGCCCAACAAGGGTTGGGGATTTTCTGCATCCTACACGACATCAACCTAGCGGCACTCTATGGCGACAAACTCGTCCTATTAGAAAAAGGCAAAGTCATCTTCAACAGTGAGCCCAAAAGACTCGCCCAAGGCAACACTATAGAAACCGCTTATCAGGCGGACCTCATATGCTTATCACACCCAGACACCCAACTGCCGCAGTGGCAATTTAAACAATAACCAACCCCGTAGATACCATCTCTCCTAATCAGCCTCAAG